>JAYUGV010000377.1:0-18600 GCA_043767565.1 Anaerolineales bacterium
TCGACGAGCTCAGGACGGCGCCGCCATCGGGTAAGGCATGCGCTGTTACTGAAATAGGCGAGTCGCCAACAAGGAAAGTGATGAAGTCAATAAAGTGACAGGCTTCGCCGATGATCCGTCCGCCGCCGATGGCTGGGTCTTGAGTCCAATGATTGAGAGGGATGGGTCCGGCGTTGACGCGATAGTGGATGTGTTTAGGTTCGTGAAGCATGGATAGTGAGGTGTGGAGCGATTCAGCGAGAGGGGCGAAGCGACGATTGAAACCAGTCATCAGTAAACAATGATCAGTTTTCAATAACTGTTTACTAATGACTGATAACTGTTTACTGTTGATCGCCAATGGTTTCTCAACAAAAACATGCTTGCCTGCTTTGAGCGCCTTAACAACCAAATCAGCGTGCGAGTCATGACGTGTGAGAATGGCAACGGTATTGATGTTCGGATCGTTGATGATCTCGTCATCGCTGGAGGTGGCATATTGGAAGCCGAATTTTTTACCGGAGTGCTGGGCGTGGAGTCCGCCTGAGGAGGCGATGCCGATGAGTTGGATGTCACCAGCTTTTTTTATGGAAGGAAGGAGGATGGCGTTGGCAAACAAGCCTGCTCCCAAGACACCCAACTTCACGACCGCTGACGGCTGACGACTGACGGCGGCTTCAAAACGAACCGTGGTCTGCGGTCGGTGGTCTGCGGTCTTTGATGGGTATGTCAGCAATACGCCCAGAAAATCTTCTTTCTTCTTCCCAGTAATAACTTCATATGCCTGTGTCGCTTTATCAATGGGGAAACGATGCGTGATGAGCGGCTTGACTTTGAGTTTGTCCTTCGCTATCAAATCCACGACGGCTTCGAAGTTGCGACCTTCCGTCCAGCGGATGTAGCCGAGCGGATAATCCTGTCCGTATTCTTCATAGTTGATGTCGTAGCGGCCTGGTCCGTAGGAACGCGAGTTGATGAAGGAGATCTCTTTTTCGTAGTAGATTTTGCGCGGGATGGTTAATCCAACTGCGCCGGTTGCTACAACACGCGCGCGGTCACGAGCAATGATACCTGCCAGTTCAACCGGATCATTGGATGAAGTGTC
Source organism: Anaerolineales bacterium (assembly GCA_043767565.1). GTDB lineage: Bacteria > Chloroflexota > Anaerolineae > Anaerolineales > Villigracilaceae > Defluviilinea. The sequence goes on from JAYUGV010000377.1 coordinate 1,085, forward strand.
AGCGCAGATGAGAACCACATCGAAGCCGCGGTTGGCGGTGAAGGCTTGGACTGAATCGACGGCGTGTTGACGTGAGACAGCTTGAAGTCCAAGTGAAGAAGCGAGGGCGAGGCGGGCGGGGTCAATGTCGATGCCCAGGACATTACATCCCGCGGCGGTCGCGATCTGCCCGGCGAGGAGTCCGAGGAGCCCCATCCCAATGATGACAACATTCTCACCGAGCTGCGGCTCAGCCAATCGAAAGCCATGCAACACGATCGCGCCGAGAGTGGTGAACGCGGCGGATTCAAAATCAACTTTTTTGGGAAGGGGCGTGAGCAGGTTGCGCGGCACAACGTTGTATTCAGCATGGACAGCAAAGCCGCCGCCCGCACACGCCACGCGCTGACCGACTTTGAAGCCCGGCATGTTTTTGCCCAGCGCAACGATCGTGCCCGCGGAGGAATATCCCAGCGCCATTGGCGAATCGAGACGGTTGAAGACGGCTTGCGCGGTATTGACCAAGCCTTCGCGCCGCGCCTTATTAATGACCTGCTTGACGAGATCAGGACGCGAGCGCGCCTTGCCGACCAGACTCTTTTCAGCGAACTCGACGACCATACGCTCGGTCCCCGCCGAGACGAGGCTGGCTTCTATCTTGACGAGTGCCTGTCCCTCTTTGGGAGTTGGTACGGGCACATCTTCAATGGTTGCTTTTCCGGTTTTTATGTTTTGAAGGAGTTGTTTCATTTCGATACTTCGACCTTGCTCAGTACAAGTTTTCGATTGACGATTTTGAATTTACGATTGGAAATTGGAGATTCGTTGCATTGGGAGTATACCCCAAGTAGGAATGATATAATTTGAGCATATTCATTACGAAGTAGGAGTAATTTCGTGGCTGATTCACGAGTTCAGAAATTTGCAAAAGTATTGGTGGAGCATTCGGCACGCGTTGTGCCCGGCGATCGCATCCTGATCGAGGCAACGACGGCCGCTGAGCCGTTGGTGCGTGAGTTATATATCCAGATCCTGGAAAAAGGCGGCATCCCGCACCCGTTGGTGAGTTTCCCAGGCATGGTGCCGTTCATTCAGGATGATATGTACCTCACGTATGCCAACGATAACCAGCTCGATTTTATCCCGACCTTTCACAAAGTTGCCTATGACCAGTTCGAAGGGCGCATCCGCGTTCACTCAGCGACGAATACACGTGCTACCTCCAGCGTGGACCCGGTCAAGGCGCAGCGGCGCGGCAAAGCGACCAGCTCCATTACCGAAGCCCAAATGCGGCGCGGCGGCGAGGGCAAGTTCAAGTGGGTCACCACCCTCTACCCCACCGATGGATACGCACAAGATGCTGGTATGAGTCTGAAGGATTACGAAGACTTTGTCTTCGGCGCGATCCATGCCAACGAAGATGATCCCATCGCGTTCTGGCAAGGCACTGCTGCTGGTCAACAAAAGGCAATTGATTTTCTGGCGGGTAAAGATGTGGTCACCTTGCGCGGACCGAATGTGGACTTAACCCTTTCGATCAAAGGTCGCAAGTTCAGTAATTCAACCGGCGTTTACAACATGCCGGATGGCGAAATCTTCACGGGACCTGTCGAGGACTCGGTCAACGGCTGGGTGAAATTTACCTATCCCGCCATCTACGGCGGTGTGGCAGTCGATGGCGCGGAGTTGATCTTCAACCGCGGACGCGTAGATACTGCCAAAGCCGAAAAGAATCAGGGTTATCTGGTCAAGATGCTCGAATCAGACGAAGGCTCACGTCATCTCGGCGAGTTCGCCATCGGCACAAATTTTGACATCAACAAATTCACCGGCAACATTCTCTTCGACGAAAAGATCGGCGGGACATTCCATATGGCGCTCGGCGCAGGCTACCCGGAAACTGGTTCAAAGAATAAATCTTCGATCCACTGGGATATGATCTGCGATATGCGCAAGGACGCAGAGATCACTGTGGATGGCGAATTGTTTTATAAGAACGGGCAGTTTGTGTTTGGCGGGGCGTAAACAAGTAGACAGGTACACAAGTAAACAGGTAAACACGTACTATGCTCTCGCAGGGTCTGTGACCCTGCGATGTAACCTGTAAAACACGGCGGTCAGAGACCGCCTTTGAGCCAAGCTGTGTAAGATCAGTGAGTTAGTAAACACGTGAATAAAGAAGAGCCTTCCAAATATCTGGGAGGCTCTTCTTGTTTCCGTGTCTACTTGTATACTTGTCTACGTTATCCCCTAATAAAACCCGATCGTTTGATCGACTTTCCGAGCATATTCATCAATGCCCCCGCGCACATTGAAGACATTCTGCCAGCCCTGCTGCACCAGCCATGCCGTGACCTGCATGCTACGGCTGCCGTGGTGGCACATTACATAAATAGGCACGGCTTGGGCTTTGACTGCCTCGGATAGCGCATCCGGACCTTCACGCCCCAGTTGGCTCATCGGTGTGACCTCAAGCCTGTGATCTGTTAACTTAGCGTAGTTCAATTCGTTCATTTCGCGCACATCCAATAAGATAAACGCATCCTCTGATTTCAATTTCTCGGAAAGTTCTGTAACAGTAATTTCAGGAACCATGTTTTCTCCGTTGGGGCGGGGACGCTTCGACTACGGGTCTCAAATTACATTCGACCCTCCACTCAGCGCGAATTTATTTCAATGCCTTCACGTACAACTTCTCCACGTATTCCTTCACCATGCGGCGCGTGGAGAATTGCGGGATATTTGTCTTCAAATTATCCTTGATACGCGCAATCCATTCGTGTGAAATTTCTTTCGGGTCGCGGTCATAATACAAGGGGATGATCTCGTTTTCGAGGATATTGTAAATATCACCGGCATCCTTGGCATCCTGCGCGTCACTGGATTCGTAGTCACGGTCTTCGCCGATCGCCCAGCCGTTGCGGCCGTTATAAGATTCACGCCACCAACCGTCCAACACCGAGAAGTTCAACGCGCCATTGAGCGCGGCTTTCATACCCGAGGTACCGCTCGCTTCCAGCGGACGGCGCGGCGTGTTCATCCACACATCCACGCCCTGGACGAGGTAGCGCGCCAGGTTCATATCGTAATCTTCAAGAAAGATAATGCGTCCACCTGTCTCTGCTTTTTTGACCGTACGATACACCTGCTGGATCAATTGCTTGCCCGGCTCATCAGCAGGATGCGCCTTGCCTGCAAAGATAATTTGCACTGGTTTATTCGGGCGGTTCACAATCTCCAATAAACGATCCAGATCACGCATCATCAAGTTGGCACGCTTATACGTGGCAAAACGCCGTGCAAAACCGATTGTCAACGCATAAGGGTTAATCAACACACCCGATGAAACCACCTGCACCGGGTGGAAGCCGCCCGCCGTCCAACGTTCGCGCACGCGTTCGCGCAGATAAAAAGCGAGTTTGCGTTTGAGGTGCAGACGCACCTCCCACAATACATTATCAGGGATCAACTCGATCTCAGCCAAAAGCTTGGGGTCATCAAGATGATCCATCCAATCTTTACCTAAATGTACATCCAGCAGCACCCTCAGACGACGCGCCATCCAATTCGCAGTATGGACGCCGTTCGTCACATGGATGATCGGCACATCCTTTTCGCTCTTATTGCTCCATAGGAAGTTCCACATCTTGCGTGAGACTTCACTATGCAGTTCAGAGACACCATTGCGTCCGTTCGAGTTACGCAGAGCCAATATGCCCATGCTGAAGGTTTCACTATGTCCATGCTGGTGACGCGCAAGGTCAAAGAATTGCTCACGCGTCAGACCCAATTGCGGCCAGATCGCTCCGAGATATTTTTCGATCAACCACAACGGGAATTCATCATTGCCTGCCGGGACGGGCGTATGCGTGGTGAAAACATTCTGTCCGCGCGTTTTGGCGATGGCAGTCTCAAACGTATCACCTTTTGCAACCAATTCTCGCGTGCGTTCAAGGATCAGGAAAGCGGCGTGACCTTCGTTCATATGCCAGACCGCCGGGTTGTATCCCAATTTGCGTAACACACGCACACCACCGATCCCCAACAAAACTTCCTGCATAATGCGGCGGTCAAGATCAGACCAATACAAACGTGCAGTCAACAAACGGTCATCATCTGAATTGCTTTCTACATTTGAATCAAGCAAATACAAAGGGACACGTCCCACACGCGCTTCCCAAATTTGCAACGCGATCTTACGATCCGGGAATTCAACCTCGAGCGTAACGCGCCGCTTATCCTCACCAAGCACCGGCAGCACGGGCAGGTCTTCAAACAATAACGGATTATTCAAAGCTTCCTGCCAGCCGTCTTCGCTGATGCGTTGTGTGAAATATCCCTGAGCATACATGAAGCCGATGGCAGTTAATGGCAAACCGAGATCACTGGCTTCCTTCAAATGGTCGCCTGCCAACACACCGAGACCACCCGAATAGATCGGCAGGGTTTCGTGCAGACCAAACTCCATTGAGAAATAGGCAATTTGACGCGAATCAAATTCAGGATGAGTCTGACGCGCCCACGTCTGCTCTTCAGCAAAATACGCATCGAAACTTTCAAAGATACGATCGTATAACGCCAGATATTCACTATCCTTCACAGCCTGACCCAAACGCGAACGCGGGATCTCACGCAGGAGCCGGATCGGGTTGTGACCGAGGCGCTCCCACATATCATAATCAAGCTTGCCGAAAAGGTGTCCGGTTTCGGGTTGCCAGGTCCACCATAAGTTGTAAGCAAGTTCGCCAAGGCGCTCGATGCGCTTGGGTAGATCAAAAGGCTTGGGAAGTTTCGTTTTAAAAGTAGTCATAGCGCGCAATCATACCAAACTTTCAGGATTCGAGAATTTGGATTTTAGAATCGATTCAGGATTAGAATTGACTCATGACACACGTTCAACTTTTCATCACCTGCCTCGTCGATTCTTTCTACCCGCAAACTGGTCAAGCCATCGTAGACATTTTCCATCGCCTTGGCATTAACGTGGACTTCGCCCCCGACCAAACCTGTTGCGGACAGCCCGCCTTCAACGCTGGTTTGCGATCAGACGCGCGCCCAATGGTGGAACATATGATCCGCGTGTTCGAAAAAACGACGGGCGATATTGTGATGCCATCTGGTTCATGTGCGCACATGCTCAAACATAGTTATCCTGAACTCTTTGCTGATGATCCAATTTGGCTGCCACGCGCACAAGCCTTGGGCAAACGTGTCTTTGAATTCACTGAATATCTCGTCGATCAACTTGGTGTCACAGACCTTGGCGCACAATGGAATGGAACATTGACTTATCATCCATCCTGTCATCTTTTGCGCGGTATGCGCATCGACAGCCAGCCGCGTGAATTATTGGCAAATGTCAAAGGCGCACAGATTGTGGATCTTCCAGCGGCAGAAGATTGCTGCGGCTTCGGCGGCATCTTCTCGCTGGAACATCCCGAGCTTTCAGCAGAATTTTTGAAACGCAAAATCGGTAATCTCGATAAGACAGAATCACCAACTCTGGTAATTGCTGAAGCGGGCTGTCGCATGCACATCGCAGGCGGACTGCACAGACAGAAGAAGGCGCAGCGAGTGGTACATATCGCGGAAGTGCTGGCTCAGCGCTCGGGGAATGACCAGTGAACAGTGATCGGTTCCGCACACGTATTCGCAAATCGCTGGCTAACCAGACTCTTCAAAGCGCCCTCGATGTAAACGCGGAACGCCGCGTCACCAAGCGTATCAACGCGCTTACATCCCTGCCTGATTGGAAAGAGCGCAGACAGCAAGCGCACGCCGTCCGCGCTGAGATCATTGAGCATCTCGATCAATATCTTGATCAATTCATTGCCAAGGCAACTCAAAATGGGGTCGTTGTCCATCGCGCGAAAGATTCTGATGAAGCGATCCAGATCGTATTGAACATCGCAAGATCTTTACCGCAAAGGCACACAGACCGCGAAGAAAATCAAAAAGAAATCAGCGTTCATCAGCGTTCATCAGCGTCCCCAATTCTTGTCGCTAAATCAAAGAGCATGGTCTCAGAGGAGATCAACCTCAATCACGCGCTTGAAAAAGAGAATGTTAGAGTCGTCGAAACCGACCTCGGCGAATACATCGTGCAGCTTCGCAATGAAAAACCCAGCCATATCATTACGCCCGCCTTGCACTTGCGGCGGCAGGATGTCGGTCAACTTTTTCATGAAAAGCTCGGCATCCCCTACACCGAAGATATTCCCACACTCACGAACACCGCGCGTAAAGTATTGCGCGAAGTTTTCCTAACAGCCGATGTCGGCATTAGCGGCGCGAATTTTATCGTTGCAGAAACCGGCTCGCTGTGCCTCGTTACCAACGAAGGTAACGGACGCATGATCACCACCCTGCCGCCGATCCACATTGCGCTGATCGGCATGGAACGCATCGTCCGCAACCTCGATGATCTTGCCCTTATGCTCTCCCTGCTCCCCCGCTCTGCCACGGGTCAAAAACTCAGCGTGTACACGCAGATCATTCAAAGTCCACTGCCCGGTCAAGAACGACATTTCATCATCCTCGATAACGGACGCACCCGCCTCCGCAACTCGCCGCTCAAAGAATCGCTGTATTGCATCCGCTGCGGATCGTGTCTCAATGCCTGCCCGGTTTTTCGCGAGATCGGCGGACATGCGTATAAAAGTGTGTACTCCGGTCCGATCGGGTCCGTCATCTCCGCGGGCTTGTTCGGGAGTGAATTTGTCCCGCTCGCACAAGCCTCATCGCTGTGCGGCGCGTGCAAGGATGCCTGTCCCGTTGATATTGATCTCCCAAAATTGTTGATGCGCGTGAGAGCAGGCGAATCCCCCTCTCCCTTAGAGAGAGGGGCTAGGGGTGAGGGTGACAGTGGACTTTCTTCGATGAGCAAAACTTTCTTACAGATATATAGCCGCATCGCGACTCACCCAAGGCTGTTTGCTTTATCCCAAAAATTCGCCTGGCTGGGAACTTCTCTTTTTGCGCCGTTCAGCCAGTATGTTCATATGCCTGCATTCACAGGCTGGGGCTATAGCAAGGATTTGCCACGCTTTGCAGGGAAAACATTTCGAGAGAGTTTTCTGGAGTCCGACAGCTTGCTGTCGGTTAATCACTTACAAAACAAAAGTTCGCAAAAAGAGCAGGTTGCATCCAAAACCATGCAGGAGCAAGCTCCTGCACTCCAGAAAGTCGAACGCTTCACCGAAGAACTCACCGCCATTCATGGACATGTCCATCACGCCGAAAATCTCACGCAATCGATCATTGATTTTCTACGCTCGCGAAATATCAATCATATTCATCTGGAGCCCAACGTTTTGGATGAATCCGCTTTAGCGAAAGCGGGCATCACCTTCAGCCAAGAACCAGACCCAACGATTCGCGTCGGTGTGACAAAGGCGATTTGTGGGCTGGCAGATACCGGGTCCATGTTGGAAGCGGATGGAGAAGGCAGTCCGCTGCATGCATCGCTGCTGTCCGAAATCCATCTCGCTGTCTTACATACATCCGATCTATATCCATCTTTGGAGAATGCGATACATTTAGTACGCGATACAAAATCCGCCGTCTTCATTACGGGTCCATCAGCCACCGGCGACATCGAAAGTGTCCACACCATCGGCGTGCATGGACCGGGCGAAATACACGCCTTTCTCGTCCACGGGACTGCGGGTACGCTTGTTGACGATTGATTTATGGGATGATACAATCCCGCACGCTTTTGGCTAGACGCCCCCATCGTCTAGAGGCCCAGGACGGGGCCCTCTCAAGGCCCAAACTGGAGTTCGAATCTCCATGGGGGCACAAAAAAGTCATCGCAAGATGGCTTTTTTATTTTCCAAACCAGTGTCTCCTCAGGGGAGATGTTATTCGAATCTCCATGGGCACAAAATAAAAAGAGCCGCTGTTGAAGCGGCTCTTTTTATTTTCTATAAACTCGCGAGCAATTTCTTGATGTGCGGCAGTTGTTTACGGGCGGCTTCGGCACCGCGTTCGATCACAGCGGGGATCTTGTCTACATCGAACATAGAGAGCGTCCCGTCAAACTCAGGGATGACGGGAAAAATCTCGGCATGATGCGCAAGGTTGTAAAATGCGTAGGTGGAGGTAAGGATATTATTCATGTAGATGCTGTTCAATTGTTCCTGCACAGCGGTCATCGAACGGAAGCGGCTGCGGTAATCGAGCGGGAAACCCATCGCGATAATGATCTCTGCGCCGTCTTGAATGGCAACATCGATCGGCAACGGATCGGAAGCCGCGCCGTCAATGAGCAGGCGTCCATTCACTTCCCAGGGTGGGAAGATGATCGGGATCGCCAGGCTGGCGCGCATCGCATCGAAGACATTACCATCAGAAAGTGTGACTTTATCACCGGTAAGCAGGTCGGTCGCGACAATTTTGAAGGGCATTTTCAGATCGGAAAATTTTGTTTCGCCGAAGACTTTCTGGAGCGTGCCGTTCAAGACCGAATCATTCACCAGCCCGCTGCGTTCGTTGAAGCGCAGGGTTCCATCTTTGCTGGCTTTCAAATTCTCAGTGTAGCCCTGCATGATTTCGCTGGTCCACAAGACCCGGGATAAGTCCTGCATTTCATCAGTATCGAAATGATTCGCGATCGCAGCGCCGTAAATACTCCCGCCGCTGCACCCCACCATACTGTCGACTTGTATATTTTCCTCTTGAAGCACACGCCACAACCCAATGGCGGCAGCACACTTAATGCCGCCGGAGCCGATCACCAGCGCAATGTGTTTTTTCATGGCGTTTTATTTACCCAATAACTCTTTGAGATATGGCAATTGCGCTTCCGCCGCACGCTCACCTTCTTCAATGACGTAGGGGATCTTATCGGTATCAAAGAGTTTAATACGGTGGATGAATTCAGGGATAATGGGAATGATCTCGGAGTGATGCGCCAGGTTATGGAAGGCATAATTTGCCTTGAGCAGATTGTTGGATGTCACACTGCTGATCTGATAGTTGTAGCGCATCAACGACGTGACCTGCTCCTGATAGGGACTTTCAAAACCCATGGCAATGATGATGTCCGCGCCTTCCTTGATCGCAACACCGATGGGCAGTGGGTCGCTTTGGTAGCCATCGATCAGAAATCTGCCGTTCAGTTTGTAAGGCGGAAAGATATACGGGATGGAAATACTCGCACGCACCGCCTCCGCTATTATCCCTTCGGAGATCACAACTTGTTCGCCGTTATAAAGATCGGTTGCCGTCACAAAGAGCGGAATGCGAGTCTGTGCAAATGTGGCGCCTGCATAACCATCCTTAAATCGACGGTTGATCATGCGGTCATCGATCAAACCAAAGGATTCGTCGAATTTAAAGATCCAGGGCAATGCCAGCTGCAGGATCGCACGGGTATTGCGTTTGGCGGTAACGTCGCGCGTCCACATTTTCAGCGTGGTATCAATGGCTCGTTGCACGGGCCAGCCCAAAGCGATGAGTGAAGCGTAGATCGCACCGCCGGAGCAGCCGATCACCATATCCACATCGATATGTTCACGCTCCAACACCTTCATCAATCCTAATGCCGCTGCGCATTTGACACTCCCCGATCCGATCACAAGCGCGACGCGCGGCTTGTTGTTGTTCGTCATCATAATAGCATTTCCAGTTGATTACGAATAGCTCGCCACAGCGGCGTTTACATCATCATACTTTTTCAAGATGTTGGAAAACCCGCTCAAATTTAGAACCTTTTGCACATCGGGCTGAATACCGGTCAGGCGCAGGTCGCCGCCGCGCGCACGCGTTTCTTTGATGGCACCCAATAAAACCCGCAGCCCGGCGCTGCTGGTGTAATCCACGCCACTGAAATCAGCAACAAGCTTGATATTGCCCCTGGCAATATGCGCCTGAATAAATTCGGTGATCTTCGGAGAGGTTATCGCGTCAATGCTGCCTTTGAGGACTATAACGGTAACGCCGTCAACTTGCCGATCATGGATTTCCATAATTTCCTACTCCTTGTTTGATTTTGACGAAGTCAAGTTTTTTTTCCAAGATGAATTGGTTCACGTTCTGCCCAGTCTGATTATACGTGACATTATCCATCAGCTCCTGGACAAAATAGATGCCCAAGCCGCCCACTTCACGCTCAGACCAATCCGCTTCAATATCTGGACGTTTAGCCTGCTCCGGCGGAAAATATTTTCCATCATCCCGGATGATGAGCCTGGCAGTCTTATCTTCAACCTCAAAGGTCAGGGAAAGCAATCCCGGCTCCCGGCCTGCATACCCATATTGAATGATGTTCGTGCAGAGTTCGTCCACTGCCAGTTTGAAAGCAAACACATCCTGAGGCTTCAGCCCGCTGTGAACCGCAGCCGCTTCCACAAAGCCCCGCAGTTCTTCAAGAATATTAATGTGTGCCGTTCGGCAAATTGCATGCGAGCCGCCGTCCAGACTCGACTTACGCCTGAAAGATATCAGCGTGATGTCATCGAATTGCTTTTGCTCGCCGATATGTTTTTGCAGTTCAACATTCAATTCAAACAACATGCTGAAGACCGAACTCCAGGGCGCTGCGATGTTTTTCAGCAGGCGTTCTTCGGTAAACTGATCACCCATCATATTGCGGGCGTCGGTGGTCCCATCGGTAAAGCCGAGCATGAAATCACCCTCATTAAAGTGATACTGCGCCACTTTGAAGTTCATTTCAGGGAACATGCCCACAGCGGGACCCGTGGGCATCAACCGTTGAATGACCGCTCCGCTCTTATTCAGGATGATCGGAGGTTCATGCCCGCCATTCACATAATTCATGATGCCGGTATCAGGGTCTAAGACCCCAAAGAATAAGGTGGCGAACATATTGGATCTGCCATGATATTCGGCAATAAAATTGTTCGTGTTCACAATAATGTTCAGAAGCTGTTCTTGAACATTATCCGTGTTTATTTTTATTTCACTGAACGCCCGCAGCAAACTGCGGAATAACACCATGAACAATGCGGCGCCCACGCCTTTATCGCAAACATCGGCAATAATAAAGGCGGTGAACGCTGAGTTTCTGAATTGGAACACATCGTAAAAATCGCCAGCCACCTGTCGCGCAGCCTGAAAATGAGCGGCGATCTCCCAGCCGGAAATTTGCGGCAGACTCTCAGGGAAGAATCCGGATTGGATCTGGCGGCCAATTTCCAGGTCTCGTTCTGCAACGTCCAGGGCAGTTTCAGTTTTCGCGTGCAGTTTGGCATTGTCTACAGCCGCGGCGATCTGGCTGGCGATGGTCTCTGCCAGTTCAATTTCATCATGGGAAAAGACATGCTCCGGGTCTCTGGCGGGCATGCCGATCGTGCCAATGGCTTCGCCGCGCGCCAGCAGCGGCACGATCATGATCGAGCGCGTCCCACGGGTTTTAGAAATATCGGCAATGGAACTTGTACGCGGGTCGTTCTGTGCATCCTGAATAAAGACGGTGCGCTTCTTTTCAAGCACCTCCATCGAGGATGAATTTCCTTCAACCGGCAATATCATTCCCAAAACACTCATCTCATTGGGGCCGAAGGCATGGAAGGCAACGATCTCCAGACTTTTCCCATCGGGTGTGAGCAAACCAATACCGGCATTACGGATCTCAAAGATCGAAACCAGCTCCCGGCAAACTGACTGTAAGATATCCTTCAAGTCTAGTGACTGGTTGACCGTTTCAGCCACGTGATTAAGCGCAGCGAGGTCACGCGCGCGGGCTTCTGCCGCATCTTTGGCTTCACTCAGCGCGTTCGCAGATCGAATACGCTCTGAAATGTCATGAATGGTACCGCGCGCACCGACAACTTGACCGCCGTCAAAGACCGGTGAGACAACCATTTCAGCCGTAAAGAGACTGCCGTCTTTATGGCGATAGTTGTAATCAAAAGGCTCCAGCGGCTTACCGGTCTGGTAAAGCCGTTCAAATCTTTCGAACACAGACCGCACAGAATCCAGGGCAACAAAACGCCGGAACGATCTACCAAGTACTTCCTCCTTGGATGAATAGCCAGTCACATCCCAAAAGGAACTGTTGACAAATGTGATGATGCCATTTCGATCAGCTTCAAAGTACGAATCCTGCAGCGTATCGAGAACCGCACTGAGGGTACTTTGGGTTTTCTCCAAATCAGCTTCCGCCTTGAGGCGTTCTGAAATATCATTATAAAAAGCGAGATAGCCGAACCGTTCCCCGCCCACAAAGAACGGTGCGGTAAATATTTCCACATTCACCAGGCTGCCGTCTTTTCTTTTATACTTCTTCTCCCGGAGCGCCCGTTTGCTCATGATAATGGTTGAAAGTTCATCCATCTCACCTGGGGCGCTTACAGAGGCAAGCAGTTCGTTAAGACTTTTTCCAAGCGCTTCAGCCTGCGAATAACCGAACAATTTCTCAAATGCCGGGTTGATCACCGTGATCTTCTTATCCATATCGTTAATGACCATGGCGATCGGTGATTGCTGCAACAGGCTGTCGAGCAGGTCTTTTTGTTTCAGGATCTCTTTTTCAGCATTGACCCTGGCGGTGACATCGCGGATCAAACCGCGCGAACCGATCACACGCTCGCCATCCATGATGGGAGAAACTGTTGTCTCACCGATGTAAACAGCCCTATCTTTGGTGCGGTAGTTATATTCAAAAGGTTCCAAGGGCTTTTTGGTTTCGTACAACAGCTTGAATTTTTCAAAAATCTCGCGCACAGAATTATGATCTGTGAACTTTCGGAAATTTTGACCCTGCACATCCTCCCATGTTGAAAAGCCCAGATTCGTGATAAAGGCACGGTTGGCATATGTAATGACGCCATTTGGATCGGCTTCAAAAAAACTATCGGGCAGCGTGTTCAAGATGGCTTTCAATGTTTTTTGAGCCGTGACCATGCCCTCTTCCGCCTGTTTCTGTTCACTGACATCCTTGAACTGGATCAACCAGCCGGTTGTGTTCCCCAACTGATCGCCGATATGAGAAATATGCACATCGAATGTACGGTGCGTTTCAGGGAATGCGATCTGTAATTCCTGGTCGTCTTGCATCGCATCATTCAAGGCTTCGCTCACGGTCCAGGCGATTACGGAGTTTCTTTTTGCCAATTCAGATAATGAAGCACCGGTATAGGATCGCGCAGGCAGACCCAGCATTTCAAGCGCGGCTGGATTAATATCGCGGATATTTTTCTCCGAATCCACGATCAACACGCCCGTGGAAAGTTTTCGCACGATGGTGTCATGTGCGAGCGGCACCACTTCCAATATATGACCGCCAAAGATCGCCCACGCAAAAGCGGCGCCCGTAACGGTAAAAATGATCGGCGTCGGGTCGGGAAAGCCCGCCGGAGGTGAGCCGAACAGAAAATACGCATTCCCGACCAGCGGCGCCAGTACGCCCACGATCAGCCCATAAGCCTGCACACCGTACTGCTTAAACTTTGTGATCAGCGAAACCGCCAGCATGACGATGCCAGAGATGATCAACACATAGGAATATCCGGTGTGTAGATAAAACAGCGGACCGTAATTGTTCCTCAATGCGACATAACCGCCGATCAAGACCGTGTCAAAGGATGTAAAAAATAATTTATGCAGTCCACTTGTCAGTAGGAGAAGATATAAAAGCGCTGGCGGGATCCACAGCCAGCGTTCGATTCGTTTAATCTGTTCGTGGAGAAAGCCAGTCAGCTTGACGGACAATAGGAACCACGTGGTTGGAACAATCATGATTCCCAAATACGTGACGCCGTTCCAAAATCTTTGCCAGCCTACATTCGGAGTAATCAATTGAATCGCATTGGCAAACGCCCAAAGCGACCCGCCGAACATCAGCAGTGAGAACACATTCGATTCCCGTTTTTTGATCGGACGGCTTTGAATATAGAGACCGATCCCGAAGAGGATCAAGCCGGGGATCAATTGCCAGACAAGATATGGATTGGTTTGAAACTGCATAATTATCTTTTTATTCTCACTTGATAAATTTCGTGAAGGTTAAGGTATTGCCGTCATCGGATGACTGATAATCGATATTGTCCATGGTCTGGTAGATCAAGTACAGACCCAGCCCGCCCAACTCGCGGTCTTCGAGCGCCGCTTCCACATCCGGCTTCGGAGCCTCAGCCGGCTCAAAGATGTGACCAAAGTCTGTGATCTGGACCAGGATCCGGTCGGGGGTGATGCGAAAGGAGAGGATGATCGAGCCGGGGTCCATCCCTTTATATCCATGCTCGATAATGTTGGTACAGGCTTCGTCCACCGCGAGCTTCAACTCAAACACCGTCGCATGCGGGACGGTGTGGCTGGCACAGCAATCCGAAATAAAATCGCGGAACACTTGAAGCGACTCGAGTTCTGCCGCGCGCGTGATCTGAAAGCGTTGAGGCATATAAGACTCCTAATACTGCGCATCGGGAAAAGTATTGACCCCCGCCTGCCGCCCGACCTGTTTAATCATTTTCAGTTGATCCCATTTCCGGTCAAGCACTTGCAAGATGCCATCATGGGTCGCCCAGGCGCGACCGCGCACCGTCTGCCACTGCTCCGGCTGGCGGAAAGGCGTACTGCCATCGAGAGCTTTGTAGAGTTCACCGCCGGGTTGAAATTCCTTGTGGATGGTATCCATCAATTGATGACCTTTGGAATAAGCAAAGCCGCGCCGCTCAAAGATCCACGCGGAGACGTACGTCAACGGCTCGAGAAAGAAAGCGTGATGCGCCATCATGGTCAGAAAAGTTTCAACGTGATTGAACACAATGTTGGAACAGCGCAAGCCTTCGCGAGTCTGCCCGGGCGCAAGCCCAGCCTGCATGGCTCTTTGCTCTTCAGCCAAGTTGCGACGCACCGTGCCGAAGAGCGTTTCTTTGCCTTCGTCATCATAATCCGTGCGATATTTTCCGCTGAGCGGATTATTGGCAATCAAAAAATTCAAGTCAATGCCGCTATATTGATTGTCTGCCAACTCAAGATAAAAGAATTCATTCTGCGGATCATCCCCATACCACGCGGTGATCCTGACCTTGTCACTCCCCGGCTCCGCTTCGAGTTTTACCTGTTGGAGTTTATCGGGGTTCTTCCACGTGCGCGGATTAATATCGAATTCTGCCAAGACTTGAATCGGTATCAACGTGCGATATAGACGCAATTTTGGGTTTTCAGGCAGGCTGTTCAAAGCCTTGATGGAAACAGACAAACTTACATCCCCGATCAATTGGGAAATGGATATCTCTCCATAGTCAGGAGTAGTTTTTGCGGGTTCGGCTTTAACGATCAAACGTTTGAACATAGTATGTGGAATGACTCGGGCGATTTATATCATATAAACAACCTTTCCGAATCAGCGATACGAATAGATCGAGATTTAAAGCACAATAGCACACCTGTTGTTCCGTTATAATCGCCGCGTTGAAATCGATCCTAAACAATGCATTAACCGGAAACTACTTTGCAAAAACAATCATCCTACTCACGCGGCTATCTCATCGCGCTCATCGCCACAGTCTTATGGTCAACCACCGGGGTATTCATCAGCTATCTCAGCCGAACCTACGCTTTGCCATCGTTGGTACTCGCCTTCTGGCGCGATCTATTCGTTTCATTCGGCATGCTGGTTGGACTCTTGCTCTTCAGCCGCGTACGTTTCCATCTCGACCGTTCGCATTGGAAGTTCATGGTCTTCTATGGCTTGACGCTTGCGATCTTCAATTCGATGTGGACTTTCTCAGTTCAATTCAACGGCGCGGCGGTTGCCACCGTGCTGGCATTCAGCTCCCCCGCCATGACCGCGATCCTCAGCCGCATCGTGTTCAAAGAAAAAATCGGTTGGATCAAAATTATTTCGATCGGGTTAAGTCTGCTCGGCATGATCTTTGTCTCTGGCGCATACGACCCCGCCATCTGGAAACTCAAGGCCGCAGGGATCGTCTTCGGGCTGCTCACCGGTTTCTTTTTCGCGATCTATAACCTCGAAGGCAAGCACGCCTCCGATACCAACATCGATTCATGGACAGCCTTGCTCTATTCCTTTGCCAGCGCAACATTCTTCTTACTGTTCTTCAACCTCGGCAATGATCTGCTTTTACATCGAACAGCGTTTGAAGATATGCTCTGGCTCGGAAACTCCATCCAGGGCTGGGGCATTCTCTTCTTCCTCGGCGTCGCTCCCACCCTCGGCGGCTTCGGGTTGTACACATTGAGTATGCGCTCCATTCCAGCAACCACTGCCAATCTCATCGCCACACTGGAACCGGCGTTCACCGCCATTTGGGCATACTTCTTCCTCAACGAATTATTGACCGGCGATCAACTCTTCGGCGGTTTACTGATCCTGGCAGGTGTGATCTTGTTGAGAGTCAGTGAAAAATAAAACCTATCGAGTAAAATCTACCCATGCCTGATATTCTGATTGTCGGTTCGCTCAATGCCGATCTCGTCGTGCGTGCGCCGCATTTTCCGCAGCCCGGCGAAACCATCAGCGGCGGTGATCTGCAAGTAATCCCCGGCGGCAAGGGCGCCAATCAAGCTGTCGCCGCGGCGCGTCTCGGCGCGGACGTTTCGATGCTTGGGCGCGTGGGCAAAGACAACTTCGGCAATTTTCTCCTGGACAATCTCAAAACCAATTACGTCGATTCGCAACTCGTTCAACGCGACGATGCATCCACTGGCACCGCCATCATTGTCGTGGATTCGAATGGACAGAACAGCATTGTCCTATCGCCGGGCGCAAACGGCAAAGTCTCATCTGCGGATGTAGAGCACGCTTCCTTCCTTCATCACAAACTGCTCCTGCTCCAACTAGAGATCCCCACGCCGACAGTTCTCCGCGCCGCTCAACGCGCCAAAGAGAATAATGTACGCGTGATCCTCAACCCCGCCCCCGCTAAATCCATCCCCGATGAATTAATCGCACTCGCCGATTTCATTATCCCCAACGAAACCGAACTCAGCCTGCTCACCGGCATGGACGTGAACGATATTCCATCCACGGAAACTGCCGCGCGTGTTTTACTACAACGCGGTGCAAAACATGTCATCGTCACACTCGGAAGTAAAGGCGCATTGATCGTAGACATGGATATGTCGCCACGGCGCCACGGCGACGCAAGTACACATATAGACTCGTATCCAGTCGAAGTAGTAGATACCACCGCCGCAGGCGACGCCTTCATCGGCGGCTTTGCCGTTTCTTTGGAGTCGTCCAGCTTGCTGGATGCCGTACGCTACGGCTGTGCCTGTGGCGCACTGGCGACAACAAAATTCGGCGCACAACCATCTTTACCCACAAAAGCAGAAGTAGAAAAATTATGGTAGAGCGGGATGATATCCCGCTCCACGGAGAATCATGCCCCCCAAACGCATCATCATCGACACAGACCCCGGCGTAGACGACGCTTTCACTTTTTTACTGGCGCTTGCCTCGCCGGAAATCAAACCGGAAGCCATCACCACCACCCAAGGCAACGTCACTGTTGACAAGGCAACGCGTAATGCCTTAGCCATCCTTGAGATGACACATGCGACTCATATCCCAGTTGCGAAGGGAGCGACATTGCCGCTCGTCC
>JAYUGV010000378.1:0-7138 GCA_043767565.1 Anaerolineales bacterium
GTTAAAAAATGCTGCCGCATTCGTTTATCACTGTTTTTGACCACCCACCAAGCGACTGAAGTCGCCACTACGGGAACTTTTTCGTGAAGTACTGATAATGAGTTTGCGCATGATGCTGTCCTTAGTTGAAGATATGAAACTGCATTTTAAAATTAATTTATCTAACTCGCTGGCAGTGTGGCAACCCAAACATCATTGTCCTGAGTCCAGGGAGAGAGGGCTTCCCGGGGGGAAAGACCGATCATTTGCTGCGTAGCAATCACCGCATTGACCTTGCCTGGGTCACAGGGGTGAGAAAGATCTGGCTGCTATGATCCTCGCCATGCCAGAAGGTGCGGTTGCCTTTTCGATTTTTTCATGGTTACTAAGTATGGCGCGGATGGGAATTATTTCCTCGTCCATGGCGCCGATGATGCCGATTTTCATGAGTCGCATCCTTTGGTAGAAGATTTCGAGGTTATAACATTGGGATTTGAACAAACATAAAACCGGGCTGTTTCCCAGCAATTCTCAATATGAATCATGTCGCTGCGAGGCGCTCTTGTTTTTAGCCGAAGCAGTCTCCTAATAACAGAGGATTGCTTCGTCGGAAAAAGCAAAAGCCCTCTTCCCAACGACATAATGAGAATTGCTGGCTGTTTCCTGTGTGTAAAGACAGGAAAATTGTTTGTAAATTATTTTCAGCCGGATAAATCTTTATCTGATTTATAATTGAACAAACACCAACTATCGAAGGGACTTGGAACGATATGAATAAAAAACAGTGTGCTGGGATTGTTATTCCAATCATTGTCATAGTGGTTTGTGCAGCTTCGGTAGTATCGATAAATCGGCTCTTCATCAAAGAGGAAAAGGGAAAGTCGGAAGTTGTCGGCGAGCAAAGTGACCTCTATGGGGAAGGGTATATAGAGATAATTACGGATGTTTCTCCGTGTTGATCCCATTTCAAACCGCCTGACGATTGAGTTGAGCTTTGTTCCACACGGCCGTTTTGACACTGGAGACGGGCTCCTGGCTATGCCATTGGAAATTGATGTGAGCGACGTCAACGGGAATCCCATTTTATTTTCTGCGAACAGGCGTATGTCGCCGCATGAGGTGTTTATTGATATGCACGAAGGCGAGGTGGAAGATTATCCCTTTGATAAGCATCGGGCTTTGTTCGAGATCCTAGTGTTGGAGAAAAACGGTCAGGACGAATGGGTTGTGGCTCCAGTGCAATTGGATTTTGCGGGCAATTATCATGGATTTGTGTTTAAGGATAAGTCCATCGCGGCCAATTCCGCCAACTATTTTGGATTTGATCTTCGTCTCACACGTTCGCCGCTGGTGATTTGGACAGCGATCTTTTGCATGGCGATCATGTGGGGGCTGACCATTGTGAACCTATTCCTATTGTGGGCTGTACTGAGAGGTCAGATGCAAGTGGATATGGGCTTGTTTGGATATATGAGCGGGTTCATCGTGGCGATGTACTTCTTCCGCCAGATCCTGCCGAATATCCCGCCATTCATCGGTGTGTTTGCGGATTATCTGGCCTTCTTCTGGGTGGAATTGATCGCCGCGGGGATCGCGATCATTTTTGCTTTTGTTTGGTTTAGAAAATTGATCCGAGAAGGCTCAACGAACAAAGAATGATCATTTACAAAGTCGTCCAAGACTCTGGGCGACTTTGAGGTTGCCTCGTTGCAAGTAGTCGCGCCTGCTACGAAATCTTCGGTTTCTTTGCGAACAGATACGCTCTTTGTGTAGCGACTTCCACCTCAGGGTTCGGCTCGCGGACTAACGTTTCTTCCAATTCAAAGCCTGCCTCGTGTAACCAATCTTCCATTTCGTTTGGCTGATAAAAAGCAAAATCCAAATTGACAGGTTTCTCAAAAAATTCATCGATATGTTGGATCTCGGTACCGATATGAAATGAGACCAGCAAGACCCCGCCCGGTTTGAGCACGCGTTTCATCTCACGTAGCGCCTCCACAACTTGTCCGCGCGGAATGTGGATGATGCAATAAAAGGCGGCAATGGCGCCATAGATCAGACGTGATCTGCGTGTGGGCGGAGTAGTTAAGGGTTCGGTCAGAATGATGGCTGCGAAGAAGACAAAGGGTGAGAGTAAAACGAGATTCTTGAATGAGGAATAAAAGTCACCGGTGAAAATGGACGCCAACAAAGTGATGATCAGCGCTGTGGCGAGAAAACTGCCCGCCATCTCAACCTGCCGACTTTGCGAATGATCAGCAAGCCGCCAATCAGTACAAGCGGCAATAGAACGCTATTACCAACCCACCAACTCGCAGACTGATTAGTGGCGAAGTATGTCAACGCTACGGCAAATGCGATCGGATTAAATAGATGCCGACCCTTGATCGCCACGATGTATTTGGAAGCCATCGCCAGGACAGCCGCCCAGAAGAGAAACCAAAAGTCATTGAGCGATCAGACAGGTGTGATGATGAGTGCCAGGATCAAGGCTGAGATGTAGACCGACTCCACGTTGGCGGGCACGCCAAAGGTCAAGGTAAAGAGGCGGTTCGTTATCCAGCTGATTGCCAATAAAAATCCGATCGAAGCCAGCAGAGCATATACATCGTAGGCAAGTAATACAAGCCTAAATGGGAAGCGTCAGATAATATATGCCGACCACTGATCGCAAACTCAGCGTCTTTCTCTGCCATGCCTCGCAGGATAACCCCATTGTCCGCGAGCCTATTGTGGGGGATTGAGACCGGTTCACATTACAGGCGAGATGTTACTCTGCGAGAAGATGCCACACGTATGACGATTGGAAACATAGCCAAAGTAATGGCTTCAATAAATAATTTGGTTTTGGCTCTCTTTAAACAGGCTGATTTCGACAATGCCGCTCAGACACGCAGGTGGTATTCAGCTCATCTCCCTCAAGCCTTTGCCCTTCTCGTTACACCCTTTTCCTGACTTTGCAAAAGCCATGAATCGAGTAAGCTGTTCGCTTGACGCAACCTAATCGCAGTGGTATCCTTGCGCGCAATGTTCAACCAATTCGTAAATAACACTGATAATACCCGCCGCAATACTCGCACTCATGCAGTGACGGGACGTTGGTGTTTATCAGGTGAACATGAAGCGGTTCATTTCAGTAAATAAAAAAACCAAACGCCCCGACATTCGGGGCGTTTTTCTTAAAAGGAGAAGCCAGCATGACCATTTCAAACACCACCCCAGTCCTCGCCGTTGACGAAAAGAATCTGATCCCCGTCAGCGACCACCTCAAACAGCTTGTGGACATCCCGCCGTCACGCATGTTCGTGATCAATAAATCGTTGAAAGTCTACAAAGAAAAAAATCCGGATGCAAAAGTCTTCGACGCCTCGCAAGGCGACGGAGGCGCTTCACTGCCCGGGACTCCGAAGCCGCTGCTCGAACGCGCGCTTCAACTTCAAATTGAGCATGGTACGGCTTACGATATGCCCTTCGGCACCGACGCCTATCGCAAAGCGGTCATTGAGCAATATTGGAAATTAGACTCATCCTCTGGTTGGGGACCTGCCAACGTACTCGGCACCGCCGGCGGACGTGACGCGTTGAACAAAGCCTATCAAGCCATGCTCGCTCTCGGTCACGGACGTCAAGGGGACCTCATCATGGTCTCACGTGTACCGTGGATCTCCTACAACTGGGGACCCTACGGCGTAGGCGCAAATGTCTTGTGGGCGCCCGGTGACCCGGCACAAGGCTGGGCATATTCCGAAGATGCGATTCGTGAGAGCGTGAAATTTGCCGAATCCAAGGGACGCAAGATCGCAGGCATCGTTATCACCAATCCCGATAATCCCACAGGTATGACTATCGCGGTTGAAAAGCAAGTCTCACTCGCCAAAGCCGCCTTGGAAGCAGGTGTGGCGTTTGTGCTCTTCGATTGGATGTATCACTACGTGACCGACGAATCGCCCATGAATTTGAATTCCTTCCTCAAGTTCTTCACCCCCGAAGAACGCAAGCGCATCATGTTCCTCGATGGCATCACCAAATCATTGGGCGGCTCCAATATCCGCAACTGTCACTTAATTGCGGACGAAGCCGTTATCAAATTCATCACCGCACGTGGCTCACACGGAGTCATTCCCTCGTACTTTTCACTCGCCGTTGCGATGGCAGCCTATGAAATGGGATTTGCCAAAGCCGCCAAGACTATCATCGAGCCAACCAACGCCAGCCGCGTTGCGTTGAAAAACCTGCTTCTGCGAAATGAATTCCAGCACATCATCGGCAAGGGATATTACGCCTTCATCAACGTGGCTCAATATCTCAAGCCCAAAGGCTGGACGGATACCGAACCGCTCGGACAATATCTCGCTGAAAATCACGGCGTTGCCGTTGTTCCTGGCGCGTTCTTCTCGCCCTTCGGCGGCGAATGGATCCGCTTCTCTTACGCCACCCCCGTCGAACGGACCGAAGGCGCGTTCAAGCAGTTGATGGAAGGACTGAATTCGCTGAAAGGGTAAAATTATTCTTCTTGGCTTGCTTGTTGCAAATCAAGTGCACGTTTTGCCGCAAACCAATCGAAAAAATCTTGTGAGTCGTCCAATTTGCCAGATTCAAATTTGAGCAAGAAATCATCGGAAGTCATTCCGTATTTCTGCTCAAATCGCTGGCAAATACTTTGGTAATCTGACAGGTCTTTATTCATGGTTGTAATTCTAGCGGAGACTCGTGCAAAACCATCCACGAATAAGGTCACGAATGCACGAATATGGACGAGGTGCGTTTGTTTACACTTGCACCTGGCGCAAGTGCAGGTGTTCATAGATGGTTCTTGCGGTGGACGATTCCCTTTGCGATAAAATTGCGTCAATACGTTTGAGGAGATAATATGCCTCTGGTAACTGATTCAACTGGCAACGACCTGACCTACCGAATCATCGGCTTGGCAATGGAAGTCCATAATGAGATTGGGCACGGCTTCAAGGAAGAAGTGTACGAGAAAGCCCTTGAGGTCAAATTCAACCATGCGGGCATCGTACCGAATCGGCAGTACGAGGTCTTCGTTGACTTTGAAGGGGAACGAGTGGCGACCTTTTATTTGGATTTCTTTGCCGAACAACAGGTGGTCGTGGAAGTCAAAGCATTCAGCCATCAACTGACGAACGATGAGCTGGCACAGGTTATCAACTATTTGAAAGCCACGGGCGCGCCTGTCGCTTTGCTTTTCAACTTTGGGCGCAGACGCCTGGAATATCGCCGCGTCTTTCCTGGAAAAGATATGAAGCCTGTCCAACGGCTTGGACGGGATAATGTTATTAAGAAGTGACGCTGTTGCGCATTCGAGTATTCGTGAAAAATTCGTGGACGGTTGCCCCAACCCCGAAGGCGCGTTCAAGCGACTGATGCAAGGCTTGCAGAGTTTGAAGAAGTAGATGGATGAAAGAAGAAAGAGGAAAGAAACGGCGTGAGAGGTCTTTATCCCTGCTTGATGTCTAGCAGAGACTCGCGCAATACCATCCACGAATAAGGTCACGAATGCGCGAATAGACTCGCCTCCATTCGAGTATTCGTGAAAAATTCGTGGACGGTCGCCCCGACCCCGAAGGCGCATTCAAGAGATTGATGGAAGGATTGGAGAGTTTGAAGCGGTAGATGAATGAAATATGTAAAGAGGAAAGAAGAAATGTCTTTCTCTTTTAGTTTTGTATCTATTCGATTTATAGTAGTTTATTGGTAAGTAGCCAATAACTGGAGCAATGCGCCAACTATAAATAAAATTAAGCCGAATCTTACAATGAATTTCCTCAAGGCATTGTTGACTGATAATACTTTTATGGCAAAACGGACACTTTCAAATAACGCAGAAATAATTATGAAAAGGATTCTTATATATATATTTAGAAACAACGAGGGAATGAATTGCCATATCCCAAGTAATAACGCCAGAACAAGGATTGCAATAATAGTGACGGTAACAAAGGAATTATCGCTGATATTTTGCTCAAAAAAGTTGCGAATTTTCTCCAAGTTGATAACTGCAATTATGATGCCTGTGCAAGTCAATGTGAGAGGAATGATATAGAACACCAGAATTAACCAATTCAAACGTAGCCTACTCGCACGTAGAGCAATATATTCAAAATTATTCTGGACATTTATTAGGCGGTTTTCGAGCGATTTTTCAAAAGATGACAATCGTCGCAGACCAATTAATTCAGGCGCAATAAGTAATGAGCCAACCAAGTTTAGAATAATTCCAAGTCTGTTCAATATCGCATTCTCCATGATGTACTAGCGAGTGACATCCAATTATTGAATATTCTCACTTGCGAACAAAGAAATTTTACACCTTTCATCGTAACTTGCAACCTGTACCCATTCCACACTTTAGGAACCCACCATGCCTCAACAATTCGCCGACAAATACCTCCTCGCCCTCGAACAAGCCGTCAAAGAAAAACCGTCCAGCGGACTCAACGGCTTCGAGCAGGAATGGAACCTCCTCGATGAAGACCTGCGTCCATTGCTTACCGTGGGTGCAGGACCCAGCCAACATTCCTTCGTGGATTATCTCCGCGCCGAATGTATCCCGCCGTGGCAGGCGCAGTTCAGTCAACTCGAAGTCTTCCACTGGATGATTGAATGGGCGACGCGCCCATATTACAGTCCGCGTGGAGCGATTTATGAAGCGCGTCTCCATGAGGCTTCGCTCATCAACGCCCTCCATCGCGCAGGCATCAACTTCGGCGAACGCCTCCATTACTGGCACGGCAATCTGCTCTTCCTCACCGATATCGGTCATCAATCCATCCCTGGCAATTGGGGCATCGCCAAACGCCGCTATCTCGAAAAATGTGTTGACCTCTACGGCGACACGCTCGCAACCACGGGCATCCACACCAATATGTCCCTGCCCGACCCGCTCTTCGCCTGGGACTTCATGCACCTCACGCCCACTGAACGCGGCGACCAACATCTCGATGAATTCAAGTCCGAGTTCTACATCACTGCCGCGCGCCTCCTGCGCGCCTTCGCGTCGCTTTTCGTGGCGATAACTGCGTCCACGCCGATGCAGGCTGAGGTCCGCGGTGGACGCGCGGTGGTCGCCCTCACCGAGTTCGATTCGATTCGCAATCTCACGTTCCCGAATCCGCCAGCCATCGACCTCCCCGACCTC
>JAYUGV010000379.1:0-18416 GCA_043767565.1 Anaerolineales bacterium
ATCTTGACCTTCCTCGGTGTGGTTTGTGCGCTTACACAAAAGCATATCCGATGAAGGCCTTTTTTCAACCCCTTTTTATGACTTTAAGAAAGCCCTGACCCTGTCTACTTGTATACTTATCTACTTTCTCTTCCTCGCTTACAATAAACGCCATGAAAATGACCTCGCTCCTCTCCTGGCTTGTCACCATCCTAGTTCCCATTGCTTTAATCGGACTGGGCTTACGCATATTGCTTTCACCTGTGTTCCTAAAAGTCGAATACAACATGCCCTACTTCCCACCGGATGATTATGGCTTTACTAAAGCAGATCGTTTGAAGTGGGCGCCCTATGCCTTGGATTATCTCGTCAACAGTGCGAATATTTCCTATCTCGGCGATCTGAAATTTGACGATGGATCACCGCTTTACAACGAGCGCGAGTTGAGTCATATGGCGGATGTCAAACGTGTAACCCAAAACGCATTGAATGTTTGGTATATCGCGCTCTCGATCTTGGTCCTGTTCGGGATTTGGTCCTGGCGCGGGGACTGGACACAGACCTATCGTCAAGGGTTGATGCGCGGCGGTTGGTTGATGGTAGGGCTGGCGGTCGCCATCGGGGTGATCGCCGTCATCGGCATCGCGGTTAATCCGGATATCTTCTTTAGCTTTTTTACAGCCTTCCATCATTTATTCTTTACTGGCGATTCGTGGCTGTTCTATTTTTCGGATACTCTGATCCGCCTCTTTCCCATCCGCTTCTGGCAGGATGCCTTCCTATTCGCCGCAATCATCGCTTTGGGCGGCGGGATTGGGTTAGGGGTTGGATTCAGAAGTGCGTCGCACCATATTTAACAAGACGATTTCTAGCTGAAACCCAATCTCACAAAGTTAGATTTGCCTGTTGTTTTAGTGCGACGCACCCTCGTTTGAATGATGTATAATCTCATTTGAGGAGAATTGAGCATGGCAGACACGTTATCGCTGGAAAATAAAGTCGCACTTGTAACGGGCGGCTCTCGGGGAATTGGCCGCGCAGTTGCATTGGAACTTGGGGCGCGCGGTGCGGCAGTAGTAGTGAATTACAACAGATCGTCCAAAGCAGCCGATGAAGTTGTGAAAAGGATCCAAGAGGCGGGCGGTAAAGCCGCTGCCTTTCAAGCGGATGTCTCCGATCTCAAGCAAGCCGAAGCGCTGGTGAAATTTGCCGTGGAAACTTTTGGCGACCTGAGCATCCTCGTCAACAATGCCGGTATCACCAAAGACACCTTGATCATGATGATGTCTGAAACCGATTGGGATTCGGTGATCAATACCAATTTGAAGTCCACGTTCAATTGCTCGAAAGCCGCTGTCAAACACATGATGCGCAAACGTGTCGGGCGTATTATCAACATAGCGTCCGTCGCTGGTCAGATGGGCAACCCCGGGCAGACGAATTACTCCGCCTCCAAAGGCGGACAGATCGCTTTCACAAAAGCATTAGCACGCGAAGTGGCGACGCGCAACATCACGGTCAACGCTGTGGCGCCCGGGTTCATTGATACCGAAATCCTCGAACTCATGAATCCAGAAACTCTCACAGCCATGCTCAAACTTGTCCCGCTTGCACGCAAAGGCAAACCGGAAGAGATCGCCTATGCCGTCGCTTTTCTGGCTTCTGATCAAGCCGCATTCATCACCGGTCAAGTCTTAGGTGTGGATGGCGGCATGGCAATGATGTAATTTATTGCGTCATTGCGAGGCGTTCTTTGCCCGAAGCAATCCCCTTTTATCAATATGGAGATTGCTTCGTCGGGAAGAACACCCTCTTCGCAATGACGGGAGGCAACTATGTCAAACTCATACCCAGGTAAAACCACCGTCGCGCCCGATGTGCTTGTGGATATCGCGCGCATGTCTGCGTTGAGCGTACCCGGCGTCAGTAGAATGGCGCAGGTTACGGGCGGAGTGAACCGCCTCTTCAGGCGCGGCACCAATGACGGGGTGCGGATCGAGGTTGAGGACAATATTGTTGTCGCGAGCCTGTATCTCATCTTGAAAAAAGATGTCAACATCCGCGAGGTCAGCCGCAATGTGCAACAGCAAGTGGCGCGTGCCTTGCAGGAGATGGTCGGCATGGAAGTTGGTGAGGTTGAAATTCACATTGAAAATATTGATTACGAGGAAACTGAGGCAAAACCCGCATGAAACCCCGCACCAGGGCGCGCTCCCTCGCCCTGCAAGTACTTTACGAAGTAGATATGGCGAACCACCTCCCGGGCGATGTATTTAAATTACGCCTGGAGGAATTTCCGCTCACCGATGATCTCACTGAATTTGCGCGCCAGATCATCTTTGGCATTCTTCCCCTCACCACTGAGCTTGATCTACTGATTGCGAAATATGCCCCTGATTGGCCCCTTGACCAGATCGCCGCGATCGACCGCAACATCCTGCGTATGGCACTGTGGGAATTTGCGATCCAGGGCGAAACACCGATCAAAGTTGCCATCAACGAAGCCGTGGAACTTGCCAAGCATTACGGCTCAGATTCTGCGCCGCGTTTCATCAATGGCGTGCTTGGGTCGCTGGCTGAACATCAACACGAAATCAAACAGGTAATGAACAAAACCTAATATGGAAATTCTTGGTATTGGTCCCTCTGAACTTATATTTATCATCGTCATTGCATTGATCGTGCTGGGTCCCAAGGATATGCAAAAAGCTGGCAAGAACATTGGCAGCTATCTGAACAAGCTGGTCAGATCGGATGGGTGGAAAGCCTTTCAAAAAACTTCTCAAGAGATCCGCAACCTGCCCACCAATTTGATGCGAGAAGCGAACATAGACCTGGCAGAAACCGAAAAGGAGATCCGCAAAGCCACAAAGACGCCGATCTTTTCCGAGACGCTGTTACCGCAACAACCCAACGCGGACTCAGCGGTCACACCCGGAGTGAACCTGCCTCAGCCCCAGGAAACTGAGAACTCCATTCTGCCTCCTTCTGCCAAAAATACCGATGTCGCGGATCCCGCTCCAACCAGCGAAAGCACTGACGAAAACCTGAGCGCCCCAGATCAAAATGCGTAAACTCTTCAAAGCCCTCTGGCGGGTCATTACTTTTCCATTTGTACTGGTATACAAACTCATCACCTTTCCCTTCCGCGCAATTCGCACAGCGTATCACTTCCTGAACATAAACCCCGAGAACGATCGCCCGCTGATGGATTCACTAATAGGCATCGCCACCGAATCAGAGGTCCGCGCCAGTTTGTGGGATCATATCGAAGAACTACGTATGCATCTTCTGCGAATGGTGGTTGGGCTGGCGATCGGTGTTGGCATATCGTTTTACTTCACCATTCCATTGATGGATTTTTTAGCCGTTCCCGTTCATGGATTGGATAAACTGCAAGCCATCGAAGTGACCGAGGAAGTTGGTGTGTATATGCGCGTGGCGCTCACCAGCGGCATCGCCATTATGCTGCCCTATCTCGCCTTTGAGATCTGGTTGTTTGCCGCTCCCGGCTTGCGATCGCGCGAACGCAAGTTCGGGCTGGCGGGTATTCCTTTGGCAACTATTCTATTTCTTGCAGGCATGGCGTTTACATATTTTGCTTTGTTGCCAACAGCCCTGCCATTCCTCGAAGGCTTCACCAAGATCTCATCCTTCTGGACCGCGCGCGATTACTTCGGATTTGTCACCGGCTTGATGTTATGGATCGGCTTATTCTTTGAGTTTCCGCTGGTTATTTATATTCTCACCTCGATGGGACTTGTCCAACCGAAGGTATTGGCGCAACAATGGCGAATTGCCATCGTCATCATCGCGATCATCGCCGCCGCCGTCACGCCGACGGTCGATCCGATCAATATGGGATTGGTGATGGTCCCAATGAGCTTGTTATATTTTGTCAGCATTGGCTTGAGCTATATCGCATACGCCGGGCGCAGCAAACGGGTGGAAAAAGACAACGAAACAGAAACAACTACCGGCTAAGGGTGAAACGGAGATTTTCATCCCGTACCTTATATCCAAGTCAATCTTTTTATTCGCGGAGATTGGCGTGGATTAGCGGATAAAAGAATTTGCCGTGTATCCAAAGAAAAAGGAGAACGTATGAAATCACGTCCCGTTTTTTCACGTCCATTTATTTTGTTTATTCTTATTCTGGCATTGAGCGGTCAGGCGTGTGCCTTGTCGCTGATCAAGTTGCCCACCCAAACTGCGAATACACCCGTCCCCGGCGGGCCCGCGCCCACCCCCGCGCCGCGCGCGCAAGTGACATTTACCGTGCGCCTGCCCGAGCCGCTGCAGCCGAATGAAGTGCTGATGTTCAGCGTGCTGGATGAGATCACCGGGCTCGCTTTGAACCCGGTTAATTATCAAATGACGCTAGTGGATGCAACTACCTATTCATCATCATTGGCGATCCCGGATAAGGCGGTCATAAAATATCGTTATGTTCGGCAGGGTGCGGCACGCATCACCGAAGACACGAACACCGATGGCAATATCCGTTATCGCATGCTGCTGGTGAATGGACCCACCCAGATCATCGACACGGTCAGCAGTTGGGCGGATAAACCCGTCAGCACATTATCCGGGAATATTGCCGGTGTGCTCATCAACTCTGATACCAGCGCGCCGATCCCCGACATCATGGTCACGGCTGGCGGCGTACAGATGCTTACCGATTCAGCCGGGCGTTTTGAAATTACCGGCTTGCGCGGCGGACCGCATAATCTTGTCGCGTACGCACTTAATGGCATGTATCGAACCTTCCAACAAGGCGCGACCGTCGCCGAGAATCAAACCACGCCGGTCGAGATCCGCATGAAACCGGCGCAGTTGGTGAATGTGATCTTCACCGTATCGGTGCCGCAAAATACACAACCTGGTGTGCCGCTGCGCATTGCTGGAAATTTACTGCAACTCGGTAACACCTTCTCAGACCTGCGCGGCGGACTCAGCACGATTGCCGACCGCATGCCCGCGATGACTCAGTTGCCGGATGGCCGCTACTCGGTTTCGCTCTTCCTACCCGCGGGCACAGACCTTGAATACAAATACACGCTCGGCGATGGCTTCTGGAACGGTGAATTCACATCCACCGGACAATACCTTACCCGCCGCTTCCTCGTCCCGGAACAAAACGCGAGTGTTGAAGATGGCATCCAATCCTGGCAGGCGGGACCCAACGCGCCGATCCTCTTTCAAGTGACCGTGCCGCAAAATACTCCGCCTGGCGATGTCATGTACATCCAATTCAATCCGTATGGTTGGACGCCGCCCATCCCGATGTGGAATCAAGGCAACAATCGTTGGGGCTATAAACTGTATGGTCCCTTGAACATTGTCGGTTCATTCGGCTATCGTTATTGCCGCAATGCTCAATGCGATTCAGCCGACGATGCTCAAACGCCCGGCACGGACGCACATGGACGCAACGTCGCACCTACCATCGCTCCGCAAGATATTGTCGATACCGTCAACGAATGGAGCTGGTCCCTAAAAACGGGCAGTCCCACCCTGATTGCAACCACCATCCCCTCACGCGGCACGGGCTTCATGGCGGGTGTTGAATTCCAATCCTATTACGATCCCAACGCACCGCAGTTCGTTCCGCCTGCTTTACAAAACATCCAGGCGCTCGGTTCCAACTGGGTCATCTTCACGCCCTCGTGGACGTACTCAAAAAATAATCCCTTGATCTTCACAGCGCAACCCGGCAGAGACCCATTCTGGGTGGATACGCTCACATCTGTAAACCAGGCGCGCACCATGAATATCAATGTAGCTTTGTTCGCGCAGCCGCGCTTCGTCACGAACGCCAGCGATTTCTGGAAAACCGCTCCGCGCGACGCCGCCTGGTGGGATAACTGGTTCAACCATTACCGCGCTTTCGCTGTCAATTTTGCGGATATGGCGACTCAATCCGGCTCACAGGCTGTCATCCTCGGCGGCGACTGGATCATCCCCGCTCTTCCCGCAGGGACGCTTGCTGACGGCACCCCCAGCGGAGTCCCCGCTGATGCCGAAACCCGCTGGAAAAATATCATCGCTGAAGTCCGGCAGCATTTCCGCGGCAATGTGGTTTTCGCCATTCCATATGATAACAACGTCCTGATACCCCCCATCAACATCTTGAAAGACGCTGACGCCGTCTACCTGCTTTGGACAGTAAAGTTAAGCCCAACCACGTCCGCCCCAAGCAAAGCGGACATGCTCACCGAAGCCGGAAGATTGCTCGATGAAAACATCGCCCCCATCCAAACTCAGGTAAACAAACCGTTCATCATCGCAGTAGCGTATCCATCTTCAACATATTCCGCCATAGCCTGTATCCCCAACGGCAGCAACGGCTGTTTCGATTGGACAGTTCTCAACCGCCCAAATGCGGACCTCAACAGCATCAACCTTGAACTGCAACAACAAGTGGATATCTATGACGCGATGTTCAACGCCATCAACGCCCGTTCCTGGGTCAGCGGATTTGTGAGCCGCGGCTATTACGTCCCCGCCGCGCTTCAGGATAAATCCGCTTCGATACATGGGAAGCCAGCCTCAGATCTGCTGTGGTATTGGTTCCCAAGGCTGTTGGGAAATATCAAATAAACAGGTTCAATTATCGGCTTAGAAAAGAGGCGTAAGGTTTTACGTCCAGCAATTCTCATTATGTCGTTGCGAGGAGGGCACTTGCTCTTTCCGACGAAGCAATCCCTTATTATTAGGAGACTGCCTCGGCAAGAACACACCTGCCCTGGCGGGCGGTGCCAGGGAGAGCGCCTCGCAGCGACATAATTCGTATTGAGGATTTCTGTTTTACGTCTCTTTTCTTTTATCCGCGTGTTATACCAGTCAAATTCACCGGA
Organism: Anaerolineales bacterium; assembly: GCA_043767565.1. GTDB lineage: Bacteria > Chloroflexota > Anaerolineae > Anaerolineales > Villigracilaceae > Defluviilinea. The sequence continues at coordinate 6,840 of JAYUGV010000379.1, forward strand.
GGAGTTATGTCAAAAACAAAAACGTACTTAAAACGCGGGGGCATCGGATTACTCGCTCTGATCTTGCTGTTAGCAGGCAGCGGCGGATTCTATTTCAAGAGCTACCTGCCCAACACCGTTGCGCCCAAATCCTTTCCGCAGATTGACGGGGAAATCAAACTCACGGGACTCGATGGAACCGTTGATATTTATCGCGACCAGATGGGCATCCCAAATATTTACGCCGACTCGCAGCACGACCTGTTCTTCGCGCAGGGTTATGTCCACGCCCAGGACCGCTTCTGGCAAATGGACTTCTGGCGGCATATCGGTGCTGGACGTGTGGCTGAGATGTTCAATTCCCAGGTGGATACAGACAAGGTCCTCCGCACTTTCGGATGGACAGAGATCGCTGAGCAGGAATATGATGCGCTCGATCCCGAATTCAAAGCCATGGTGAATTCCTACACCGAAGGCGTCAATGCCTATCTCAAGGATCACGACAAAGAAGCGTTAAGTCTCGAATATTCCATCCTCGGTTTGCTCAACGCTGGTTACACCATCGAACCGTGGACTCCATCCAATACGCTTACCTGGGGCAAAATGCTTGCTTACGATCTGCGCGGCAACATGGATGAAGAGATCAAACGCGCGATCCTGCTCAAAACTCTCACGCCTGAGCAGGTGGATGAACTCTTCCCTGCCTATCCCGCCGATCATCCAGTCATCGTCAACAAGATCGGCGATGGCACATCAACGAGTGTCCCAACTAAATCTATTGCTTCTCAAATCCCTGATGAAAACCTCGCCACTCTTTATAAAAACGTAACACTCCTCGATGAAATGATGGGACCGTTTGATAACAGTGTCGGTTCCAACTCATGGGTTGTCGCTGGCTCACGCACAACAACTGGCAAGCCCCTGCTTGCCAACGATCCCCATCTTGCGATCCAAATGCCTTCCATCTGGTATCAGATTGGTTTGCACTGCAGAATCAAAAGCGTCGAATGTCCTTATGAGGTGGCTGGCTTCTCCATGGCTGGTGTGCCCGGCGTGATCATCGGTCACAATGACCACATCGCCTGGGGCTTCACCAATGTCGGTCCCGATGTGATGGACTTGTATATCGAAAAGATCAACCCTGAAAACCCTAACCAATATGAAGTCAACGGCAAATGGGTTGACTTTGAAATCCGCAAAGAGACGATCAAGGTGGCTGGCGGCGACCCCATTCAAATGGACGTCCGTATTTCACGGCACGGACCTATCATCTCTGAAGTCTGGGGCACGTTGAAAGATGTCGGCGACCCCGAAGATAAAGAGTTCGTCCCCTTCAAAGACAAGGCTGGCATTGAATTGCCCGCCCAATATGCCATCGCCCTCAAGTGGACGGCGTTTACAATATCGAGTTCGTTTGTCGCGCCGTGGAAGGTGAACACTGCCGAAAATTTCGAGCAATTCCGCGAAGCCGCGCGCACCGCTAAAGTCCCATCGCAAAATCTTGTATATGCCGATATCGATGGCAACATCGGCTACCAAATGCCCGGCGATATCCCCATCCGCAAAAATGGCGACGGCACGCTCCCCGTCCCCGGCTGGACGGACGACTACGAATGGACCGGTTATATCCCCTTTGATGAACTGCCCTACACATACAATCCTGTCGAAGGCTATATCGCCACCGCCAACAACCAGGTCCCGCCGCGCGATTATCCCTACCTTATCTCCACCGATTTCGATCTCGGCTATCGCGCCAATCGCATCGTGAATATGATCGAAAACGCCCCCGGCAAAATTGATATTGCCTATATGCAAAAAATGCAGGGCGATAATTACGACGGCGGCGCGCAATATATCCTGCCTCATCTTTTGGAGATGAAGTTCGACGCTTCGAATTTGAACGATGGGCTTGCCACGCTAAAGAATTGGGATTACCAAGCCTCAGCCGATTCATCCCCCGCCGCCATCTACGAAGTCTTCTGGAAAAATCTACTGGCTGACACATTCAACGATGACCTACCCGAAAAATATTTCCCCAACGGCGGCGATACCTGGTTCGAGGTCACCCGCAAGATCGTGGACGAACCGAACAGCTTCTGGTGGGACGACAAGACCACGGCAGACAAAGTCGAAACTCGTGATGATATCTTCGCTGGTTCCTTCAAGAAAGCCATCGCTGAATTGGAAGATACTCTCGGCAAAGACCAGTCCAAATGGATGTGGGGCGGTCTACATACCTCCACTTTCGAGAATGGCACGCTGGGCAAATCGGGCATCTTCCTGATCGAAGACCTCTTCAACCGCGGACCCTTTCCCACCAGCGGCGGCAAAGGTATCGTTAATGCAACAAGTTGGAATTCAATTCTGGGCTACGAAGTAACCAACGTCCCATCCATGCGCATGATCGTGGACATGAGCAACCTGAATAACTCGGTCACCGTCCACACAACGGGACAGTCTGGTCATGCTTATCATAAGCATTACATCGATATGGCTGAACTATGGACGGGCATTCAGTATTACCCGATGTGGTGGGACCAAGGATCAGTTACAACCAATACAGAAGGACATTTGGTGTTGACCCCGAAATAAGTCAACGGTAGGACGAGATAATATCTCGTCCTACTTTTTTATTTTCAACGCCAGCCACGAAAAGAAGATCACGCCGAAATAACTGAATGCAAGATCAACGAGATCGAACGTGCGTTTGGCAAAGAACTGCTGGGAGTATTCTTCGAGTCCAATGAGGAGGCTGAGGATCAAGGCAATTCGGAGCACGAGCAATTTTCGGCTTGAGTCTGGACGCGCTTGTATAAAAGTCAGATCGAGGAGCAGTGTCAGAATCCCATAAAGGATGAAATGTCCCGCCTTGTCGCCGAATGGAATTTGATTTAGGAAACCGAGAATTCCCAGCTTCCCCATATCAGCCAGAATAATGATGAGGACAATAAAAAGGGCAAAGAGAACGGTAATGGTTTTCATAAAAATACGGGTCACGTATTGAGCGTGACCCGTTTGAATTATTTGGCTTTGGCTTCGCGGCGCGCCTTCCACCATTCGATGCCCATCGGTACAGCCGAGACCAAAATGATGGCGATGATCACGAGTTCAAAATTCTCGCGGACGATGGGGATATTGCCAAAGAAATACCCGGCGAGCGTGAAGAGCAGCACCCATGTAATACCGCCCACAAAGTTATAAGTGATGAAATAACTGTAGGACATTTTGCCGATGCCAGCCACAAACGGCGCAAACGTGCGGACGATGGGGACAAAGCGCGCCAGGAAGATGGTCTTGCCGCCGTGCTTCTCAAAGAAGGCGTGGGTCTTGTCAAAATATTCCTTCTTGATCCACTTGATGTTGTAGGCGCGTTCACCCAAATAATGCCCGATGGAATAATTCACCGTATCGCCCAGGACCGCCGCGAACATCAATAACCCGAGAAGATAATAAATATTCAGTGCCTCCAGCGCGGCAAAGGTGCCCGCCGCAAAAAGCAGTGAATCACCCGGCAGGAATGGCATGACCACCAAGCCGGTTTCCACAAAGATCACGGCAAATAAAATAATGTACGTCCATGTGCCGTACTGGGTGATGATGTTCGCCATGTATTCGTCAAGATGCAAAAACAGATCGATCAAAAACTTAATTTGCTCCATAATACTCTCTTATTCAAGATATAGACTTCGGAAGTCTTTGCCCCAAAGGGGCGCTTCACAAAGACTTCCGAAGTCTGGGATTTATAACCGGCGCAGATTATACCTTGCTTTCCCGCCGGGTTTCGATGCGGCTGAGCCAGTCACCGCCGACAAGAAAGATAAGACTGCCAATGGAAGCGGAACCCAAGTCCATTGAACCAAGCGAAATGATCAACCAGCCGAACCAGAATCCGACCAGATAACCCGCTGCAAACCCAAGGAGACTCAGCCCAAAATCGAAGAGCAGACGCCAAAACCCGCCGCCGCGGATGAAATGATAGAGCGCGCCGTAAAATGCGGCGATCAGGATGGCAAAGAAGAGTGAAGGGAGGGTCATGAGGTTATATTCTGGAGTCCGACAGCTTGCTGTCGGGTGTAGAAATAATATAGTGTGGGAGCATACCCTAACGGGCACATGAGCTCCCACACTCCAGAGTCTACGGTTTCAAATGTTTTGCGAAGAAATCAGTGATCGCGTTATAGCAGGAGACGCGGTTTTCGTATTTGAGCACATCATGACCTTCATCTTCAAAAATCAACAGTTCCATAGCCTTGCCCTGGGATTTCAACTCGCGCACCAGGTCTTCAGACTCGGCAGCGACCACACGCGGGTCGTTGCGTCCCTGAATGACCAGCATCGGCGCGGACATGTTATGCAGGTGCGTCTTGGGTGAGCGCTCGATCAGATCAGCGCGTTCGTCTGCTTTTTCAGGATCGCCGATGGATATTTTGAAATACGGTTTCCAGGTTGCAGGGATGCGTTCAGAGAAAGTCAGCAAATCATACGGACCGAACATATCGCAGGATGCCGCCCATAGATCGGGATGCAGACCCGCTTGCATGAGAGTCATATACCCACCATACGAGCGACCGACGACCGCGGCGCGTTTCACATCGAGGCGTTTATCTTTCGGCAAAATTTCCTTCATCGCGTGGACGTGGTCAAGACGGTCCTGCCCACCCCAATCGCGGTCGACGTGTTTGGTGTAGGAGAGTCCGTAACCGGTGGAACCGCGGACGTTCGGCACAAAGACGGCAAATCCGCGCATGGTGAGGTATTGGATCAACGGCATCGAGAACCATGCGAAGTCTGGGCGTTCCTGCCCTTGAGGTCCGCCGTGGATGTAGTAGACAAGCGGGCGCGGTCCTTTAAAGCCGAGTCCGCTCGAGGGGAGATAAAGCCGAGCGGAGACACGCAGACCATCGTGCGAAAGGAATGAAGCGTCTTCTCCTTTTGAAAGATAACCATCCGGAATCCCCAAAGTTTTTTCGTCGGTATGGCATGTTAGCTTGTCCCGTTTCTTTCCGCCAACCGTATAGATCTGCGTAGGTGAAACAGCAGTTGAAAATGAGAACGTGAACACATCTTCCTTGCTATTGTAGTGAACATGATCTAGCATACCGCTATCCAGCGGCTTATCGCCTACCAAGACATATTTGAGATCCATCTGCCGCTTCTTTTCATCGAAGACGCCTTCATAGGCCCATGAACAGCCGTCAATGTTGAAGGTGACAAGATAGCGGTCTTTATCGAGATGAGAAACCGACTCCATCTCGCCCACGCCTTTATGCCGTACACCTTTGAGCTGCACTTGTTCAAGTTCACCGGGTTTGGCAAGGTCAAGATAACCAAGACCGTACGTGTCTTCAAAAACCGATGAGGTAACGATGATACCTTTTTCACTCGGTGAGAAGATCGTGGAGCCGAGGCCGTTCAATGGCACGTTTTCACCTTCGGCGCGATCTTCCAGCGGCTTGCCATACAGCAGTTTACGCTTGCCGCCATTCCACAAATAAAGAATCGAATCACCAGTGGCGTACCCGGAGGCAAGCAATAATTTTTTATGATCCTTGCTATGTGCGGCAACACCCAAACCAAATTCATACTCGGCAATTTTGGTCAGCTTGCCGGTTTTCAGGTCGCCACGATATGTTTCGATCAATGGCTTGTCGCGCCGTTCGGCGCCCAAATAGATGATCCCGTTTTTGTCATCACACGCACCGAGATGCACGCGGTATTCTGCAAAGAAATTCTTGAAAGCCGGTTCGGGGAAGCCGCCACCAATTGGAACGAGCATGGGCTGATAATTTTCGTCGCCGTCCTTATCGATCATCACCACGATCTGATCGAGCTTGGGAAATACATAGAAAGACACGCCGATCAAATGGGGATTCTGCAATGCAATATGCGGCGGGAGCAATGGCGCCGGCACACTGCCGCCATAGTTCATGGAATACAAACTCAAGTGCCCCGATAAGTTGCTGAGAAAATAAATTTTCTTCCCGACATACTGCGGCACAACGAACAAACGCGCCGACATTAATGATTCAACTCGATAGGTCATGATGCAACTCCTTGTTTATTTTTTATTGCGCTTCAATTTTATTCACAAAATTCGTTATCCGCTAATCCACACTAATCTCCGCGAATAAATACTTAGATTAAAGTTAGGATAGTGGAACAACTCAACTTAATAAATTGCCTACGCGCTAGATAATTATACCGCCGCCGATCATCAAGTCACCGTGATAGAAGACCGCCGCCTGACCCGCTGTGATATCGCGTTGCGGCGCATCAAACTGGACCTGCACTTGATTCTCTTCCAGCGGCGTGACCAGTGCCTCAGCCTCTTTCGCCGTGTAGCGGATCTTCACTTCCGCGCGAAATGGTACGCCGGGAATTTCACCCGCAAGCCATTTGACATCGCGTGCGGTCAATTCACTTGAACCCAATTCTTCTTTTGTTCCAACGATTACCGTGTTATTTTCAGCGTTCTTTCCCAATACATATAACGGAACCGGCGAAGCTACTCCTAATCCCTTGCGCTGACCGATGGTGTAATTCGCAAGTCCATTATGCTGACCAAGCGATTCGCCATTCCGCGTGACAAGTTCGCCGGGCTTGAGCATCTCTGCGGCGTTGCGTTGCATGAAGGTGCGATAATCTTCACCAGCCAGAAAACACAAATCCTGCGAATCTTTGCGCGAGGCAGTCGGCAAGCCATATTTTTCGGCGATCTGACGAATCTCCGGCTTGGGATAATCGCCCACCGGGAATAAAGCATGCTTCAATTTCGCTTGATCGAGCACATGTAAAACATAAGACTGATCTTTGCTGCGATCCACGGCACGTAACAACTGCATTCTGCATTCTGCATTCTGAATTCTAACGTAATGACCCGTCGCCATGAAGTCCGCGCCAAGTGCCAGCGCATGATCCAGCAGAAACGTCCAGCGTATCTTTTGGTTGCAGACCAAGCACGGATTCGGCGTTTCGCCGCGGGCGTATCCTTCCAGAAAATATTCAACCACGGTCTCGCGGAAAACATCTTTGGCGTCGATAACATAAAACGGGATCTCGAGTAACGCCGCAACCCGCCGCGCCTGCGCCATAGAATCAGGCGTGCAGCAGCGGTTCGTATCTTCTTTCCCCGGTTCGCTCCATAAACGGAGCATCATGCCGATAACTTCATAACCCTGCTCTTTGAGCAAGGCGGCAGCAACGGAAGAGTCCACTCCTCCAGACATGGCGACTACGACTTTTGGCATGGTGTGTTGAGTATACAGGGAAACAAGTAGACATGTAAACACGTGTGTACTTGTGTACGTGTCTACTTATCTACTTTACCCCTGCCGCTCTCTCCAAATCTTATAGTTATTCATGATCTGTTCGATATGACCGGGGATATGTGCAGAATAAATATTCAACCAATTCTCGAAGGTATATGGTTCTTTGTATTCGGGATGCATCACGATATGCTCAAAAACCACATCGGGTTGTTTCTTCAACAACTGATAAGTCGTCTTGCGGGCAAGTCGAACAATATCAAGCGCATCTTCAAGGTCCTGTTCATGATAGTTCAAGGCTGTAGTCCATTGTTCCTGGTCATAGCCCATCACGGTATCGCCCGGTTCAACGATCAACTTACGCGCCCGTAACGCCGCGTTGGTTTCTGAATCCGCCAAATGGATGATCACTTCATGGATACTCCATTCGGACGGCTCCGGCTTGAATTGCCACATATCACGCGGAATATCCTTGAGCACATCCACGAGCATATCAAAGCCGCGCCCGTAGAGTTCGATCTTTTCGTTACGTTCGGTATTGTTCATAATCTTCCCTTCTTATTCCAGCTCAATTGCCATAGCAACAGCTTCGCCACCACCCAAACAAAGTGAAGCTACGCCGCGTTTGAGTCCGCGATCTTTCAAGGCATAGATCAAGGTTGTCAGCACGCGCGCGCCACTTGCACCCAACGGATGCCCCAAGGCGATCGCGCCGCCATTGACGTTGACCTTGTCCCAATCCCAGCCTTGATCGGCGAGGGCGTATCCGTCCGCAAGCACTTGCGCGGCGAAGGCTTCGTTGAGTTCGATCAAATCGACATCGTTCAACGTCCAGCCGATCTTTTTCAAGAGTTTCGGAATCGCATACGCGGGCGCGGCAAATAAATATTTCGGTTCCACTGCCGCTTGAGCGTAACCAACAATACTCGCAATCGGTTTCAATTGATTCTTTTCAGCATAGGCACGTGAGGCGATCACCACCGCCGCACCGCCATCGTTCATCGGCGATGAATTACCGGGTGTCACTTTACCATCGGACTTAAACGCAGGCTTGAGTTTAGCAAGCGCATCAAGCGACGTCTCTTTACGCGGACACTCATCTTTATCGACGACGGTCACCTCACCTTTGCGCCCAGGGATTTGGACGGGAACGATCTCAGCTTTGAAACGACCTGCTTCTTGAGCCTCAACAGCTTTCTGGTGAGAGCGAAGCGCGAATTGATCCATCGCCTCGCGCGTGACTTCGTATTCATCCGCAATAAATTCAGCCGCATTACCCATCCCCCAATTTTCGAACGGATCCCACAAACCATCGTTGAGAAGTGCGTCGGTCATTTGGGTGTTGCCGAATTTCAACTCGCCCATGCGCCCGCTGACGAGATAGGGCGCGCGGCTCATGGATTCAAAACCGCCAGCGACAAACAGCTCCGCATCCCCCGCGCGGATGGCTTGCGCCGACATCATCGCCGCTTTGAGACCTGAACCGCAGACTTTATTCACCGTCGTCGCGCTGACGGTCGCCGGGATACCTGCGCTGATACCTGATTGGCGTGCAGGTGCCTGACCTTCGCCCGCTTGCACCACGTTACCCATGATGATCTCTTCGATTTCTTTGGGGTTGATGCCAGCGCGTTCCACGGCAGCCTGAACGGCAATTGCGCCAAGTTTGGTGGCAGGCACGGCGCTCAATGCCCCTTGAAATTTTCCGATGGGTGTACGCGCGGCGGACAGGATAACTGCTTCGGTTTCCTTGGTCATAGCTCTCTCCTGCGTGAATTAGAACAGGACAATTATAAAGCCGATAGTCGCCAGAATGGGTCTGGTTTTATGGTTTGAAACTTTATATTACAATTCACAGATGATGAATACTCAAATATCCCTCTACGATCTGATCGGCGGCGAGACCAGCTTGCGGACTTTGGTCGAACGGTTTTACGACCTGGTGGAATCAGCACCCGAAGCCGCGCAGCTCCGCGCTCTGCATGCGCAAAGCCTGAAACAATCGCGCGAGAAACTCTTTATGTTCCTCTCCGGCTGGTCAGGCGGATCGTCGCTGTACATCGAAAAATATGGGCACCCGCGTTTACGCCAGCGGCATATGCCGTTTTCGATCGGTGAGCTTGAGCGTGATCAGTGGCTATGGTGCATGAACAAGGCATTGGACGAAAGCCAAATCGATCCGCTCACAGTGGCAAACTTGAAAAGTCGTTTTGCAGAAGTTGCGGACTTCATGCGAAACCGCCAAGGTTAAACAGAAGAAACCCTTAGCTACGGATCTCACTAATTTTCACGGGCTAAAAAAATCAGCGCAAATCCGTGAAATCAGTGGCAAAAAATCACAAATGTTTTAAGGCCTCACGCCGACTCAGGGGATTCAATTCCTTCGTAGCGTTCACAAACGTCTTCACAGCTTTGGGGTCAATGCGCGCATATTGCCGCAGTGACCAACCGATGGCTTTGTTGATAAAGAACTCTTTTGAGCCTAGGTTCTCGCGGATGATTTCGCACAGCAAATCAAAGTCCGTTTCCTTTTTATACCCCAATTGAAACAGGATCGTCGTGCGCCGCAACCAAAAATTCTCCGAGGCGCGCCATTTGGTAAGGTATTTCTCACGCACATCGGGAAAGCGTTTGAAATGGACTCCGACCGTGCCGCCTGCGATGCTATCTACGGTATCCCACCAGGATTTGGTTACGATCAAATATTCAATTGTCTTGATGAACTTTGCCGGTAATTGTTTATCTGACGTGCCTACGAGACTCACTGCCAGATATTGAAACTCGCGCTGGGGCAAAATCCATAGTTCGCGGGCGATAAGGTCAAGGGCGTCCAGAGGCGGTAAGCCATTTATGCTGATATAGTCCTTGAGCAGAGCCTTGAATTGCGGCGATTTGATTCCCAAATACTCGAACTGATCGCGCATATACTTTTTCATCGGCGCGGCTTGGGATGGATTGGCATGTCGCTCGAACAGTGCTTTTAGCGGGATGATATAGGGATGCATGTGAACTCCTTACTATGATCTTGATACAAAGGACTGGGGGACCCCGCCCTACTTCGCTCCGGGCGGTTGGTTGAATCGCAAGAACCAATCACCCGTAGTTTTTTCGGTCACAGTTGTCGAAGGCGTCACAACAATAATCCATGTGTGACCAGGTTTGAGCGGGAATAACGTCTTCTCGTCAGGATAATAAAATTGGATCGGCTTGCGAATGCCGCTGTTGAGTTCTGCTTCCGTGGCGCGCGTGCTCCAACGGATATCAAACTTCTGTCCATTGCGGAACAATATAGCATCACCCGTCACATCTTTTTCGAGATGAATATCCAAATTGGTCGGCGAGACTACTTCATGTTGCGCAAATAGCACGATCACATTTTGAAACTGCAACTGACGTTTGTTCAAACGATCCACTTCGGGATGCAGAATGCCCGCCATTTCTTCAGTTGCATCATCCACGTAACGCCACCAACTTTGTGAAGCCGCATCATAGACCCAGCCCGATTGATTGAGCCACGCGAAGTACACATCCAAACGCGAGGCAGGCACGCCGCCAGCAGGCACATCCGCAGAGAAAACATTACTGGTGTAATTCTCTTGAGTGTGCACATCCTTGCGGTCATTCGCAAGTTGCTTCATCTCATCAATAGGCAGCATATAACCGCCGCCTTGCAGAATGTGATCCACGAACGCGCACTTCGGCAACTTTACCAATACTTCAGAAGATGCATACGCAAAGATCAAACATGAACTACGAAAGGAATCTGCAATATGGGCATAGACCAAACGCCCCGAGCGGACGGGTCCCACTTGAGGCTGAGCAAGTTCGGATCGCTGCGCGGATGTCGGCTCGTTGAGTAGGACCAAGCCCGCGTCCACATTCAGAAGCGTGGATGTGACGTCCATCGCATCGCTCCGACCCGACGCCTGATCCACGTCACTATCTTGAGTCTCAGCCCCGACATCTTTCTGGTCAAATTCCATATCATCAGGCTTGATGACCTCGATAAAATATTTTCCGGCTGTGACGTTGAAACCATAATAGCCATTGCTATCGGTTGTGGTTTGCCGGATCAAGTTATTGTTCAAATCGTAAAGGTTGACACACACACCGCCAATGCCGCGCTCCCACGCATCTTGTTGATTATTTTGATTCGCATCCCACCACATGCGATTACCTAATACTAGATCAGTTTGAACGAACGGCTCAGTGCGGACTGCACAACTGCCAGTGATATTTATTTCAGGCGCAGGGAACTCGCCATAAAACGTGGTGAGAAAACGCGTGGCGCCTTCGGTGATATAGATCTCAAACACGAACGGCGCAAAGGACA
>JAYUGV010000380.1:0-2883 GCA_043767565.1 Anaerolineales bacterium
TCCTGGAAGTTGCCGATGAAGTGAAAGAAATGCTCGGCGCTGAAGCGGAAGGCAAGGTGCTTATTCCAGTGATCATGTTGTATCAAGAAAAACTCGGACGTCGGCGAATTGATCTGGAAAAACTGATTTTCCCCATGATGGATTATTATGACGATGCCGACGATGATGATGAAGACGAGGATGAATGATCATGAACGAATCTAACAGTGACAAACCGCGTGTTTTACGCCGCACTGGGGGAAAACTTCAATCGGAGATGAAGCCGATTGTTCTTGAATATAAGGGGCGCAAGCAGAAGACCAAAGAGACCAAGCCGGAAGATGATGGCAGAGAAAAATATACTGAGGGCTTGGAAGATGTTCAAGTCATGGAGGGGAATATGATTCACATTGCCCAGAAGGCTGCCAAGGCGGCATCCAAAGGATTGGATACTTACGAACAGGAGCGTCAACGCTCAGCCAAAGAAAAGACCGATGGCGCCATCGAAGATTTTTTCAATAATTCCGCCAAGGCTGTCAGCGCTTCGCTAAAAGAAGCCAGCGATATACCTATCGATGTGGTTGAGTCGATCAATACCGAATCGTATCGTAAACGCCTGCGAAAAAATTTGAAACGAACATCCAAGTTCATGCGCTTGTTCAGGATCTAGAAAAATAGCTGCAGCCAGCGTAACAGATTTGATATCCTTAATTGTTACATTTAAATCAGCCATGATAAGCGCCGACAATGTATGACGCATCAAGCTCTGTGAGTGATGGTCAGCGTTCTGGAATATTAGCAGATCTGCCTCGCCGGCGGTTTCTGGATGTTTCGCTTGGAGATGCATCTTTATCACAGATGCGCTTTATCGCCTTCAAAGTAAACCACTTCCAGTCGTTCATGGGGTTATTGAAGTGGCTTCAACTTCTCGTCTATTTTTCCTTCAATATCCTTATCGATATTTTAGTGCGCAGGGATACACCCAAACGGCGGGCTGTCAGCCTGCGTAGTGCATTTGAGCATAATGGAGGCTCGTTCGTAAAATTGGGGCTTCATCTTTCCATGCGCCTTGATTTCATGCCCTGGGTTTATAGTAGTGAATTATCCTGCATGACCGACAAGCGGCAACCCTTTCCGGTTGCTCAAGCAATTGAAACGATTGAACGATCCACGGGTAAACCGCTGTCGGCGATCTTTCAACGTTTCGATCCCGAGCCGATCATTTCCACTTCAGTTGCCTGTACTTATCAGGCAATATTAAATAGCGGCGAGAAGGTCATTGTCAAAGTGCGGCGCCCTGGGATTGGCGAGCAGTTCATGTCGGATATCGAGGCGTTCGATTGGCTGTTATCCATTGCCGAGTTTCTGACGATCTTCCGCCCCGGATTGACCCAAGGCATGCGGACTGAGTTTCGGGATCTGCTTCTCGAGGAATTGGATTTTGTGCAGGAAGCCCGCCGACAGGATGCCTTCCGGCGCGCGGCTGCTCAATCTCGAAAAAAGTTTTTTTCCACCCCCCGCATCTTTCTGGACCTAACAACTGAAGAGGTAGTCATCAATGAGTTTGCCAGTGGAATCTGGTTGTGGGAATTACTTGCCGCTGTTGAGCATGGAGATCAGAATGTTCTGGCACGTGCGCATGAAATGAACATCAATCCTGAACTGGTTGCCAAGCGTTTGTTATGGGTGAACTACTGGGGCTGGGGCGAGAACTTGTTCTTTCATGCCGACCCGAACCCGGATAGTGTGATCGTGGGGCAGGACAGCACTTTATATTTCATCGATTTTTCATCAACTGGCACGTTGAGCCGCACCAAGCGCCAGGCTCTGCGGCAAAATTTGGATTTTGCCTGGGAACGTGATCCGCAAAATATGGCGCGGGCTTCGCTGGTTTTGCTTGAGCCTTTGCCGCCACTTGACCTGATCGAATTGATCCAGGAACTTGAGACTCACAACTGGCAATTGATCTATTCCATGGAAGCTTCGCCGCATAGTGTATCCTGGCAGGAACGCACTTCCGCTACGCAATGGGCAGGCATGATGCAATTGGTTCGCAAATACGGCATCACGGTTGATATTCAAGTCTTGCGATTAATACGTTCAACGCTATTGCTTGAATCCATGGCGGCGCGTTTGCACCCCGAGATCGATTTTGTGGATGAATACCAAGGCTTTAAGAATTATCGGGCTGAGCAAGCCCGCCGCCGGGTGACCGATTCCATGTTGGACCAAATGGATGGCAAGAACAATGAACAAGCGATCATCCGGTTGGATCGTATTGCACATGCGGTGGAGGGATTGTTGTTCCGCGCATCACACATACTGTCACTGCCTTCGGTGAACTTTAATGCCTTGATGAGCAAGTGGTCTTTTGCGGTGTATAACCTGTTTCTGTTCCTCGGTCAGATGGCGATCATTACGCTGATCTTCGGCATTTTGGCGAATGCCAGGGTTTATTTTGATGGACAGCAATTGATGAGCATCAGCCAGGTTCTTCAAAAAGTTGTAACCAGCCCGTTATATCAAATTATCTTTTTCATTATGGTCTTTGTGCATAGTCGGACGGTTCTATTCCGTTTGGATGACAAAGAGGTTGTGCTGTGACCATGCGAGAAGAACTCAAACCCATTCAGGTGAGACCAGCTGTTTATGAGGCTGTCAGGGTGTGGAAGAGGCATCAGAAAGCCGTGGCAGGTTTGGACGAGGGCAGACGCGACTATCCTTCGGCAGAGTCGATCCTGCAAAGTATTCCGCGGCGTCAGCAGTCAGTCCCTCCGGCTGAGCGGAAGTTGTGGATTCCGTATGTGGAAGCGCTGCCGATCAAGAACACGTTTGCTCGCAGTTTCGTACGTTTGTTTGCGTGGATGCGGGTCATTCTTACCATCGTGCTGGGTAATTTTTTCG
>JAYUGV010000381.1:0-7090 GCA_043767565.1 Anaerolineales bacterium
GGTAATACTAATGGAGGCAGCGGCTTCCGCCCCGACTTGGGCGACTTGCTTAACGTCAATCCGCTGCTCGGTTCACTGCAAAACAATGGCGGCTCCACCGAGACCATGGCTCTACTGGTTGGCTCTCCGGCTGTCGATGCAGGAGATGATGTAATCTGCACGTCCACTGACCAACGCGGCGTGACAAGGCCGCAGGGCGCACACTGTGATATCGGTGCCTATGAAGGCGCTGTATCTTCATCAAATACAGTTACACCTACACCGACCTATACACCGTCGGCTACTGGTACGGTGACCCAAACAGCGACGAACACTCCCACGAATACAGCGACCAACACTCCAACGGACACTCTCCTCCATGATCTCGACACGGTAGGAGTCTTTCGACCGAGCAATGGGCTTTTGTATCTGAAGAATTTAAACATTACCGGTTTTGCAGATGTCGCGATCAACTATGGCTTGGGAGGTGATTACCCTATAGTGGGCGACTGGGATGGCAACGGCACCGCTACCATCGGCATCTATCGCAATGGCTCCTTCTATTTGCGCAATTCCAACACTCTTGGCTTTGCGGACTTGGTGTTCGCCTTTGGTCAACCGGGCGATCAACCCATCGCTGGAGACTGGAATGGCGATGGTATTGACACGATTGGGGTCTACCGCAGTTCAACCGGGCAATTCTTATTGCGGAATTGCAATTCTGCTGGAGCACCCGATATGAGTTTTTACCTTGGGAATGTAGGCGATGTCGGGATTGCCGGGGATTGGAATGGGGACGGAATGGATACCGCTGGAGTATTCCGACCGAGCAATGGGGTGATCTTCCTGAAGAACGCGAATACGACTGGGTTTGCGGATGTGGCGCTTAATTATGGGATGGCAGGTGATCAACCTGTGACTGGGGATTGGAATGGGGATGAAATTGACACGATTGGGGTTTATCGGAATGGTCAGTTTTTACTGCGGAACAGCAATACGATTGGTTTTGCGGATATGGTATTCGGTTTAGGGAACCCGGGTGACATACCGATTGCTGGCAATTGGGATGGCATGCCGTAAAAGATTGGTAGTGTGCAGGGCTCTTTGTAGAGCAAGACCTGCAGAAGTGGAATGTGCGAAAAGTTACGGTTTTATTGCCGTCCCAGTAAATGGGACATCCATAAGACTTATCGTGGATGCTGAATACCGGTAAATGATCGGCGCAATTAAATCCATTGGCGCAGCCTTGCAAAGAGGACAAATTTGGGGATATTATGTGACATTTATCGAGGCACTTCTCAGTAATCCTTAATCTCCACATGTAAAATGAACTTGTAATGATATAGATTTCTAAATATTGAAAATAAGAAGTTGGAGGCAATATGAAAATCAATAAATTCGTCATCGGCGGTCTGCTGATCTTGAGTGCGGTGGTTTATTTGATCACATCGTCAACTCAGTCAACCTCAGAATATTTTCTGACGATCGATGAACTACATGCCAAAGGATCAAGCATCGTGGATAAGAACCTGCGGGTTGCAGGCGCAGTCATTGGCGATACCATCCAATACGACCCAGCGACTCTGACCCTGACCTTTGAAGTGGCGCACGTTTCAGGTGATAATGCCCAACTCGAGACCGAAGGCGGGCTCGCTGAAGCCCTGCATCAAGCGGTGCTGGATCCTTCCCGCCAACGCATGACCGTTGTCTACGTGGGTCCCAAACCCGATCTTCTGCGCAATGAGGCACAGGCGATCGTCACAGGTCATGTCGGAGCGGATGGCATCTTCTACGCTGATGAGCTCCTGCTTAAGTGCCCGACCAAATACGAAGAAGCAGTTCCTGAACAGGCTGGATAAAGTTTATTGCTCTTGCCGGGTCTCAGATCTGGCAAGAGCAATAGTTTTTTATACGAAGGAGAGTTTATGATCGCTGACCTGGGATATGGTGTTTTAGTCGTAACTTTTTTAGTGACCCTGTATAGCGTCTTCGCCGCGATCTATGGCGAATACAAAAAATCTGCCGCAATGGTGGAAAGCGCGCGCCGCGCCATGCTGCTGACATGGCCCCTGCTCACTCTTACTGCCGGCATTCTCATTTACCTGCTTATCAACAACCACTTTGAAGTGCAATTCGTTTATGAAGTAACCAGCCGCTCGATGCCCACGTACCTCAAAGTAACTGCCTGGTGGGGTGGACAGGCTGGCTCGCTGCTCTTCTGGTCGTGGTTGATGTCGGCTTTCGCATCGCTGGTCACCCTTCGCAACTGGGACCGTGACCGCGAACTCCTGCCATGGGTGATCGTCGTCGCCTGTGTGACGATGGCATTCTTCCTCGGTATGAATGTCTTCTTCGAGAATCCCTTCGCGCAACTCTATCAAACATTCGATGGGATCAACCCATTCACCTTCCAGCCAGCAGATAGCATTCTCTTCACCCCGCAAGATGGACGTGGATTGAATCCGCTTCTGCGCCACCCAGGCATGATCATCCATCCTCCGATGCTTTATCTTGGCTTCGTCTCTTTTGTAATTCCATACGCCTTCGCCATGGCAGCGTTGATCACGGGCCGCACCGATGACCGCTGGATTCGCATCACGCGCCGTTGGACACTATGGGCCTGGCTCTTCCTGACATTCGGACTCGTTCTCGGCAGTCGGTGGGCTTACGATGTTTTAGGTTGGGGCGGCTTTTGGGGTTGGGACCCGGTAGAGATCGCGGCCTTCATGCCGTTTTTGACAGGGACTGCATTTTTGCACTCCGTAATGATCCAGGAAAAACGCGGTATGTTGAAACACTGGAACATGTTGCTCATCATCCTGACTTACTGTCTCGTGATCTTTGGCACCTTCCTTACCCGCTCAGGTGTACTCTCATCAGTGCATGCCTTCGCACAAAGCGCGATCGGTCCGTTCTTTCTTGGATTCATTACAATCACTTTCTTCATATCGGTTGGTTTGATTATCTATCGCTGGGACAGTTTGAAATCAGAAACCGAGATGACCTCCCTGCTTTCGCGTGAAGCCTTGTTCCTGCTCAACAATCTTTTATTCATCAGCATTCTGGTTGTGTGCTTCTGGGGAGTTATATATCCATTGATCTCTGAACTGTTCACCGGCGAAAAAGTGACCGTCGGTCCCCCGTTCTATGAACGCGCAACTGGACCGCTCTGGGCTGCGCTGCTGTTCCTGATGGGCATCGCTCCCCTCTCTGCCTGGGGACACTCGACCCTAAAAACGATCGGGCGCGCAATTTGGAAACCTTTGATTGGTGCGATCATCATTACGATCTGGATCTTCTTTTATTACACACGCAACCTCTACGCAATCCTTGGGTTCTTCTTGATCGCGCTGGTCATTTTGGTCACCCTCTATGAATACTGGCGAGGTGCCTATGCTCGCCAAAAAGCCCAGGGCGAAAACGTATTTGTCGCTTTTTGGAATCTCACGAAGCGCAACCGCCGTCGTTACGGCGGCTATATCATCCACCTAAGCATTACATTGATGGCAATTGGTATCCTTGGCATCGAACTCTTCCAAACAGAAACACAAGGGACGGTTTCAGCAGGAAATTCGCTCGATATCGCTGGTTATACCGTCACCTATAAAGAAGTAGCTTCATGGGATGACGCTCCGAAGGGTGTGAATTACACACGCGCAATCGTAGATGTTTATAAAAATGGCATCTATCTCGGCGAACTGCACCCGCGCAAAGATTACTACTTTGACTCGCAACAGAATATGACCATTCCCGCTAATCGTTCGACACTGAAGGACGATCTTTACGTTCTGCTTGTAGACTGGCAGCCCATTTCTTCCGATGGCGCGACATTCAAAATCTATGTCAACCCGCTCGTCAATTGGCTGTGGCTGGGAAGCCTGTTGTTTATAGCCGGTATCGTTATTGCGGCCTGGCCCGATAAAGATCCTGAGCGCGCGGCAGTACGCGCCGGTAAAGAGCTAAAACAAGCCAGCGCGGCAGACTAAGTAAAGCGCTGTTTCTTCGGCAGTTGCACTGCCGAAGGCGCGGGCGTCCAGCAGTGCAACTACTGGACGAACCCTGCAAAAATACTTTCGACTGGCTACTTAGCAGGTAATTGGTAAATTGTAATTGAGGAACAACATGAGGATTTACAGTTTTACAAAAAAATTACGAATTACGAATTACAAATTAATACTGGCGATCATCACTGCGCTTGCTCTTTCGATTTTTTTTGGGATGACTGCCCGCGCCCAGGATAAATTCCCCACCGATGACGATGTGAACAAGGTCGCGAAGCAGTTATATTGTCCGGTTTGTGAAAGCACACCTTTGGATGTGTGTCCCACCGAGGCGTGCCGTCAGTGGCGCGAGGTAATTCGCACCATGTTGGCTGATGGCAAAAGCGAAGCCGAGATCAAACAACACTTTGTAACTCAGTATGGTGTGCGGGTGTTGAATGTTCCGCCCAATCCGTGGCTGACGTATTTTGTGCCGGGCATTGTAATCCTGCTCGGAGCCGCAATGCTCTTTAGAGGATTTCAGTTGTGGAAAAAGCCGCTCGTCACTGAATCAGTTTCAGACGACGCGAAGCGTGAGGCGGAGCCGGTCCAGCAGGATGAATATCTGGCGAAGATGGAAGCGGAATTAAAAAGAAGAAAGTAGATGCTATGACAGAAACAACCCCTCCACGCCGCGGCGTCCCGCTTTGGGCGCAGATCATCGTCTGGGTATTTTTGGTCGGCTTACTGGTGATCGTTGCCTTGGGATTGCGGCGCGCTCAACAAGGCACGGTACAGCCCGGGCAGAAGATCGATAATTTCACGCTGACCCTGTTCAGCGGTTATGAATATGAAGGCAAGACCCAGGTCTCGATGGAAGAACTGCGCGGCAAGATCGTGGTGATCAACTTTTGGGCTTCGTGGTGCAAACCCTGCGAACAGGAAGCCGCCGAACTTCAACAAGCCTGGGAGATCTACGAACCCACCGGTGAAGTTGTTTTCATCGGGGCAGATTATGTGGATACCGAACCCGAAGCGCGCGTGTACCTGAAAAAATTTAGCATCACCTTCCCGAACGGACCCGACCTCGCCACGAAGATCTCGCAATACTTCCGCATCAAAGGCGTGCCCGAAACTTATTTCATTGACCGCGACGGCGTTCTGCAATATGTGCAAGTGGGACCCTTCACATCTGTTCAACAATTCCAAAGCATTATCGATCCGTTGATCAACAAGTAAAAGAGACCTCATGCAAATCGTTTCCATATTCTTCACACTCGGCATTTTGATCTTTGTCGGGGTGTATCTATACATGCCTTTTCTCGAGCGCCGCGCCCGCCGCGTCACTGAAGATGAACATGAAACCTCCACCCTGCTGGCAGAACGCGAACGCGTCGTCAATTCGTTACAGGAACTTGAAAATGATTTCCAACTCGGGAAAGTTCCCGAGGAAGATTACCCAGCCCAGCGCGCCGCCCTTTTACAAAAAGGCGCCGATGTTCTCAGAAAGCTCGATGAACTCGCGCCAGCAATAGTACAAAATGATAAAGATATTCGTGCTGAACGCGCAATTGCCCGCCGTAAAAACGGCGCCGGTAAAACAAGCGCGACCACGGATGACGATCTTGAATCCATGATCGCCTCACGCCGCAAGGGGCGCAAATCGAAATCAGCCGGTTTCTGTCCGAAATGCGGCAAGCCGGTGATGGCTTCGGATAAATTTTGTCCCGCATGCGGCAAGACGCTCTCGTAAGACTTTACTCTACACAATGTCATGTTGAGCGCAGCGAAACATCTCTATGATAGTTTCAAAGACCCTTCGCTGCGCTCAGGGTGACTACAAGGATTTTATGAAATTTCGTATCGTTCTTCTCATCGCACTCGCAGCACTGCTCTCCGCCTGCAATCTCACGCTGGCAGAGGATGTCACGCCGCCGCCCGGCTACATCGCGCCCACACCTATGCCCACCATGGGACCCCTTTTCCCGGCCCAAGCGCCAAGCGTGGAAAAAGGCGCAGCGATCTATGTTGAAAAATGCGCGCCCTGCCATGGCGAGACCGGCTTGGGTGATGGACCGCAGGGCATTAAACTGGGTGTAACCGTCCGCGCGTATGGCTTGCCCGAAATTGCGCGCCCCGCTTCACCCGCCCAATATTACACATCCGTTACGCGCGGCAATATCGAACGTTTCATGCCGCCGTTTGCCAGCCTCAACGATCAACAACGCTGGGATGTGGTCGCCTACGTTTTAACTTTACACACTACGCCCGAACAGATCGCAAAAGGCAAGGAACTCTTCGAAGCGAATTGCGCCAACTGCTCCACCGACTTCTTCAAGAACCAGGAAAAAATGTCCACGTTGAGCGAAGTGGAAATTGCGCGTCTCGCTCGTGAAGGCAACGATGCCGTGCCGGCATTTGGAGCAAACTTAAGCGACGCTGATCTGTTTGCCGCCGCCGCCTACTTGCGGACTCTGTCCTTCGACACCGCGCCTTTTGCCCAAGCGACACCCTTCGATCAAACTCAGGGCAAGCCTGTCCCAGCCACCCAAACTCTCGTCGCCGCTGACGCCGGTACGCCCTCTGCTGAGGGAACGCCCGTTGGCACAGAGCAAGCCTCGGCTGCGAGTGAAGCGACGCTCGTCGTCAAAGAGGGATTCGGCACGATCAATGGAACCGTTGAAAATAAAACCGGCGCAAGCCTGCCGTCTGATTTGACGATCAGTTTGCATGGCTTTGATCACAGCGCCGCCGATCCCACGACGGGTCCGCTGGAAGTGTTTACGCAGGGCGGCATGGTAAATACCGATGGAACTTATACCTTCAAAAATATTGAAATGCCTGAAGGCCGTATCTTTCTGGTTGAAGCGGCTTATAGCGGCATTACCCTGCGATCCGAATATGGCGTGTTGGAAGCCGGACAAACCGCGCTCACGATCACGCCTCTCACTCTCTATGAAATAACCGAAGATGCATCACAACTCGTGATCGATCAATTACACATGTTCATCCAGTCCAGCGCGGATAAGGGTTATGAAGTGATCGCGGTGTATACCTTCCGTAATGCGGCTGACAAGATCATCACGGTCAATATGGCGGATAAGCAAGAGATCCCCTTCCTCAAATTCCTG
>JAYUGV010000382.1:0-7084 GCA_043767565.1 Anaerolineales bacterium
GATGGTGTGGCGTGTCTGGAGTTCCATACCAAGATGAATTCGCTTGACGAAGATATCATGAACATGACCGTTGAAACCTTTGAGCATCTTGATAATTTCGATGGGCTCGTCATTGGTAACGAAGCAGAGAATTTCAGCGCGGGCGCGAACCTGTTCATGATGGTGGTTGGCGCGCAACAAGGTATGTGGGATATGCTCGATGGCGCGGTGCGCAAACTGCAAGACATGAACATGCGTATGCGTTATTCGCCGAAGCCGATTGTGGTTGCGCCTGCGGGACTTACGTTCGGCGGCGGATGCGAGATCATCATGCACGCTTCACGAGTCGTCGCCGCGTCAGAAACTTATATCGGACTCGTTGAGCTTGGCGTGGGTGTTATCCCTGCTGGTGCTGGTACAAAGGAAATGTTGCGCCGTATCGTGAACCCTGTGATGCGCGTTGAAAATGCGGAACCGCTTGCCGCGTTGCAAAAAGCATTTTTGCAAATGGGTCAAGCCAAGGTTGCGACGAGTGCGGAGGAGGCGCGCGGCATGAATATCCTAATGCCTGCTGATCGCACCGTGTTGAACCGCGACCACTTGCTCGTCGAAGCCAAGAAGGAAGTTTTGCATATGCTCTCGGCGGGCTACAAACCGCCTGCACCCGAACCCATTTATGCCGCTGGTCGTGACGCGCTTGCTGCGATCCGCATTGGGGCGTGGATGTTCAAGGAAGGTCAATACATCACGCAATACGATCATCACGTGGCTGGCAAACTTGCGTATGTGATGTGCGGTGGCGAACTCACCAAGCCCGCGTGGGTCAGTGAGCAATATATTCTCGATCTCGAACGCGAAGCGATCTTGTCTTTGTTCGGTGAAGAAAAAACACAAGCAAGAATGTGGTCCATTTTGCAAACGGGAAAACCCCTTAGAAACTAGTCAAAGGTCAAATGTCGAACGTCTTGGATGACTTTTGACCTTTGACGTTTGACAAGGAGCAAAACATGAAAGATGCAGTTATTGTTTCCGCAGTCAGAACCCCTGTGGGCAAAGCCAAACGTGGAGGACTTGCCACGGTTCGTCCCGACGAGATGTCTGCTACCACCATCCAAGCCTTGCTCAAGCGGACACCGAATCTTGACCCCTCCCAGATCGAAGACGTAGTCATCGGCTGTGCCTTCCCCGAAGGCGAGCAGGGACTCAACATGGCGCGTATGATCGCGTTACGTGCAGGCTTGCCGAATTCGGTTCCCGCCGAAACCATTAATCGTTATTGCGCCTCAGGTGTGCAGTCCATTGCGCATGTGGCGTATGCAATTCAAAGTGGGCAGATCGAAATCGGCATAGCAGGCGGAGCCGAGTCTATGACGATGGTGCCAATGGCGGGTTATAAGTTCTCGCCTAATCCGCATTTTGCTCAAGACTTGCCGCACTACTACACCAACATGGGCCTCACCGCTGAGAATGTCGCGGTCAAATATGGCATCAGCCGTGAAGACCAGGATGAGTTCTCGTTGAAGAGTCACCAAAAAGCCGCACAGGCTGTGAACTCTGGATTGTTCGATCCTGAACTCGTACCAGTTGATGTGGAAGTGACTGAACTTGATGAAGACGACAAGCAGTTTAAAAGAAAATTCACAGTGAAACGTGACGAAGGTCCGCGTGCGGATACGAATATTGAAGCATTGTCCAAACTCAAGCCAGTCTTCAAGGAAGGCGGCGTTGTGACCGCAGGCAACTCATCGCAAATGTCGGATGGTGCGGCGGCGGTCATGGTTATGTCTGCGGACAAAGCGGCTGAACTGGGACTTGAACCGTTGGTAAGATTCGTTTCATTTGCAGTAGGCGGCGTTTCGCCCGAATTGATGGGCATTGGTCCAATCGTTGCGATTCCCAAAGCCTTGAAGTTGGCAGGCTTGACCCTAAACGATATTGACCTGATAGAATTGAATGAAGCCTTCGCCGCGCAGGGACTGGCTGTCATCCGCACGTTGGAGCTTGATGAGAGTAAGGTCAATGTCAACGGTGGTGCGATCGCTCTCGGTCATCCGCTTGGATGCACCGGCTCAAAACTCACAACGCAATTGATCTATGAAATGGGTCGCCGTAAATCAAAATATGGTATGGTCACCATGTGTATCGGCGGTGGCATGGGCGCCGCGGCGATCTTTGAGAATTTACAATAAAAATCCGTCGAAGGTCAAACGTCACAGGTCGTATGTTTTGACTTTCGACTTTCGACGTTTGACAACAAAATTAACAAGGAGAAACAATAATGCCCCTCACGATTAACCAACTCATGGAAAAAATGCCCGGAGCCTTCCTGCCCGAAAAAGCACAGGGTGTGAACGCAGTCATTCACTTCAAGTTCACAGGTGCAGAAGCTGGTGAATGGAACGCCGCTATTGCCGATAGCAAATGCGCTGTGTCAGCGAGTGCTCCGGCCGACAAGGCGACCATGACCCTCACTGCCGACTCGGGTGATTTCATCAAACTCTTCACTGGCGAACTTGACCCCATGCAAGCCTTTATGCAGGGTAAACTCAAATTGGGCGGCGACTTGAACCTGGCGATGAAATTGATGCAGATGTTCAAGATCAAGTAAAGCAGAACTCGGAGATCCGCTTTGCGAAGATCTCCGAGTTCTTTATTTATAGGTGTTTTTTTTGATTCTGTTGGGTCCTACATAAACAGCGAGATCACACTACCGATGGCGTACGTTATAAAGCAGGCTGCAATACCTGCGATAACGGTTGTCATAATACCGGCTGCTCGTGAGCGCAGCCATCCGGCGATGCCAACACCTCCAATGAAAATGTAAATTGCGGCGAACGTAATAAACAATGCGCCGGTGTTGAGGTTATTCAACTCGGTTGGTACTTTATTCAGTTCTGCTGTGGCAGAAAAAGACAACACTGCCACGATGAGCGAAAATAGGAACATAACAGATGCGGCAGAGAATACAACGATACCCGCAGTTCCCAATTTGCCACGGTCGCTTGCCGTTAGAAGCTGGATCACCGCGGCGAGTGAGAAGCCAGCCAGTACGCCTGCGAGACTTGCCAGCGCGCCTGCTTCTGCCAAATAATTTTCTACAGTCATAAATTCTCCTCTTGTAAGGTTATATCGAAATACTTTTTTAATAACACGTGAAACTCAGCTTCGTTTTGCAATGAGATCTCCTCCCGCCGCCCATTCGTTGTGACGATAAGGCGATCGTTGTCGAGCGAAACTCGCCCATCCTCGGTGAGACGGGATATGATGCGGTTGCGCGTGAATATGGATCGCGGAGACGTTTGGTGATAATGACAAGCCGCTTCATACTCAGCCGGGAACTGATGAGGCGTCAGATCGAAGTAATACTGCCTTTCAACTTTTTCCTCAGATTCTCGTTGCCAGAGTTGATAGCCATCCCTGAACGGTTCCAAGCGATATGCGCGGAGACCTTGCTGTTGCCAATCGGCATTGTCGATATCGAGCGGTTGCGTGAAAGTGTCACCCCAGCCCACATCCACCAGCCAGCGCGCCGACTGGTTCGGTACGCACACCATCAGCACCAGGTGATCAAAATCAATGCCGAAAGTGTCGTCTGCTTCGTGATAATCGCGGGCGTTGAGATAGGTCACATCGAAGCCGATCTGTTTCAATAGCCAGGCAAAGAGACCATTAAGTTCATAGCAAAACCCGCCGCGCTTGTTGACGATGAGCTTATTCCATATGGCAGGCTCATCGATACGAATGACGCGTTTAAGTCCGATATCCAAATTTTCGAACGAGACGTTCCGCAAATGTGCAAGTTGTAACTCACGCAGACTGTCAACGTCTGGTTTTATGATTTGGGTAAAGTGGAGGCGTTCTACATAAGCTGGGATATTCATTGCGGAGAGATTATAACTGGTCGCTGGGTCTTACTAGCGGAGTAAAATTGGAGCTTGTGGTTTGATCTTCATGGAGTAGTTTATGTTGAAGCGTATCGATTTTCTTTTACCCGCTATTGACATTCCGTATTGTCATCATGAGAAATGGGATGGCACCGGTTATCCGCGCGGCTTGAAGGGTGAGGAAATTCCCTTCGCGGCGCACATCTTTCCAGTCATTGATGTGTGGGGTGCGCTGATCTCAGACCGCCCGTACCGCAAAGGGATACCGCTCGACGAAGTGGAAGAGATGATCCGCAAAGATTCGGGAACGCACTTCGACCCGCTTGTGGTCGAAGCGTTTATGGCGATGGATGACCTTTCTGTGTAATGTGTTGTAGGATGCGAGGCGCTTCGACTACGGAACAGAAGATCATTGTTCCTCCGCTCAGCGCGATGCCTTAAGTTTTTTCTTCCGGGGGTTTGACAGCGCGGAATTCATGATACAGCAACAAGTCATACACGATCTTGATACTGCCGCATAGAATAATGGGGAGGCTGAACAGCGTGGGGATGCTGAAAAAGAGACCGGTGATCATTGGGGAAATAGACGCGCCCACCGAGCGCGCGATGGCAGTTACGCCCGAAGCGGCGGAGCGCTCATCGGCGGTGACAACAGCCATGGTGTAGGATTGACGCGTGGGTACATCCATTTGTGAAATGCTAAAGCGTAAAAGTAACAGTCCAATGGCGAGCGGCAGGCTGGGCATGAATGGGACGAGGATCAATAATATATTCGAGGGGATGTGTGTAAAGACCATCGTGTTGATCAAGCCGATCTTGTTTGCCATGGGCACGGCGAGCAACGCCGAAATGCCCGCGAGAATGTTTGCGCCGAAGAAGATACTGCCCAGCACGCCCGAGTCGATGCCGAAGCGCACATGGAACCAGTACGCGAACATGCTCTGCACGATCAGGCCGCCCGCGAACGCATCCAATGCGAATAGAGCGCTGAGCTTGAATACCACCTTGCGTGAGCTATGCAGACCAAGTATGCGTTTCGTTTCTCTTTGTGGCACCACGACTTCTATTGAATTTTTAAGACCAAGAAACAGTAGAAACAGAAGAACCCCGCCAATGGAATACCCCGTCAACACAATACTATAAGCATCAAGCGCGCTCCATCCTCCATTTTGCAGGGACTGTGCGAGCCAGCCGCCCGTGAGTGCGCCAGTAGCTGTGGCAAATGAACCCACCAGGTTGTACCAGGCGAAGACGTTGGTGCGTTTTTCATTAGAGACGAGTTGCGTCAGGCTGGCTTGTTCAACCGACAGGAACGGACCGATCTCATTCCCGCTGGGACTGATAACGCCAATGATCGCCGCGACCATCAGGATGATAACCTCGTGCGTCATGACGAAAGCGACGCCTGCGCCTGCCATCAACACAGCTCCTATAAGCAAAGTCTTTTTTCTGCCAAACCGATCGGCAGATGTGGTGAGCCATAACGAGATGCCCGCATCGCCGATGAGCGTGAGGGTGAAGAGCAGACCGATCTGTGTTTCGGTGAGTCCTTTTTCGGCGAGATATAGCGCCAAGATAACGGATAGGAAACCATAACAAAAGAGACGGATGATACGGGTGGAAAAGAGAATGGTGATATCAGATTTTGTGTTCATCGTAGAAAGAGTGCTCCATAAAGTCCGGCTGACAATACGATAGCCGCAACGGTCCATGCGGCTTTCGAGCGGAATAAGATAACCAGCGCGAGTGCAAAAATCACCCAGGCATGGATGCCAATGATGGTCTCGTTGAGAATACCCAGCGCGGTCGCGGCAATCAAGCCGACCACGCCAGCAGTCACACCATCGAGAAAGGCATGTACTGATTTTGTCTCAACCACGCGTTCGAGAAAATCGTGACCGATCATCGTAAATGCAAAAGCGGGTGCAAAGATCCCAACGGTCATGGCAATGGCGCCCCATGCGCCCGCTCCAATGTAACCGACGAATGTTGAAAAGATAATGAGCGGCGCGGGCAATAAACCTGAAAGCGCCAGCCCATCCAGAAATTGAGCGTTGCTCATCCATGCGCCGACTTGTACTGCATCATGTTGTAAAAATGGGATGGCGGTGTACGCGCCGCCGAACGTCAGCAAGCCTGCGCGCAGTCCGCCGATCAGCAATCGCAACACCGAGGGCGCACCAGCCGAGGCTTGAGCGATCGTTTCATTTTGCAAAAGTGGCAAAGAAATAAATCCAAGCGCAGTCACCGCCAGCCCGCCAAGAAAAAGTGCGCTAATGCCGAAAGCAAGTTTCGTCTGTTTGACCCCAACGCAGGCATAGACGATACCCGCGATCAGCAAGATCAACAAGAAGTTCGCTTTCAACAATTGTGCCAGCGCCGTGCCCAATGCGATGCCCCATAACCAACGGTTATCGTGCAAGGCGTGCCCGCCAATGCGATGCACCGCACGCACGATCAACGCGGCAACGGCGGGCTGCATGCCAAGGAACACGGCTTGAAACAATATAGATGTGATCCCAACTGAAACGTAAAACCACGAAAGCAGGAACATCAACACAAAGCCAGGGAGCATAAAGCCCAGCCCGGCAAGGAATGCGCCGATGCGCCCACCCGCAAGCATCCCAAAATAAACGCATAGCTCATGTGCTTCGGGTCCCGGTAGCACTTGATACAACGCGAGTACCCGATTGAAGCGTTCAGGTGTGATCCACTTTTCTTCCTCGACCAGTTCCTGCCGGATCATCGCGATCTGTGCGACTGGTCCGCCCCAGGCGAGCAGACCAAATTTTAGAAAGCGCAGGAAGATGCGTACATACGCTTCGCGCGGGACCTGATAACTGCTTCCGGTTGAATCAACCATTACCTACCCTTAGCCATTTCCAACCGGCACCACGCATACAACGCATCGTAGACTTCAAACTGATGTTCCAAATTTTCCATATCCTCAGGGAAGCGCAGACTGTAGCCGGAGGCGATGGCTTCAAGCCCGCGCGCGATGGGATCGGTATCAATATCCTTATCCACATCCGCCGCGTGGACAATTTTAGCGAGGCGCAAAAGTCCCGGCTCTTTCAAATCATATTTCAAAATAATGGATTCAAAGGAACAGCGGTCTTCATGATGACCGAGTTCCACGCCCGGCGCATCGAAGGGGATCGCACCCGTCTCTTTCACAACCTGTTCAATTTGATTCTTTGGCACAAACAAAAACTCCGCAT
>JAYUGV010000383.1:0-2856 GCA_043767565.1 Anaerolineales bacterium
ATGGGATTGATCTTGCGCGCTGCTGAAGTGACAATGTCGTACAAGTAGAGTTGTCCAAACCCGACATTGCGTTTGTAGGTATTGTATAAAACCTGTTCAGAGCCATCCCAGTGATAAGCAGGCAGGATGGGATAGGCTTCGTATCCATCGGGCACAAATTCGCTGCCGGGAATCTCATCTGTGATCAACGGATCAAGATCCTGACAGGTTGCAGTATCCACAGCCATGATGCGGATGGTATCACCAACTCGTAGTTGATTGCCGACCGCCCCCTGATAAAGGACCGCCAGGCTTTTCCCGTCGGCAGACCATTGCGCGCTTTTGACGGCAACATCGGTGTAATCCAGACAGGCATCGCTCGAACCCTGGAGTTGAAAAGCGGACGGAACTGTTGCCAGTAATGCCGGATCAAATGGGAAAACGATCAAGCGGCGCTCAATGCTGATGGCGGCATATTTGCCGTTGGGTGAAACGCGGAAACCTTCAAATTTTTCGGCAGTAAAACAGACAAGCTCCTCAGGTTTTGCCTGGGGCGTATTCGCAGCGATCTTATATACACATTTGCCTTCGCCATACAAAAGTTCATCCCCACCCGGCAGCCATTGGAGATCGAACTTGGGGAGGTTGGTGTTGGTCAACTGTCTGATATTTTTCCCGTCGACATCCATCAAATAAACATCTTTATTCGCAGTCAACGCGAGCTTGTCTGCGCCGCCAGGATGAACAGCCACAACTGGAATTGTCGGTGTGATGGTCTCGGTCGGGGCGGCGGTTTCAGTAGGCAGAGCTGTCGGGGAGGCTACGGCCACTGTGGCTGGGACAGGTTCCGGCGTGGAGATTGAGGCGGGCGTCGCGGAAGTTTGAGAAAGCTGCCAAATGGTAAAAGCCAGCAGAGTCAGACCAATGAGTCCACCGATCATTATCCAAAGGCGTGGATTGATGCGCGGCTGGGTTACAGGTGGCAGTTCTGTCGACGCTTCAAATTTTGGAGGGCGCGGTGGAAGCGGTGTGATAATGTCTGCGTCAAGCGAGGCGGCTTCGGGAAAAACCTTGAGGAAGGCGTGGGTGAACTCAGAGCAGGTGGTATAGCGTTCGTCGGGTTGTTTGGCGAGGGCTTTGGCAATTACTGCATCAACCTCTTTAGGCAGGTTGGGATTAATCTCGAGAATACTCGGCGGCGTTTCAACGGCATGTTTGAATGCCATTGCCAACGGTGTTTCAGCTTCAAAGGGTGTTTTGCCGCTCAACATTTCAAACAAAATGATAGCCAGAGAATAAAGGTCGCTGCGTCCATCGGCATCATCGCCACGCGCCTGTTCGGGACTCATGTAGCGGGGTGTGCCGATGATGCCTGATTGCGTCATGCGTGTGGAAGCCTGGACAAATTTGGCAATGCCAAAATCGGAGATGTAGGGACTGTTGTTCTCATCGAAAAGGATGTTGCCGGGTTTCAAATCGCGATGGACAATACCTTTCTTGTGGGCATAATCGAGGGCGGCAGCGATACGCAACAGAATATGCCCAATCTCGTTGGGGGTCAGTCCGTTTTCAATACGTTCAGAAAGCGAGCCGCCCGCCATGTAGCGCATCACATAGAACAATTGACCGTTATCAAAGCCAACATCATATACCGGTACGATCACAGCATGTTCGAGTTTGGCGATAATCTTAGTTTCACGCTCAAAGCGTTCCTTTAATTGCGGTTCCTTGAGCAGTTCATGTTTGAGGATCTTGAGTGCTACATCACGTTCGAACAGTGGGTCGTAGGCGCGATAAACCGTAGCCATCCCGCCCTGGCCCAGTTCAACTCCGATCTCGTAACGACTGAATTTCGCTGCCGGCATACTGCCTGATACTCCGAACACTAGTATAACGAGGGCAATGAATAGCGAGCCGTACATTTCGATTGCAGAAATTCAGAGCGGCACGCTGGTCTTTTCAACTCCTAAACGTAACATTTGACAGTTACGTTTAGTTTTTAAATTGGACTTACGCAAAATTCCAAATGGATCCGCTAATCCCCGCGAATTTTCGCTAATCTTCAATACATTCGCGGAGA
Source organism: Anaerolineales bacterium (assembly GCA_043767565.1). Classification (GTDB taxonomy): domain Bacteria; phylum Chloroflexota; class Anaerolineae; order Anaerolineales; family Villigracilaceae; genus Defluviilinea. The sequence goes on from JAYUGV010000383.1 coordinate 2,060, forward strand.
TTGGCGTAGATTAGCGGACAAAAGAATTGCTCTGTGTAAGTCCTATTAAAGTCAAATCTATTTGAAGTAGAATCAACAGGTATCAAGAAATCTCACAAAGCAGGTCAACATGACAAAACGAATTGGAATACTTACCAGCGGCGGCGATGCGCAAGGCATGAACGCCGCTGTGCGGGCCATTGCGCGGACCGCATTGGACCGCGGCGCGGAAGTGTACGCGATCTACGAGGGTTATCAGGGTCTGGTGGATGACGGCGATAGCATCCGCAAGATGGACTGGGATTCGGTGGGTGGCATCTTGCAGTTGGGCGGAACCGTGATCGGCTCCGCAAGATGCGAGGCTTTCCGTACGCGTGAGGGCCGCCGGACCGCCGCAAAGAATTTGATCAAAACGGGCATTGATGGGTTGATCGTTATTGGCGGCGATGGTTCACTGACGGGCGCGAACATCTTCCATCAGGAATGGTCCTCGCTCGTGACTGAGCTGGCAGCTTCAGGTGAGATCAACGTGGAAGAAGCCGCAGCGTACCCGAACCTTTCCATTGTGGGTCTGGTCGGCTCGATCGATAATGATTTCACCGGCACAGATATGACCATCGGCACCGATACAGCCCTCCATCGCATCACAGAAGCGGTGGACGCCATCACCAGCACTGCGGCAAGTCATCAACGAACTTTCGTGGTCAAAGTGATGGGACGTAACTGCGGTTATCTCGCGTTGATGGGTGCGCTGGCTTGTGGTGCAGATTGGGTGCTCATCCCCGAAGCGCCGCCGGATGTGGAGAACTGGCAGGATG
>JAYUGV010000384.1:0-7057 GCA_043767565.1 Anaerolineales bacterium
CAAGCCTGCGGCTAGGAGCGACGCGCTAAGTCCCAAGATCCAGCTGCCGATTGTTAGTGAACCGTCCCAGCCCAGGAAAGAAAGCGCCGGGATCGTGATCAACAAAATTCCAACACCGATCGGGTATACATTCCTTGCCCAGGGTGGTTGACTATCGAAAGTGGCGCGCATACTTGAACGTTGAATATGTCGTACCAGACCTGCGATCAACATGGCATGGGCGGCGATCAAGAACGGTACAGCATACCAAAAGCGTGAGCCTGCGCTGACCCAGCCCGCAGCAGTCAGCGAGAGCGGCAGCGCTGAGATTGCCCACACGCCGACATACAAGGCGCGTTCGAGCCATTTGTTCAGCATGGAGGTTAAGAACAACGCGCCGCCTGCCAGGATCAGGGCGCAACTCCAGGCGGTGGCGCCGATCGGATTTCCGCGCAGAGCCGCAGCCAGTGCCAGCGAACCCATGCCGATCAACCAAAATGGACGACCCGTTAGTTCATCGGGCGCGCGCAGCCACATCCATGCACCATAAAGCGCGGCTGCGGAAACGAACAATACGAGGAAGGGTGTGAATGGTGAGGTGAGGCTGCTTGCCGGGATCCGCGCCAGCAAAATTAAACTAGACCCAGCTGAGATCATACGCAGTGCCGTGCCGAAACCACGGCGAATGGAGATCTCACTAGTGAACGGCAAATGCAGCGGTAACACGCCCAAGCGCAAACCGGCAGCGATCACAAAATAGATGCCAGCCTGCGCAGGTGCGGAACGAAAATCAAGAATAATGCCGTTGTTGATGCTGACCATATCTGCCCACAGCAAAACCAAAATACCGGCAACGTGCGCCGCGAAAGCGATCACGATACGCTCGCTTGATTTGGGTTCTTCAACGATCTGTATTTGTGAGATCAGTTCAGCCATATCGATCGCCGCCCAGAGCAGCACCAGCGTCAGAGGGTTGTCGGCGGTCACTGCTAGAATCCCAAACGCGGTCAACATCAATACGCCGATCCAACTCAGCGGGTATGGAAAATCATCGCTTACCACAGCGGTGATAATCACAGCAAAACATAAAGAAATCAGACTGACCGCAAAAGCCCAGGCGATTCCATCCGCCACAAAAAATGGGGATTGCGGAAAGAGCACTGCTGGCTGCCAAAGCGGCAATTGGATCTGTATCGGCATACTTACCTGCCACAGAAACACACTAAGCCAGGCAAACAACGCACCGCTGGTGGCGATCAGCCATGAGTAGCGATATTCCCCCAACGTGAAGCGCAGGATCAACAAGATCAGCGCGGTGATCAACAAGATCGCAACCGTAATCAGAATAAGCATGGTTTCGTAATTTTATCAGGTTTGCCCCGCTCGTCTCTTTGAAAGAGGGTTGAAACGAGCGGGGTTTGCAGTCCCCTCTGATTGTTGTAAAATCAAACGATGCGACGTACTTTGAATTTTCTTTTGCTTGCCGTGATATTTCTTTCTGGATGTGGACTTCGTACAGACACCGCCTCTGCGGTTGGGATTCCCACCCCGACTCCGTTCCAACCCGCGCAGATCGCTTCAGACTCAGTGTATGCTGGTTCAGCCCCGACGCCTTTATCTCTGCCGACAATTGTTCCGTCACCCGTTCCAAACATAGAACTGCCGATCGCGACTCCAAACGTGGAAGCGACTCCGGTCACGTTGCCGAACCCCATCAACCCGTTGACAGGTTTGCCCGCCTCAGATCCGGCCTTGTTGAACCGTCGTCCACTGGCGATCAAGGTAGCGAACTATCCGCGTTATATCCGCCCGCAATCTGGTTTGACACTTGCTGATCAGATCTTTGAATATTACATCGAAGACGGTCTGACGCGTTTCATCGCCGTGTTCTATGGCAATAATTCTGAGTGGGTGGGACCCGTGCGCTCGGGCAGATTCTTCGACGAAAATATAGCGCGCATGTATCAATCTTTTTTGGTCTTTAAATACGCCGACCCGCGCGTGTTGACGCATCTTAGAGAGACCGATATCGCCGATTTTCTGGTCGTCCCTTCATTGGGTATTTCCTCGTTTGGTCCCTGCCCGCCTTTTCAATTCCTTGAATCGCGCCAGATCGAAGTCTATAACAATTCCTATTTCAACATGCTCAAGTGGGAACCCTGCGTTGAAAAATATAAATTGCCCAGCGACCCGCCCTCCTATCGGACTGATCTCTTCAACGCGAACTATGTCGCCAATTCCATTCTGGCTGGTGATTTGATCTACACCTACTATTCCGCGGACGATTACAACTATTGGCAGTATGTCCCCGAGACTGGTGAATATGCCCGTTATCAAGAAACCAGTGATACGCGCGATAACAACCCCGAACAATTTGCTCCGCTGATAGACCGCGTCAATGGGACGGCTGTCCATGCTGCGAATGTGGTCGTGTTGTTTGCCTATCACACCTTTGCCAATGCGTTTGACGCGGATGATGAGGTCTATCACATTGACCTGACCGGTTCAGGCGAAGCATACGTCTTCCGTGATGGCGTGGGCATCGTCGCACGCTGGACTCGAACCTACGTCAATCAACCGCTTTCCCTGACCGATGCCACCAACGGCGCGGCGATCTCTTTGAAGCCGGGCACTACTTTCTACGAAGTAATCGGCACCAACTCCTTCGTAGATCAGGGTGATGGTCAATGGGATTTTCATCACGCGACGCCATGACCCGCCCCGTCATTGCGAGGAAGGCTTTAGCCTGACGAAGCAATCCGCAATCTGGCACGTGAGAGATTGCTTCGCATCTTTCGGCGGTACTGCCAAAGAACGGCTCGCAAAGACGAAATGAGATAAAATGAAGATGTCATTCTTGTTGTTTATACTTAACATGATTCCCTGAGTGACAGCGAAGGGTCTCTGAGATAATCGTAGAGACCCTTGCACCCACGCCAAGTGCGGTGTGCTTCACTATCGCTCAGCATGACATAATAATCGTTTTGAGGCATTATGACTTTTGACCCCACACTTGTAAGCAACTTCTTCCTCATCCTAACCGGCTTCGGCGGTGCATTCCTCGCCGCCTTATGGATCTCGCTCGTCATCTGGACGTATCGTGACATCCGCACGCGCGCCCGTGACCCGTTGGTGCAAACACTCGCGACGTTGTTGGTGGCTTTATTGAATCTGCCCGGTGTGTTGGTGTATCTCATCCTCCGCCCGCAGCGGACTCTCGAAGAGGAATATCAACGCACGCTCGAAGAAGAAGCTTTGCTCCAAGCGCTGGAAGATTTGCCATTATGCCCCGGCTGTGAACGCCGCGTCAAAGATGACTGGCAGGTCTGCCCGAACTGTCACACGAAATTAAAGAAGAACTGCGAGAACTGCAACAAGCTGATGGAACTGCCGTGGAATATTTGTCCCTACTGCGGAACGCCCGCCGCCGGGATGCGCCGTGGCGAAGGCACCAGCGTGGATGATGCACTGCGTGGTTTGAAGATTAATGATGAACCGGGGGAAGTGAAGATCGAATAATATACGTTCTTGCAGGTTTTATTCTTGTGAACGATCAACTATGAATATCTTCATTCCCCGGCAAGCTTGAGTACTCTGTCCAACAGATCATCCCCATAATAGATGGAAGACTGGCGAAGTTTTTGAACATACGGCGCAACTTCACTTAACTTTCCGCGTTGTTTTGCGATGAGAAGCACCCCGAGCGCGCCAATGCATTTTATCTGGTTGTGTTCAGCGATGACCCTGGCACGCTGGTCGTCGATCAATAATGCATCTGCGGAAAGTTGCTTGTATAAAGCCATCGCTTCGATCTCGCCGCGTCCAAGACCGCCCGCAGTTAATACCCATCGGGTTGTGTCCACTTTTATGACTCGCTCAGCCAAAAATGCACCGAGTGCATCAGATTGTGATTTCTCAGGTGCGACGATTTCAGCATAAACCGCTTCTGGAATTTTGATATCAGAGTAAACCTGCAAGATCAAATCCAAGCCATTGCAGGCGGCAAGGGCGATCAGGGCGGAACTGTCTGCGACAATTAGCATGTTAATGCCCTTTTCCATATTTCCCAAAATCCGCTTCCAGCTCATCCGGCGTTTGTGTATGCAAGGCGACTCCCTCACGTTTGCAGAATTCCAGAAATTCGTACCGATCCATATCTGCCAGTTCACTGGCGGCGCCGATGGATAATTCGCCTGCCTGATATAGCCCCAGCGCGGCATACCTACGGATTTTTTGGGTCGCCTCTTCTGGCGACTCAGTTATAAATTGACTTTCAGGGAGTGAAAAGGATATTTGCATCGCGCTACTCGACTTTCTTCGCCATAGTCCAGCACTAGACCGACGCCTCCATTATATCCTGCAACACCAAGGCTACTAACTTCAAACAGGAGATGGTATGAAGTCAGAACCCTGTTACCTCCGGCGGGTATGCGCCGCGGCGAAGGCACCAGCATGGACGACGTCCTGCGTGGTTTGAAGATCAACGATGAACCGGGGGAAGTGAAGATCGAGTAACAAAGTGGCTGTCATCTTTTAGATGACAGCCACTATTGCTCTTAAACAGCGCGGTTTGAAGATCAACGGTCTATTTTTCATTAGAACAACTGTAAATTATTTTTCTTTGCTATTTCAAAAAAGACCTTTGTAAAAACATCGTTCAAGCTTCCAGGCGAAACTTCTTCATTAGTGTCCATGTTTACTAAAGATACTTTCTTTGGTAAACCCGGTTCAGGAATCCCTTGGTCTAATACACTAAATATCCACCCAACTAATAATTGTTGTTCTTGAATAAACGCTTTTTCAAGTTCGTCTAACTGTTCGCCTGACAAATTCGCTTTTCTTAAAGCATTACTTATATGTTTTCCCATATCTCTATCTCTAGGATTCTTTGGCTCTTCTCTTAAATAACCTACCGTTCTTTTTGAACCACCAATAATAGCCTCAGCAACGTCTTTCATTAAAGCAAAACAGTAAGACTCTGACGAATTTTTAGTTGTCATTTTGATTTTCCTAATTCTGAATCTTAAAAGACGGCTCATTCCTAACCAATAATCGGTAAGACTACACTTATAATTTCACCATTGTATACGAATGAAAAATATTACACACTTGGAGCAACCCACTATGAAAATCGAATCCCTTACCCTCCATCACATATCCATGCCGTTGGTAGCGCCGTTTGAAACGTCCTTTGGGCGCGAGACGGTGCGTGAGTGCGTCATCATCACCCTGCAAGCTGAAGGGCTGACCGGCTACGGCGAATGTGTCGCTTCACGGGAACCGGGCTACAACTATGAAACAACTGGCACCGCGTGGCATATTCTCAAGGACTTTATCGCGCCGTTGATTCTGGGCAAAGACATTCAAGATGCGCAGGATTTTCAAGCGCGCGTGGAACGAATCCGCGGGCATCATTTGGCGAAGGCGGGCGTGGAGATGGCGTTGTGGGATTTGTTCGGCAAGCGCGATGGCAAGTCCCTGAGGGAAATGTTCGGCGGCACGCGGGACAAGGTCGAGGTGGGAGTTTCGATCGGGATTCAAGAGTCAGCCTCCGCTTTGGTGCGAAGCGTGGAGTCCTATTTGCAGAATGGCTATCGTCGCGTCAAGATCAAGATCAAGCCGGGGCGCGAAGTGGATGAAACCGTCGCCGTCCGCAATGCGTACCCCGATCTGCGCCTGCAAGTGGATGCGAATTCGGCGTACACGTTGGAGTCCGCGCAGGTGTTAAAGCAGATCGATGATCTGAATTTGCTGCTGATCGAACAGCCGTTGTTCGAAGATGATATTTGGGATCATCGCCTGCTGCAGTCGGAGTTCAAGACGCCGATCTGTTTGGATGAAAGTGTGGTCTCGGCGCGGCATGCGCGCTATGCGTTGGAGATGAAAGCGTGCATGATCATCAACGTCAAGCCCGCGCGCGTGGGCGGATTGAGTCAGGGCATCGCGATCCATGATCTGTGCCGCGGGCAAAACGTGCCAGTCTGGTGCGGCGGCATGTTGGAGACCGGCATCGGACGCGCGTCGAATCTCGCGCTGGCTTCATTGCCTGGATTTGCGTTGCCCGGCGATATCTCTGCCTCGGATCGGTATTATCAGCGCGACATCACGCATGAACGTTTTGCGTTGAACAACGACAGCACGATCACGGTCCCCAATGGACCGGGATTGGGTGTTACGATGGATGAAGATGTGTTGAAAGAATTTACGCTGGCAACAGAAACAATCATGTCACTCTGAGCCGCGATAGCGGCGAAGAGTCTCTGAGACAGTCGTAGAGATGCTTCGCTATCGCTCAGCATGACATTCCGAAGAACACCAAGGAGCAAGCCATGACTATCTATGATATTTCCCTCACGATTTCTCCAACTCTGCCCACCTGGCCCGGCGACCCGGCGCTCGAACTCGAACAAATCGAATCGATGGATAAAGGTGCGCACGCCAATGTGACTCATATCAGCGCGGCGGTGCATCTTGGCACGCATGTAGATGCGCCGCATCATTTTCTCAATGACGGCCGCACCGTGGAACAATTGCCTTTGTCGGTGCTGACGGGTCCGTGCTATGTAATGCAGTTACCCGATGGGGTGGAGGCGATCACTGCAGAGATATTAGACCGCATGGAACTTACATTCGATTTCAAGCGCATCCTCTTTGGCACGAGCAATTCGCATTGGTGGAAAAATGGCGAAACAAAATTCCAAACGGATTTTGTTGCCATCACAGAAGACGGCGCGGAATGGCTGGTGGCGCGCGGCGTGCAACTCGTCGGCGTGGATTATCTATCCGTTGCGCCGTATGGCGATTCGGTTCCTACGCATACGGTTTTGTTGAAGGCGGGCGTCGTGGTGGTCGAAGGTTTGAATCTTTCACAAGTCTCACGCGGGTTCTATGATCTGTATTGCCTCCCACTCAAGATCGCAGGCTCAGACGGCGCACCCGCGCGCGCGATTCTGATTCAGTCATGAGCTTGAAGTCTTATAAACGAGGGCTAACCTTTTTATTCATCATCCCTTTTTTGATCCTGGCTTGCGGTCGTCAGGTTCCTGCGATTATCCCTTCCCCAGTATTTATTATGTAT
>JAYUGV010000385.1:0-7050 GCA_043767565.1 Anaerolineales bacterium
GATGGTTTCATTTCATCATTCCCGCTCCCCGGTTGTGACCTGGCGTGCAGAAACAGGCTACTCCGCGCGCGTAGGAAACCCGGCTGACTTCCTGCATCAAGAACTGGATTCCGTTCATATGTTGGCTGTTTTTCCTGCGTTTTTTTCCTGGCTTATCAGCCAGGCTCTTTCCATTCTTTTTCATGTTGTACTTGTTTCCTTTTGGTTTCTGTAATTGTTTATGGCAAGAAAAAAGATCAGACTGATCCTGATCTTTTTCAGGGATTGAAGCTAGTTTCGTTATTTTTGAGATTCTACAAATTTCTGTCGTGTCTCAAAGATAATGAGACTGGCGTTAAACCGTCTCAAAGATATTGAGACCAGCCTACTTGCTAACTGCCAATCTACGAAGGGATTGAAGCCAGTCTCGTTATATGTGAGATTCTACAAATTTCCTGGCGACAAAGTGAGTAAAAACGGCATCATTCTGGATGCGTACAATTTGCATTGTACGCAACCATATTGTATAATCAAGCTTGATAATCGCCAATTACGCAGTCTGGATGACGTCAATCTCATTGCGCAAAATACTTTCTAAACCCAAAGGATCAACCTCAATGACCCCAAAACAAAAGAACATCCTGCAAGCTTTCGAAGATTACATGAACACTGCCACCCTGCCCTCTCGATCACGGGCAGGCGTATCGGAGAAAACTGTAAACGGCTATGTTCATGATGTGAATGATTTTTTAGGATGGTGGAAACAGACTGAAGGAGAAACTCTTACTATTGAGTATCTTCGGAAAGACCCCTTTGCACTCAACAAGAAGCTGATTCAGGACTACGTTAATCACTTGGAGAAGAAAGTGGAGATCTCCACTGTTTTAAGAAAGGTGTCCGCCCTGCGTGCCTTCGTGAAATTTTTGCAAGCGGCAAAAACCATCGAACATGAACCCATGCACGGTTTACGTTTGCCAAGAAAAGCGGAACCCGAACCCCGTGGTTTGAGCGATAAACAGCGATCCCGCTTCGAGGCAGTGTTTCAAAAGCCATGGCTCGATACAACTACAAAACGCAAGCGCGCAAAGGATGTAGAGGAAAACGTTATCAGGGATGCACAGAACCGATTAGTTCGCGATCGAGCTATCGTATTCCTGATGTTGTATGCAGGTCCGCGTGTGGATGAAACTTTTCAGCTTAATCTCGGTGACCTTGAACTGAAAGAGAAATCGGGAACACTGCATATCCGAAAAGGAAAAGGTTTCAAGGAGCGTCGTACATCAATCCCCCTACCAGCACGCAAAGCCTTGCAAGAGTGGTTAGTATTGCGCATCAAGCTTGGATTGGAGAAAGGCAAGGACGCACCATTCTTCGCCGCATTGCGGGGCGATACCATCGGTGCGCGCTATTCAATCCGCTCGATGCAAAACATGATCGCGGAAGCGGGAAAACGTGCTCGTATCGATGAGCCAGTGACACCGCACATCCTGCGCCATACCTGTGCCTTCATGCTACGCCAGGCGGGTGTTGACATTGAGACTCGTGCAAAGATGCTTGGACATTCTATTGAAACCGCTTCGCGCTATGGCGCACCAGGCGAAAGCGAGATCGAGAAAGCGGCATCGTTATTGGATCACGCAGAAGCGGCATAGAACATCGAAATACAATCTGAAACCATCTGACCAAACTACCGCATCGGTCGCAATGCCGATATCGTACTCTTTCTGTTGATAATCTTTCCACCTCAAGCGGAAGGAAACTTCAGGTTATTCATTTAGCGACCTTCATCTCAGCCTGACGAGATGTGCTATGATTAGCATGCAGCCAAATAGATAGTCATTTTTTCAATTTGCGCCCATTGCCAGGGACAAGGCGTTCAATGCCATCTACCGTATAGAAGGTGACGATATGACGTTCCGGGAAGTTCACCCATGTAGAATTTGTTGTCAGGTAGATTAGGATGTAATGGGTTTGCTTGTTTTCAAATTCGTTAAAACTTGATTACTGTGCTTTTGAACATCCACCACACATTGGAGAATGTGAGTACAGATCATGATCGTTTTGCCATCCTTGTGACCGAGAAGTTCTGATGTTCCTCCTAGCCTTCCGCAACCTTCGCGCCCGCGCCGGGCGCACACTCTTTACTGCTCTCGCCATTGCGCTTGGCGTGGGAATGATTTTCGCCATGCGCATTGTTGGCGTCACCATCGAAGAGTCAGCGCGCGCGGCACGCGAGAGCCGGTTGAGCGGCGCAGATTTGGAAGTGAGCGGAGCAAATGGGTCGAAGTTCCCCGACTCAACGGCGGAGATGCTGATGGCTCAGCCTGAGGTGGAATTGACAGCGCCCATCTTGCGCGGCGTTGAAGGCGTGGTGATTTCCGATCCTAGTGTAACAACAAGCACATCAATTGGTGGGATATCATCACTCAAGGGAACCGGTCTCAAACTATTGGGTGTTGACCCCACACGGCGACTCAGCACCTATGACCTTGCGGCGGGTGAGTTCTTCTCCGCGCCCGATGCGCTCGAAGTTCTTCTCCCCTCTCAATGGGCGGCTATCAACGGTCTTGGCGTGGACTCGGAAATTGAGTTGACGACCGGACCCAACGCGCAGAAACATACTTATAAAGTTGTTGGCTTGCTCAAGAGCGAAGGACTAGGCGCACCGACCGCGTGGCTGCCGCTGAAGACCATGCAAGCGGTTTTCGATGCGCCGGACTCAGCGAGCGCGGTGCTGGTGCGGCTCAAGCCTGGGGTAAACAAAGACACGGCGCAAGAAAATTTGCAAGTCACGCTGGGCACGCAGTTTATTGTCGTCAGCGCGGCGGGCGGGAGCGGGTTAAATTCACTCTTTAACCTCACGCGTTTGGCTCTGCCTTTTTCGGGTTTCATCGTTTTGCTGGCGGGCGCGTTCCTGGTCTTCAATGCGTTTGCGATCACACTGGCTGAACGGCGCAGGGAAATTGGGCAATTGCGCGCGTTGGGCATGACGCGTGGGCAGGTTATGACACAGACGCTCATGGAGGCAACGCTCACTGCACTGCTTGGGTCGGCGCTGGGGTTGTTGTTTGGGTGGGCGTTAGGACGCGGGGTCACAGTTGCCATTCAAGCCTTGCAAGGACAAGCCAGCGTCCCTCATGTACCAATCCCAGTGGATGGCATACTTCTCGCATTGGGTGCAGGGCTGGTGGTCACACTTGGCGTTACGATGAGTCTCGCGGTTCAAGCCGCGCAGGTAAGCCCCTTGGAGGCGTTAAGCGAAACAGATAAGGGAACATCGAAAGCCCGCACCCATGTACTATTAGCTGGACTCGGGATGGTACTGCTTATAGCAACGGTACTTCTGGCTCTGAGTGCCGCTGGAGATACGACCAACATCAAGCCGAGTTACGGTCCCATCTTTATGCCAGTCATAACACTGATGGTCGCGGCGTTGTGTTTCGTTCCGATATGGGTGAATGCGTTCATCGGGTTGGGAGAGAGCATCGCTCGGTCGCGCTTATTCCGTATGGGTGGAATCCTGAGCGCGGCGGGAGTGGCCGCTCAACTCGCGGCAGGCAGTCTGGGGCGGGGACGCGCGCGGGCTGCGCTTACGTCCATCACCCTCACCATCGGCTTGATGATTATCATCGCGCTCTCCGGCGTGACGTTGGTCTTCAGCGATTATCTGGTCTCGATCCCTCAATCGATGTTAAGTTCTGATTTTGGATTGACGCGCCCATACCCACCAGGGACTTCATTTGAAGACTTCTCGCGCCTCCCCAGCCCGCCACTCATTTCAAAAGATTTGCAAGCCGATATTGACGCGCTCGGTGATATGGCCGACATTTCATATTACATGAACGTAAGCCTGCCGGGGCTGGGCGTGGAAACAGGCGCAGGTGACCAATATGCATTTGGCCTGAGCTTTCACCAAATGCGTGACAATCCCGTGTTCCCGCTAACAGAAGGGTCGTGGGACGAAGCCGAGAAATATTTTGCGAACGGCCCCGCAATTTTGTTGCCCACACTGACCGGGCGCAAACTCGACAAACACCCTGGCGACACGTTGGAAGTGGACACTACACTGGGCAAAGTGCCATTCACCGTGGCGGCAGTTGGTGGCGGCTATCCGGGAATAATGCCTGATGTGGCACAAAAATATTTTGGCGCGCAACCGTTTGCGATTTTGTTTGACGCGAAACCGGACGCGGACAATGCCGTGCTTGAAAAACAGGTGAAAGCACTTCTGGAAAAATATCCGGCGGAGGTAGCGCCATTTGACAGCAAGGCATTAAGTCAGGCGGTAGAGAATGTTACCGGGCCGCTGGTCGCGTTGTTCGGCGGGTTGACTTCGCTTTCGGGTATCGTGGCCGCGTTGGGGCTGGTGGTCACACTCATCGCTTCGGTGTTGGAGCGTCAGCGCGAGATTGGAGCCCTGCGCGCGATGGGTATGAGTCGCGCCCATGTGCGGGCGATGATTGTGCTGGAGGCGGGCTGGCTTGGGCTTGCGGGTGCGTCACTCGGCGCAGTGGCAGGGCTGGCGATGGCTTACACCTTTGAACGGTTGCTGGTCATCGGGATTCAAAAGCTGGCTCAAATCACACCAGTTTCCGAAGTACCCATCCCGTGGGCAGTGGCAGGCGCGGCGCTTATTACCGGACCCGCGATTGCAATGCTCGCTTCGCTGTGGCCCGCTGACCGCGCCGCCAACGTGAACCCTGCTGATGCGATGCGCGCCGAAGGCGCGACAGGATTCCTGCCCCCTGCGAAACATCTCGGACCTACTGGATTGCGGGGACTCGCGGCGCGCGCACCACTGTCGGCTAAACTCTCACTCTCACTCGGACTCGTTTTTATTGTCACAGTCGCCGCATTGACTCTCGTACGCGTGAACTACGAACGCAAATTGCTTGAAGACAACACCTCATCAATGTTGGCACGGCAAGTAGACCTGATGATCGAACTCAACCGCGTGCAGTACGGCGACATCCAATTCGACGAACTCTCACCTCAAACATTTGCGCAACTCATCACCAGTACCGACACACAATTGCAGGCGCTCAAGCCTCTATTGCAAACCAATGATGACTTCGGCTTGAAATACTTTGTCATCGCAAACACCGAGGATAAAGTCATCTTCAGCGACCAGCCCGAATTCACGGGTCAAACGCTCACTGACACAATCACACTATCCGGTTCGTCATCGGTCGTCAGCATTGTCGAATGGAAAGGCGAGCGGGTGTTTGAAGCTACCGTCCCGATTGAAAACAGCGCTGGCAAACGCTTGGGCTACGGACGCATTGCAGCCTCAGCAGAGCCGATTGATAACATCATTCGCGAAATTATTGTGAGTTCAGTGTGGACGATGGTCGCCGCCCTTGCGGTGGCGGTCAGCCTGACGATTTTCTTTACCCGCCGCACCCTTGCGCCCCTCAGCCAGATTGCAGAAGCCTCACACGCGGTAGCGCGCGGCGATTTGACTCAACACATCCCTGAAACCCGCTGGGATGAGGTGGGGCGCACGGCGCGCGCCTTCAACGAGATGGTGCATGGTCTCAATGACCGTGAACGAATGCGCGACCTGTTCGGTCGTTATTTGAGTCGTGATGTGAGTGATGTAGTTCTCGCAGGTCGCGTCACTCTTGAAGGGGAGCGCAAGACCATCACCTGCCTCTATGTAGATATGCGCGGCTCTACATCGTTCGCCGAAAAGTATCCGCCCGAAGAAGTGATGGCTGCGCTCAATGAATATTTCAAAGTCATCATCCTTGCCACCGAAGCGCATGGCGGGATTGTCAATCGTTTCGTAGGCGATGAGGCAGTCTGTATCTTCGGCGCACCGCGCGAGTACCGCGACCATGCTCACCGCGCCTTGCAGGCTTCACTGGCGATGCGCGAGGGTTTGGTTCATCTCAATCGCCAACGTGAGAGATTGGGTCTGCCTGTGCTCAAATTTGGCATGGGGCTAAACTCTGGCGAGGTAGTGGCGGGCGCGACTGGGTCCGAAGAACGCCAGGAATACACAGTGATCGGTGATGCCATGAATGTTGGTGCGCGCATTCAGGGACTCAATAAGACTTTCCCCGATTACGATATTTTGTTGAGCGAATTTACGCTCGCGTCATTAGGATCAAAAGCCGACGTATATACCCATGTCGATTTGGGATTGACAGAGATTCGGGGGAAGACGCAGGCAGTAAAAGTCTATGGGCTGATTGGACTTGTAGATAAGGAGAATTCATCATGACCGTTCTTGAAGCAAAACAAATCAAGAAGGAATATCAGATGGGCGAAATAATCGTGAGCGCCCTCGGTGGGGTGAACCTCATCGTGAATAAGGGTGAGTTTGTTGCGATTATGGGCCCGTCGGGATCGGGAAAGTCTACACTCTTGCACCTGCTTGGCGGCTTGGATGGAGCCAGCGACGGTGAGATTACGCTTGCGGGTCAGCCGCTCTCCAAGTTAAACGACCATGAAATCACTGTGATGCGGCGGCGCAAGGTCGGGTTCATCTTCCAGTTCTACAATCTGCTCCCCACGCTCAGCGCCGAGGAAAATGTGGGTTTGCCCCTGCTCATAGACGGACAGAGCCTCGACAAGCACAAAGAGAAAATTGACAGGCTGATCAATCTTGTCGGTCTCGGTGACCGTAAAACCCACAAGCCTGACCAGCTCTCCGGCGGACAGCAACAACGGGTCGCCATCGCCCGCGCCTTTGTCAACGACCCGGAAATTGTCCTCGCCGACGAACCGACAGGCAACCTCGACTCGAAGAGCGGAACGGCGATTCTCGAACTTCTGCGGAAGACGTGCGACGAACTTGGCGCGACCATCGTAATGGTCACCCATGACCCGCGTGCCGCCTCCTTTGCTGACCGTGTGGTGTTTCTTAAGGATGGCAATATCGTGCGCGAACTCAAAAACATGGAACATGGCCACAACATCCAGCCGATTATGGATGTGATGGCAGGGTTGGAAATGTAGATCGGCGAACTTCTCCTTTCTGAGTCGCTTCGCATCACAGCACTGTTTACCCGCGCTGGTGTCCCGAGTGGAGGAAGTTTTCAATCTCAATCTTGCCAACATTGG
>JAYUGV010000386.1:0-18014 GCA_043767565.1 Anaerolineales bacterium
AAGCGGTCTTCCTGCCGATTTTGGCGAGAAAAAGTCCAAAACTTGGCGTCTGGGCGACTTTGCGTTGAGTTCGTTGGTTCCAGATTTGGAATTGCTGATATTTGGGGGTTCACCTTGCAAAAAAAGTAGGCACTTACCCAAAGTATTGGGCAAAACCATGCTGCACTAAAACTTCCATTTGAAGTGAGACACAGAATCATGCTGTAAAATGGTCAGGCACTAAAATTCAAGGTCACCCACACTCATTATGCGTCTCAAAGCCGATCTGTTGCTCTTCATGGTTGCCGTCATCTGGGGTACTGCCTTTGTCGCGCAAGGGATTGCCGGTCAATATCATGTTGCCTATCTATTTAACGGTGTCAGTTTTGTGCTCGCAAGTTTCATTCTGATTCCCTTCATCCCGCGCGGATACAAAATACCGCAGGCACAATGGCAGTGGATGATCGTTGCGGGGCTGATCTTGTTCGCCGCAACGGCTTTACAGCAAGTGGGTATATTTTTCACCAAAATTGCCAACGCCAGTTTCCTCACCAGTCTCTATGCGGTCTTCACGCCCTTCCTGCTTTGGATCGGCTTCCGCGAACGCCCGCACTGGATCGATCTGATCGCGGTCACGCTGGCAGGCGTCGGGGCGTTCATGCTGTCGACGGCGGGACGATTCCAGGTCCAGCCGGGTGATGCGCTTGAACTAACCGGCTCATTATTTTGGGCGCTGCATTTTGTCGTGTTGGGCAAATACGCCGCGAAGTTCGAATCCATTTCATTTGCCGCCGGACATTTTTTTATCAGCGGCTTTATCAACCTGGTCATTGGATTGTTCGTTGAAAACGTATCCGTGTTGACGGCTCTGCCGTTATTAGGCGCCATCCTATACCGCGCGACTTTATCCATCGGCATCGGATACACCCTGCAAGTCTGGGGACAAAAACATACGCCGCCCACCGACGCCGCGCTCATTCTCGGACTGGAAGCTGTCTTCGCGGTTCTAGCTGCCTGGTTCGCCCTCAAGCAGACTCTCCTGCCCATCCAGATCATCGGCTGCGTTGTCATCCTTGTCGCTGTACTGATCTCCCAACTCAAAGGGTGGACTTCAGGTAAGATCGATCATGATCAGCTTGTGGAAGGCAGATAGGTTGTGAAAAAAACGGATTATCTGATCTTAGCCATATTGCAACTGGGTATCATTCTTTTTGTTGCCCAGTACCAAACCATCCCCGGCAACATCGATGCTGATTATTACTTCATGGGCGGTGTACGACTCGCGCAAGGTCATGGCTTTACCGAAAACTACATCTGGAATTATTTCAATGATCCTGTTTCTCTCCCACAACCCTCGCACAGTTATTGGATGCCGCTGGCTTCCATCCTCACCGCGCTCGGCATGTGGGTGACGGGTAATCAAACCTTCGCATCGGGTCGCCTCGCATTTATCCTTTTCGCCGTTTTGATCGCACCGCTGAGTGCTGCCTTGGCATATCGAATTACAGCCCGCCGTGACCTCGCCATTGTCTCAGGTCTGCTCTCGTTATTTTCCGGTTTTTATTTACCCTATTTGCCCGTCACCGAAAATTATAGCATCTTCATGGTGCTTGGCGCGCTTTATTTTTTGAACATGGACCGCGCCAGCAAATCGCCATACTTCATACTCGGCATCCTTTCAGGCTTGATGTCGCTCGCGCGCACCGATGGGCTGATCTGGCTCGCGTTGACGTTTTTACTAATCGCGATTCATTATTGGTGGGATAAAGCTCCACGTCGCTTCGATGATGCTCAGCGCAGGCTCTCCAAGCCGAAACTTGTTTCACTCTTAATCAACCTTGCCCTCGCCCTCAGCGGATTCCTGCTCATCATGCTCCCCTGGTATTTACGTAACATCGCAGTTTTCGGCGCGCCTATGTCAAGCGGCGCACGCCATGCCTTTTGGCTTACGGACTATTACCAAACCTTTATGTATTCTGCCAACCAACTTAATTATAGCAATTGGCTTGCCAGCGGCTGGGATGCGATTCTCGCATTACGAGTCTCTGCCTTTCAACGGGTGCTATATAACATCGTAGTGGTGCAGGGTGTGATCGTCCTTCTTCCATTCATCTTGCTTGGTTTATGGAAACTACGCAGCAACTCACAAGTCCGCCTAGGTTTGATCGCTTGGGCATTATTGATTCTTGTCTTTACAGTGATCTTCCCTCTCGCCGGTGTACGTGGCAGTTATTATCATGCCGTCTCTGCGCTTCAACCGTTACTGTGGGCGCTTGCTCCTTTTGGGCTGGATATGCTTTCTTCAAAACTGAAAACCTGGAAAATGTTTCAACTGCCGAAGTTGGATCTGATCCTTCAGTTGACGCTGCTGTTTATCTTATTCTTTATTTCCTATTCAAGTGTTAATGCGCTCGTCCTCACCACTGGCTGGCAGCGCGGAGAACTGACCTACCCCAAAGTAGAAGAATTTCTGCTCCAACAAGGCATTCAGCCGGAGCAGCCCGTAATGATCATCAATCCCCCCGGCTACACCATGATGACCAAGCGACCGGCGGTCATGTTTCCTTATGGGGGCGAAGAGTCCATTTTGGATGTGGCTCGGAAATTTAACGTGCATTACATCGTGTTGAAGAATGACCCTGTCAACGCCAACGCGCATTTC
The DNA here is from genome assembly GCA_043767565.1 of Anaerolineales bacterium. Lineage (GTDB taxonomy): Bacteria > Chloroflexota > Anaerolineae > Anaerolineales > Villigracilaceae > Defluviilinea. The sequence continues at coordinate 2,642 of JAYUGV010000386.1, forward strand.
AATGCTTTATACAACCAGCCTGACCTATATCGATCGGTCCAACTTGTTGGTCAGGTGGATGATGTGCGTATTTATAAAGTGGCTGTTCTTCCATAAATATCCCAGCTTGCTCAATTGTTCAGCGCTTCATTTCCATTGCAAAACCAATTTTATGGTCTTACCGTTTGAACTCACAAAGTAAAATGGACTGAACATGAAAATTAAAGTATTACTCAATCCCTACTCAAACCGTTGGAATTCGCAGAAGCGCTGGCCCGAGGCAGAGTCTGCTTTACGTGCGGCTGGCGTGGATTTTGATCTGTCCATTTCCGAACGCGCCGATCATCTTGTAGACCTTGCAGCAGATGCTGTACAACAAGGCGTTACCACCTTGATCGTAGCGGGCGGCGATGGCTCGATCGGGGAAGTGGTTAACGGTGCTGCGCGCGGCTGGGATGAAAAGAGTCCGTTCCCGGTGACGATGGGCATCCTGCCATTGGGTACTGCCAATGATCTCGGCGATAATATTGGTATTCCGCGTGATTTCTCAGCTGTTGCCCAGATGATCGCAAAAGGGCAGACACGCCAAATCGATCTGTGCAAATGTAATGAACGCTACTTCCTCAATAACTCAGCGGCTGGGTTGGAGCCATACGTCAGCATTAAGCAGGAAAAAATAAAATGGATCTCGGGCATTCCACGTTATCTGGTTGCAGCAGTTCAGGCGATCATGGAACAGCCTAGCTGGAATGTCAAAATGGAATGGGACGGCGGTTCTTATGATGGTCCGCTCTCGCTGGTCTCTGTTGGCAATGGACAGCGTACCGGCGGCGTCTTCTTTATGACTCCGCATGCGAATCCGTTTGATGGGAAGTTGACCTTCGTTCACGGCTATCGCAGTACGCGCGTAAAGATGTTTCAAGCTTTACCGGCTGCCATGAAACCGGGCGCGGGCAATATGGTTGAGATGGATGGGATCAACGAACTCCATTGTACGCACTTGAAATTTAAATTAGATAAACCGTCGCCTGCGCACACCGATGGCGAGTTGTTCGATCAATGGATCACTGATTTTGAGTATAATATCTTTCCTGCAACTGTCCCAATGCTGATGCCGTAATTAACTCAAGTTGCTATCTTGACTTCGAAAGTCTTCCCTCACCCCAATGAAGACTATTTTTTTACAGGGACGACTTCCCCCTCTCCCAGCGGGAGAGGGCAGGGTGAGGGTTTTTGACGGAAAACCACGAAAGTCTATTGGATGATAGCAACTTGGGTTAAAATTAAGTAAGCACCACGAATTTTAAACCGTTCACTTTGTGTAAAAATATTCCAAAGTGAACGGTATTTGTTTTATATAACTCACCATACGCAGATTGTAATCCCGAAGGGATGAAACGACTCTAGAATCAAAAGCCAGACGTTTCCAAATCCCGCAGGGATGACATACTTGTCAATCTATGACACCCCTGCGGGGTTGAAGATCACATCCGGCCACAGCTAATAATCATTTGACCCCTTCGGGGTCTTTGTCGCGTAAGGTGAGTTATATAATACCCGCGGTAAAATATTCATTTATCTGTGTATAAAATAGAGCAATTTTTGACCGCGTTAGGTATACTTGGCGCACAATGTCAGAATCACTCTCCCTATCCATCAAACCTATCAAACGAAATCTATGGCCCGACCTCGAAGAACTCTTTGGTTCCAATGGCGCTTGTGGCGGCTGCTGGTGCATGAATTGGAAACTGCGCGGTAAAGCTTATGAAGATGCTAAAGGCTTTGAGACTCGTCAGATGCATAAGTCTTATGTGGATGCGGGTGTGGTCACCGGCTTACTCGCTTACTGGCATGGCGAGATCGTTGGCTGGGTGGCTGTTGAGCCGCGCAGTGCTTACGAAAAACTGGCTCATTCACGCGTGCTCAAACCTATAGATGATCAGGAAGTTTGGTCGATTACGTGCTTTTTTGTGGCGAAGAAGTTTCGGCGCAATGGTATCGCTGTCGAGTTGATCAAGGCTGCGGTCCAGCACGTCAGCCGTATGGGTGGAAGAATCGTAGAAGGTTATCCGGTGGAGGCACAAGAAAATTCTCCCGCGCCTTTTATTTTCACCGGCACCGCGTCCGCCTTTCATCAGGCGAATTTTAAAGAGGTGGCACGTCACGCACCTACCCGTCCGATATTTCGTTTTGAGATCGAATAGCCTATGGCTTTTCAAGATATCCGAAGATCGCAAAAATTTCTCACCCCGGCTGATATTGGTTTCATTCTGGGTGCTGTTATTCTTACTGCCACCTTGCTGGCCTTGGATATTTATCTGGCACGGACCCTGCACGGCGGTGAGTGGTTATTTTTGCGCTGGAACGGTGTGCGCGCATTTTTGTTTGAGAAGATCGAGCCTTATGGTTCAACCATTGCGCAACTGGTTCAAGCGCTTGTGTATGGACGCGAAGCCTTTCTGGCTGAATACCCTTACGCGTTAAATGATCCTTTTTATATTTTGCTGTTATACATACCGCTTGCCTTCTTCTCAGATTTTGCGATCGCGCATGGCATATGGATGCTGTTATCGCAAGCGGCGTTGATCGGAATCATTCTACTTTCTTTGAATTTATCCGAATGGAAACCTCCAACCTGGATGGTTGTATCTCTGATCTTGTTTGGGTTATTAAGTTACTTCAGCGTCAGCTCATTTCTTTCCGGCTCCCCAGCCATTTTTTTGATATTGATCTATTTGTATATTCTGGTTGCCTTGCGCTCGTTCTCGGATGAACTTGCCGGGTCTCTTTTATTTCTAATCGCCTATCAATGGGAAGTCGGTGCTTTGTTTTTTCTTTTTGTTCTGGTCTTTGTGATCGCAAATCGCCGTTGGAGTGTATTCTCCGGTTTTGGTATGACGCTTTTGATCTTGACGATCGTTTCGTTCATTGCCAAATCGAATTGGCTCCTATCATATATCCAGGCGCTGCGTTTTGATTGGAGCCGTGGAATAAACTATAGTTTCGAGATCACATTAGCTTATCTGCTTCCAACGCAAAACTTTTCCTTTGGCGGCTGGCTGGTCGTTGGCTTCGCAGTCTTGTTTTTATTTGAAGCCATACGGTCAGTGAATGAACATACAGTCCATGTTACATGGGCAGCGTTTCTGGCGCTGGCAATGACTCCGATGTTAGGCTTCGCGATCTTTCCGTCCAACCATGTTATTTTGATCCCGGCTTGCGTGTTGATCATTTCACTCGCCTGGGAGCGTTGGACAAAGAGGCGGGTGTTGATCACGACTCTGTTATTAATGTTTGAGCTTCTCTTTTTCTACGGCATGTATTTTCAATCCATGTCAGCATCAGGGCGCTTGTATGTTGATCTGTTGAGAATCCTCCCGCCCCTATTAACAACCGTTGCTTTATATTGGATGCGTTGGTGGGCAGTACGTCCGCCGCGCATTTGGGCAGATCAACTCGGAGCCGGCAAATGAACTGGCGCCATTACTTGATCCTTTTTGTGATCGGGTTGGCGGTTCCATTTGCCGTAGCTCAATATCAATCCCTGCCCGGCTATATGGACGCGGATTATTATTTTGCGGGCGGCATTCAATTGGCAACCGGCAAAGGTTTTACCGAGCCCTACATTTGGAATTATTTGAGCGACCCGCAAGGACTTCCAACACCATCGCATACTTATTGGATGCCGCTGGCGTCGATCGTTTCCGCCATTGGGATGTGGCTCACATCCCAAACAACGTATCCTGCTGGACGTTTCCCGTTCATTCTCCTTTCAGCCTGCGTGCCGTTACTGACAGCGACTCTTGCCTTTGACATTACAAAGAACAAGCTGATAGCGATGGTTGCAGGATTGCTTTCTATCTTTTCGCTTTTCTATGCGCCCTTCATGCCGGTTCCAGATAATTACGCGATCTTCATGTTGCTTGGTGGTGCATTTCTCTTGTTGGCTCCCAGAAAACAAAAATGGATTCCCCTCGTCCTTGGCGGGTTGGCTGGCTTAATGACGCTTGCGCGGAGTGATGGTTTGCTATGGTTGGGGCTGGCAGGCTTGACTGTTATGTGGAAATCTACAGCCAAAGAGAATGGTGAAAAGAATTCATTCAAGGAATGGCTTGTTCTTATCATCCCCAGCGGACTGATTGTGATTATTGGATATTTGATCATCATGGGTCCCTGGCATTATCGCACCTGGACTCTTTTCCATTCGTTCTTAACCCCCGGCGGCGGAAAATTGCTCTGGCTTCAAGATTATCGCGAAACATTTATTTATCCTGCCGAAAAGCTCACGTTGGATAGCTTTATGCAAGGCGGGTGGGGGATGGCTGTCCAAAACAGAGTTGATGCGATCAAGTCCAATCTCAATACTGCCATCTTCGCCCAAGGTGAGTTTTTATTATTGCCACTGATCTTGATCGGCATATGGCAATTAAGGAATGATCTGCGAGTCAAGCTAGCCGTTACCGGATGGCTGCTCGCTTTTGTCGTTATGTCTGTGGTATTTCCTTTTGCCGGTGCGCGTGGAAGTTTCCATCATACGGGCGCGGCTATGCAGCCGTTGTGGTGGATAGCCATACCGGTTGGTCTTGATGCAATCCTTGCATGGGTACAACGACGGAAAAAATTTACTGATAAAAATGCTCCTTATATATTTCATGGCATGGTTGTGGTTCTGGCGATCGTTTTTACGGGTTACCTGATAAACGTCCGTGTTGTGGCAACCGACTGGGCGAAGGATGATGTTATCTATGCGTCAGTGGAGCAAAAGCTTCAAGAAAATGGTATCAGCCCGCTGGACGTGGTGATCGTTCCTAATCCGCCTGGTTATTATGTTCGTACGGGTCGCTCCGCAGTTCGGCTGCCTTTGGGTGACGAGTCCACTGTTTTGGATGTGGCGCAAAAGTTTCAAGCCAAGTATCTTGTCATAGAGCATAGTGATGCTCTGGGGGCTTTGCAGGATCTATATGATAACCCGCAGAGCAATTCAACTTTTATGTATTTGGGAGAGGTTGAGGGCGCGCATCTTTATCGTATCGCGCCGTAGGAGAAACAGTATTACGAAATTGAAACGCCTCTGAGGGTTGCGTAAATTGCCCGCATATCGCTACTGTGCTATACTCACGTCAAGACCAATAAAGGGATAAGTTTAATGAAAGAGATAACACTGCTCGTTGCAGATGATCATCCACTTTTTCGCCAGGGTGTGGTGGAAGCGCTTTCGCTCGAAGCTGATTTTCGAGTTGTCGCTCAGGCGGCAGATGGAAGTGAAGCCATTGCACTCATCCGATCAATGAATCCGATGGTTGCTGTGCTTGACATTAATATGCCTGGCATGAATGGTCAGCAGGTTACCCATCAGGTTACCTCTGAGCACCTGCCAACGCGGGTTGTTTTGCTGACCGGTTATGACGATATTGAGCAGGCGATCCATGCCGTATTAGCGGGCGCGGTTGGTTATTGCGCCAAAGAGATCGAGCCAGATGTGCTGGCGCGCACCATTCGAGCTGTTGCAGAGGGTAAATACGCTGTGGCGGGCAATATCTTTAACCGACGCGATCTCGATCGTTGGATCGATGAACAAATGGATGGCGTCCGCAAGTCATATAGTGAACCTGGAGCGCCTTTCCATCCGCTCTCCGATCGTGAAATGGAAGTTCTGTCTTGTGTGGTGCGCGGGATGAGTAATAAAGAGATCGCTGGTTTGCTTGGCATCAGCCATCAAACTGTTAAGAACCACGTCACATCGATACTAAGAAAGTTCAGTGTTGAAGATCGTACGCAGGCGGTTGTATATGCCTTACGGCGTGGATGGGTGAAATTGCAGGATACTGCTATAAAGTCTCAGGAGTAAATATTTATGTTTAATGAGCTGACCTCCGGCGACGAGCTGGATTATGAAAAAGAACTGGATGAAGCGCAGAGAGCTTTGCGGGAAGTCACTTTGATGATGGAGCAGAGTCAGGGTGAGTTGTCGAAGTTAACTCAACGAAATGCGGCGATCACTACACATCTTCAACAAGTTCAGGGTCAACTGGATAAAATGCCGCCTCAGGAAATCAAGTCTGTCTATGATTCTGCCATGGATGCGCAACAGCGTCTTTTCGTCATGCGTGGACAGCTCGAAAAATTACAGGCAGAAAAGACTCATCTCGAACGCTTCAGATCGACCCTTGAGCGGGCACGTGTTTCAACAAGTTCTGCCGGCGCCTCGTCCTCTTCAGGATCTGGCGGAGGCAAAAGTCCTTTGGCTAGCGTTGAAATGTTGGTCAACGCACAAGAGACAGAGCGGCAACGTCTTTCCCGTCAAATGCATGACGGGCCAGCGCAGGCTTTATCGAACTTTATTCTACAAACAGAAATCGCGATGCGTTTGTTCGATATTGATGCTGTTCAGGCGCGCGCTGAATTGAACAGCCTGAAAGCCTCTGCGATGGGCACTTTTCAAAAGGTTCGAAATTTCATATTTGAACTTCGCCCGATGATGCTTGATGATCTGGGGCTGGTTCCTACTGTGCGCCGCTATGCAGATGCATTCAAAGAGCAAATGGGCTTGGATATTAATGTAACGGTTACCGGGAATGAACGCCGTCTTGAGCCTTATTTGGAAGTCATGTTGTTTCGTGCTATTCAGGAATTGTTAGGCAATGCCGCCCGCCATAGTCAGGGGACTGTTGTAAAGGTGATGTTGGATATGGGCGAAGAGCGTGTCCGTGTCAGTGTAGATGATAATGGCCGTGGTTTTGACCCTGAGGTTGTTCAGCAGGGAGCTAGCCTTGGACTCAAACTGATTCGTGAGCGTGCTGAGATGCTCGGCGGAAGTTTTGAAATGGATAGTGCTGTAGGGAAGGGTGCTCGTATTTCGTTTGCTGTGCCAGCCCGTTCTTAATCCTTGATTTTTTGTACTGCAATCACATAAAGCATACAAAATTGCAAAAAATTGGATTTATTACGGGACTGAGTCAGCATTTCTTACTAAATTGCTATTATTGTTTTGGGTGTATACTATTATAATAGTCTTGAAATTGTATCTTCTGCCGGTTTAAGGCAAAATATTGAGAGGAGAAATACCCATGCGTCGCGGACGAATCTTCATATTCTTGATTTTGATCGTAGTGGTTGGTGTTGTTGTTTTGGCATTTAGTTTTGGATTATTTAATCCGAGTACTCCAACTGTTGCCACGGAGTCGGCAAGTAGTCAGGTTTATTTTGCATCTCAAAATATCCCGCAAGGAACGACAATTACCCAGGAAATGTTGGGAACATTTTCAATTCCTCAGGGAAATGTAGCTGAGGTCATGTTTACTGTGGGTGAAGAGGCAAATCTAGTTGGGCAGACTGCCCGATTTACCCTCGATCAAGGAACCTTGATCACCTCTTCCATGGTTGGAGCAGCTGCTGGTGAGCTTGCTGGCCCAGCGTGGGCTGTTCAAGTGCCGTCCGGTATGGTTGCTGTGGCAATCCCCACTAACCGATTAGCAACGGCGGCATATGGTGTAAACGATGGTGCGCATATAAACGTCAATGCTTGTATGATATTTGTTGATGTTGACCCGGCGTATCAATCCGTGCTTCCGAACTATGTTTCGGCGATGAGTGATGTGTTTTTTCCACAAGATGGCCAGCCGACTATTTCGATCGTACCTATAACCCAGGAATTACCGTCTCGACAAGGGCGCGTGGAGCTTGATCCCACCTTCCAGAAACCTATCTATACAGTTCCGTCTGAAACCCAACGACCTCGCTTGGTTTGCCAAATGATCTTGCAGGATGTTGTGGTTATGAATCTTGGGAATTTCCAGCTACAGGCTCCTCTGGCAGCTGACCCAAACTCAACACCTGCGCCTACTCAACAGGAAGCTACTCCAGATATTATTACACTGATGGTCACGCCTCAAGACTCAATTGCCTTGAACTATTTTGTTTATAGCGGGGCTGTCATTTCAATGACACTTCGTAATCCAAATGATAACTCTCGTATTGAAGCTCAGTCGGCGACATTAACCAGCCTCTTGACACAATACAACATCTCCTTACCATCCAAGTTGCCATATGCTCTCCAGCCTCGTTTGGACCTGCTTGCACCTCCTCTATTGCCAAACGATATTATTAATGTTCAGCCTCAACAATAAAAAAATATTTTCGAAGTGAGTATCTTATGCCTGCTGGTGAAAAAATTCGAGTCTTGATCGTGGATGATGTGTCTGAAACGCGTGAGAACGTTAAAAAACTTCTGCAGTTTGAGTCTGATGTAGATGTTGTCGGAATTGCACGGACAGGCAAAGAGGCTATTCAGGTTTCTCAAGAACTAAACCCAGACGTGGTCTTGATGGATATTAATATGCCTGATATGGACGGGATTGCTGCAACAGAGGCGATCCGCGCCAAACAGCCCGCCGTGCAGGTTATTATCTTGTCGGTGCAAAGCGATCAAAATTATATGCGCAAGGCAATGTTGGTTGGAGCACGTGACTTTCTAACCAAACCGCCGATGGGCGATGAATTGATCTCTGCGATTCGTCGTGCAGGCGAAATGGCGCGAACTGAAAAAACAAAGAGCGTTCAAGCTGTAGCTGCTACGGTTGGTAGCCTAGGTGGTGTTTCTGGTTTTGGCGGTCCAAAGGGTAAGATTGTTACAGTGTATAGCCCGAAAGGGGGCGCAGGATGTACCACCCTGGCAGTTAATCTTGCCCTTACATTAAACAATGACGATACCCGTGTTGCTTTGGTCGACGGGAATTTTCAATTTGGTGATGTGGCTGTGTTTATCAATGAACAGGGCAAGAACACTGTTCTTGATTTAGCTCCTAGAGCCGATGAATTGGATTCGGAAATCGTTGAAGAGGTAATGGTGAAGCACGCGGCAAGTGGGCTTCATATATTAGCGGCGCCCAGCCGACCAGAGCAAGCAGAGAAAGTCTCAAGTGCACAATTCTCCAAAGTTCTCGAATATCTCAGTCAAATGTATGCTTATGTGATCATCGACACGGCGTCGTTTTTAACTGATGTCACACTGGCGGCAATAGATATTAGCGATCTAATTGTGTTGGTGACCACGCAGGATATTCCATCGATCAAGAACTGTCGCTTGTTCCTTGACTTGCTTCAGACCCTTGGCGTTGAACGTAATCGAATATTGTTTGTGATGAATCGATACGATAAACGAATAAACATTACACCAGAACGTGTTGCTGAGAATTTAAAACAGGAAGTTGCCTTGTCTATCCCATTGGATGAGCCAACAGCCACAAAGGCAGTAAATCGCGGGGTGCCATTTGTGCTTGACAATAAGAGTCAGCCGGTTTCTAGAGGTGTGTATATGTTGGCGGAAAGCGTACGTGGACGTGTTGCTGCTCAAGAATCAGGTGGTGAGCCTGACCGGGCAGCCCGACGCTAACTTGTAAATTTTGTTTTTAATAAATAATAGATGAAGGAGATAGTAAAGTATGTCTCTATTAAAACGTATTGAACAAGGGCAGGGCGCACCTTCTTCAGGTGGGCAACCTGCGGATACTCAAGGAGGCGGGGAAGGTTCCCGTCTGTCTTCTTTGCAGGCGCGACGTGTTAATGCTCCCATCACATCTCCGCAAGCCGGTTCTTATTTCGACTTAAAGGTTCGGGTTCAGAACAAGCTCTTGTCTGAATTGGATCCGTCTATGGATATTACCCGCACAGATGATGTGCGGCGTTCGATTCAAGACCTCTTTGAACAAATTCTTGCTGAAGAGAATATCGTTTTGTCCAGACCCGAACGTGCGCGTCTGTTTGAGCAAATTGCCGCAGAAATATTGGGGTTGGGTCCTCTGCAGCCTTTGTTGGAAGACGATACGATCTCTGAGATCATGGTGAATGGACCCAAGAATGTTTATATCGAAAGAAAAGGTAGGCTTCATCGAGTTCCTGTAACGTTTGAGAACAATGATCATGTGATGAGGATCATCGATCGTATCGTTGCGCCGCTGGGTCGCCGTATTGACGAATCCAGCCCTTATGTTGATGCTCGTTTACAGGATGGTTCACGTGTAAATGCAGTTATCCCCCCAATTTCGCTTGTGGGCCCCGTGCTGACCATCCGTAAATTTTCAAGGAATCCCATTACGATCGAACAATTAGTTCAATTTGGTTCCATCACTAGCGAAGCTGTTCAATTTCTTAAGGCTTGTGTTGAGGCTCGTTTGAATATCCTGATCTCGGGTGGTACCGGTTCAGGAAAAACTACTCTTCTAAATGTAATGTCAAGTTTTATTCCTGATGATGAACGGATTTTGACTATTGAAAATGCTGCTGAGTTGCAATTGCGCCAGGAGCATGTAGTCACGTTAGAGTCGCGCCCGCCCAATATTGAAGGTCGCGGTGAAGTTACGATTCGTGACCTTGTCATCAATGCGCTCCGAATGCGCCCAGAACGTATTATTGTAGGCGAATGTCGTGGCGGAGAAACATTGGACATGCTTCAAGCTATGAATACTGGACATGACGGTTCCATGACCACAGCGCACGCCAATACTCCACGCGATGCACTATCTCGTGTGGAAACGATGTGCTTGATGGCTGGTATGGATCTTCCTATACGGGCGATCCGGGAGCAAATGGCTAGTGCAGTTGATTTAGTTTGTCAGCAGGAACGCATGCGTGATGGTACTCGCAAAGTGACTACCATCACCGAAGTGAGTGGTATGGAAGGCGATGTTATTACGATGACAGATATATTCGTCTTTGAGCAAAATGGTATGGAAAACGGAAAAATTGTTGGGCGGTTGCGACCTACTGGGCTACGCCCTAAATTCATGGAAAAAATCGAGACAGCCGGTATAAATCTGCCCCCGTCTATCTTCGGTATTGGCGAACGACGCCGTTATTAAATTTTGATATGACAGGAAACGTAGTATGAATCCGATAGTTTTGATAGGCGGTGGTGTTGTACTAATTGTGATCTTGATAGTTGGCGTTGTTGTTTCGATAAATAGCGAGCGCTCATTAGTTGAGGACCGTTTAAAAAACTTCCTTGATGATGATCAGAAGCAAGATCGATCTGCTGGGGAGGCCGCGAGCCGATCCATTGTTACTGAGTGGATGAACCGCCGAGTGGCAAGTTCTTCAGCAGGCGATCGCGTGGCGCGCGAGTTGGCGCGAGCTGATCTAAAATTCAAAGTAGTTGAATATTACGCCCTAGTTTTCATGTCAACGGTGGCGGTGGCGGTAATTGCTTATTTTATCCAGCCAAATATTGCTTCTCCGGTAGTTGGCGGCGTAATTGGCTTCTTTATTCCCCGCTTTTACGTGAAACGTCAGCAAGCTGTTCGGCTGGCCAAATTTGATGATCAGCTGGCAGATATGCTAAATTTAATGGTCAACGGGTTGCGTGCAGGTTATTCGGTGATGCAGGCATTGGAAGCTGTGAGTCGCGAGTTGCCAGCCCCGATTTGTGATGAATTTCGCCGTGTCGTTCAGGAAATGCAAATTGGCATTTCTATGGAAAAAGCCCTGGAAAACCTTTTACGTCGCATTCCTAGTGAGGATTTAGATTTTGTAGTTACTGCAGTGAACGTACAGCGCGAAGTAGGCGGTAATCTAGCTGAGATTTTGGATACGATTTCATTTACTATCCGCGAACGCGTTAGAATCAAGGGAGAGATACGCATTATGACTGCTCAGGTTCGAACCTCTGGTGCAGTTCTGTCCTTGATTCCTGTTTTCCTTGCCATTGCTTTGTTTTTTGTGAGTCCGGAGTACATTGGCGGTTTCTTTAACGATAGCCCGTCTACTCCTCAGCCGTTGTGCGGCATTATTGCTGTGGGTACGATTGTTGGTATGATTGTTGCCGGTTATTTTGTTATGCAGAAGATCGCGGATATTGAGGTTTAATATGACGATAGTATATGTACTAGGTGCCATTGTGCTAGTGGGTGCGATTGCTGTGGTTATTGTCAGTTTACGGCGAAATGATCAGCCAGATGACTCTGACCCTTTGCAAGCTCGTTTAGCTGAATTTATTCAGCGCGGTGATGTGACCTCGCTCGAGGAAATTGAGCTTTCGCAACCCTTTGCTGAGCGCGTCCTGGTTCCCATCATTCGCAAGGTTGCCGAATTTTCTGTTCGCTTCACTCCTCAAAAGGCAATTCAGAACGTTACCAGAATGATGGAGATAGCAGGAAACCCGTGGCCGATCGACGCCGCAACTTTTTTTGCGATTCGCTTTGTTTTAGCAATAGTTTTCGGGGGGCTTGCAATTGCATATCTTGTAATTTCCCCTCCGGCTGATTCGAGCAAAAATCTTCTCTATATTGGTGGCGCGGCATTTATGGGTTCTTATATACCAGCCTCAATGTTGACAAGTAAAATTAAAGCTCGTCAGACTGAAGTGCGAAAGGCAATGCCTGATGCCTTGGATCTTCTGACCATTTGTGTGGAAGCCGGGCTTGGGTTTGAAGCTGCCATGTCAAAAGTTGCGGAAAAGTGGGATAACCAGCTTGCGCTGGCGTTTGCCAGAACACTTCGTGAGATTCAACTTGGGAAAGTGCGCCGAGATTCATTGAAGGATATGGCTGACCGATTGGGCATTGCAGAGATGACCAGCTTTGTCGCTGCGATCATTCAAAGCGAGCAACTCGGTGTGAGTATGGCGAAGGTGTTGCGTATTCAGGCAGACCAAATGCGTATGAAGCGTCGTCAATTTGCGGAAGAGCAAGCTCACAAGGCTCCAATTAAGATGATCATTCCAATGGCTTTGTTGATCTTCCCGTCGATCATGATTATTATTCTTGTGCCCGCTGTAATGCAAATTATGACTAACCTTGGTGGTAGTGGATTGTAAACCTTTCATAAAATTTTGACCGTGCAAAAAACACCCTGGTCGTATCGTCTTTACCGATTGACCTGGAGCGGGCTGGATTTGCTCTTCCCGCCGGTATGTGGAGGATGTGGAAAAGCAGGATTTCGCTGGTGCCTGAACTGCCAGGGACGCGTCCCGTTCGTCGCTGAGCCATTCTGTGAAAAATGCGGGATCCCCGTTCGCAAAGTTGGTTTGTGTGAGAAATGTCAATTTGAACCGCCTGTGTATCGCTTGATGCGATCGTGGGCGGTTTTTGATTCACCTATCCAGAATGCGCTGCATACGATCAAGTACCGACGCAATGTTGGTTTGGCAGATTCAATCGCTGTTCAAATGGTTGATTTTGTACGTTCACTACAATGGACTTTGGATCTGATAGTCCCAGTTCCTCTGGGTCGTAAACGCCTCCAAGAGCGGGGTTATAATCAAGTTGGGTTGGTGGCGCGCCCGCTCGCTTATGAATTGGGATTGGATTATGCACCCAAGGCATTATGGAAATCACGTGAGACACGTTCGCAGGTTGGGTTGACAATTTCCCAGCGGCGTGAAAATGTCTCGCAGGCGTACCAAGCCGACCCGTCAGTAGTGAAGCGGAAGTCCGTCCTCTTGATGGATGATGTGGCGACTACCGGTTCCACGATCTCAGCCTGTACGGATGCGCTCCTATTTGCTGGCGCCCAGGAGATCTATGCGCTGACCATCGCGCGCGCACTTTCACATCATGATCTGACTCGTGTATGACAACTGACCAGGCGGTCGGTTGAACTAACTTTTCAGGAGGTAGTACCATGACGAACAAAGTTGAAACGCAAGCTCGTAATATGCGGTTGACGGATGATATGCGTGAGTATGTTGAGAAAAAAGCCGCTAAGCTCGAGCGACACCTTCCGGGAATTGACGAAATAAACATCGAGTTATCGCATAACAAGGCGGCGCGTAATGCGAGTGACCGTCAGGTGGCGCAGATCACTGTGCGCGGCAAAGGCTTTATGTTGCGAACCGAGGAACGGGCTGACGATCTGCATGGCGCGTTTGATATCGCACTTGAAAAGATGCAGCGACAAGTCGATCGCTATAAAGGCAAACATTATCATGGGCGTGGTGATGGGCGCTCCGCCGCTGAGGTGGTGGATGTAGACGAACTGCCCGTTGATGACACCGGTGAATTGCTGCCCTTGATCGGTCGCCGCAAGAAATTTGTATTGATCCCAATGATGGAGGATGAGGCAATCGAACAAATGCGCCTGTTGGGACATGACAATTTCTTCGTCTTTTATAATGCCGAAAAGAATTCGATCCAGGTCCTATATCGCCGCCGTAACGGGACTTACGGCTTGATCGAACCTGTTGTGGGTTGAGCTTGTCAAGCGAACGAAGAACCAGCCCGATATTTATCGGGCTGGTTTTATCAAGGAGTGAAAATGGAAATGAACAACAACGCTGCGGATGATCATGTGATCGCGGAAGTAGATATCGAAGCGGTGAAGAAAATAATTTCTGAATTATTAAGTGCGGTGGGGGAGGATCCGCAGCGTGAGGGATTGAAAAATACTCCCGATCGCGTTGCCCGCATGTATTCGGAATTGTTGGGCGGCTACCGCGATCTGCCCACCAAGGTGGTCAATGGCGCATTGTTTGATGTGCAGTACGATGAAATGGTCATCGTACGCGATATCGAATTCTATAGTATGTGCGAGCATCACATGTTGCCGTTCATTGGGCGCGCGCATGTGGCTTATATTCCAAATGGCAAGGTGTTGGGACTTTCAAAAATTCCGCGCATCGTCGATATGTATGCGCGCCGCCTGCAAGTGCAGGAGCGCCTGACGCGCCAGATCGCAGATTTCATTAGTGAACTGCTTAAACCCCAGGGCGTGGCTGTGGTGGTTGAGGCAATGCATTTGTGTTCCATGATGCGCGGTGTAAAAAAACACGATGCGCGTATGACCACCTCCGCGATGCATGGCGCATTTCGCGCAAACCTGGCGACGCGGCAGGAATTTCTGGATAATATTTCACGGGGATCAAAACCGCTTCAGATCTAAGTCTGAGTTTGATTCTGCTCGATCAGCCTAATACTCCCCGACGCGTTTCCAGCCATACTTCCCGGCGGAGACGCGTTGCTGTTTCCAGAACAGTTTCACCGGTTGATAGGATCTTGAAGTTGGGGTAAATATCTGCCAATGGCACGACGACAAATGCCAGTCCCCAAATACCAGCATTGACGGCTTCATCATCGAATAGAATGATATCAATATCCATCGAGCGCGGCGCAAATTTATTCCCGCTTCGTTCACGTCCCAATTGATCTTCTATCGGACGAATTACATTCTCTTTCAAATCAAATTGCTTTAGGGTGGTTTTAAATTTAAGGCATGCGTTCAAATAATGATCACTCGTTGTTCCAACTGATTCTGATTCCCAGACGTTTGAGATCTTTTGAATTTCACCAAATTGCGATAGTAATTCCACAGCCTTCGGCAGATTTGACTCAGGCTGGATGTTTGACCCAAGATTCAAGTACGCCAGGTGTACCTCATCCATCGCGGCTGCGTTCGATCTCCACGC
>JAYUGV010000387.1:0-7006 GCA_043767565.1 Anaerolineales bacterium
AAATTTTTCTGCGATCTTTTCGTACGGTTTGATTTTATCCATCGTTTGTCCTAAAGTGACTGTTACCTGATTGCCTCTATACATCTTTTCGCCAGCGTGGACGCGACATCCACGCGGTATTCGGCGGATGCCCATTCGTCCGTCGCTTCGTGATAGGTGTTGCGAGCAGCGACATCCACGCTGTCAGCCTCGGTCCCGTCCATTGCCAGCATGGGACTCTTGCCATAACCGCCCAGCACCAGCCGTGTGCGGCCAGAATTCCATTGCGCCAGCACCGCGCAAACGATAGGCTTATCGGCGGGAGTCTTTGAGACTGATTCAAAGGCAAGTTTTACATTCAGGGGAATGGTGATTGATGTGATGAGCTTTCCGTGCACTTGTTCGCGCAACGGAAGAAAATCCCCGATATTGAGAGTCTCTTCTGCTTTCTGCTGGCTGCTTATTGAAACCTTCGCGTCCACAGCTAACAACACACTCGCAAACGTGGAGCGTCCATCGCATGCCACTATGGTCCCAGCGACTGTAGCTGAATTCCGAATATTCAACGGTGCTTCCAACTTCAACGCGGTCTTCAATGCCGCAGGGCAGTGTTCTGATTCGAGTAAGGCTTGCAGTGTAAGCGTTGCTCCGAGTTCGAGGTTGTTGCCGTTCTTGGATAGTGAGTCCAAGCCTAAGGCTTGAAGGTCCACTACTTCAATAGAGTCGCTCGCGCTGTGCGGAGCCGCGTGTTCGTTTCGCGGCGTAGTCGAAGCGTGCGAAAGAAGCGTGCCGCCTCCGAGGGGGAGGGTGTTGGGTTGAGTCAAAAGTGTGAGGGCTTCGTCCAGAGTCTGGGGTCGGTGATAAGTCGTGATCATAGTGTCTCCGTGTATGAGTCTATTATACAGTTAAAGAGAATTGCCAAAGTTTATCAGTTAGTTGGCGTGGGCGTTGGTATGATGGGAATCACAAGGGTTTGGTCGACCCAAATGTCGCAAGCGCTGTTCAAGCGATTGAGGGTGATCAGGCGGTCAATTTCTATTCCAAACTTATTGGCTATGAAGGTACAGTTGTCGCCAGCTTGCACTTTATATTCAACGGATAAAAAGCGAGTGGCTGTAGGGCGTGCAGTCGGACGGCTGGGACTGGGTGCAGTTTTGGTGGGCGCGATTTTGGCTGCAAGATGTGTGGGCGAAGCGGCTGCCGCCTGCTGGCTTGATGGAGGATTGGAAACAGTTCGCCAATTAAGCATGAAAACTGCCAGACCAATAAACACCATCCAGATCGCTAACGATAATACCTGTTTGAGGGAGAATGCCCACGATTTATTTTGTGGATAACCTGTGATCAGAGTCTGTTCCACTTCAGAAACAAAAAGAGTATCAGGAACGATCTGTTCGGCAATATAGCTCAGTTTATCAATGAGATCGTTCCCTTCTAATTTCTTGAGTACACGGCTGATCTCAGCATTGGTTAGCTCCCCGAAAAAATGCAGGATAACAGCTTCTGTCTGATCAACGGGAAGCTTCTTCAATGCGCGGGTGATCTCTTCCATTTCCATGCGGCGCATCGCCGCTCTATCAGCGGGCAGCCCCGAGATTTGATAGTATAGAACCGCATCGTCGGGAAGCTCCCGCCTGTTCCCTCGAACATCCTTAAGGCGTTTCTTTGCCGCGATTCCCAGAAGCCACTCGGCGAATGCGCCGCTTCTGGGAATCGAGCGGATTTCACCCAGCGCCCCCATGAAAGTTCGCGAGGTCAGTTCTTCGGCATCCTGCACATTGCCGGTATGCGCCATATGATAGCGATATACACGTGTAATATTCCTGCGGTAAAGCTCGATAAATGCTTCAGTGTTTGAGACCGCATCGCGTACAAGTTGAACATCATCCATAAACTGGCTTTCCAACTTTCTCTGCCCTACAAATTATGATTCAGGACAATTGCCTTATTCGATCTTTTTGGACGCAGAAAAACGCTGATTTTCGCTGATTCAGAAAGAAGAATCTGCGTTTTCTGCGTTCATCAGCGTCCAAATAAAAAAAATAAGGTAATCAAGATTCGGGGTACACCTGCCATCCCAATTCGTTAAATTTCGATTTATCAAACTGTTCATCGGGCACGTTGATCAACAGCGTATTGCCTTCCGCTAATAATTCATTTGTCTCGGCATTATAGATCCCAGCCCAGGCTTCAGCAGATTTCGATTTTGACTTCCCGGCTTTGCCAATGATCTTCAGCAGTTTTCCGATCGGCACATTCTGGCGATATTTCACTTCGAGTTTTGCCGTGAACATAAAGCGCGGATCATTCGGGTCGCCGCCCATTTGCGCGCGTGCCGAGATTTCATCGATCAGCGCGCCGACAATCCCGCCGTGCAGAACACCCGGATACCCTTGAAAATGTTCAGGCGCAATATACGTGGTTTCGATCACGCCGGGTTCCACTTCATAAATATGCAGGTGCAGCCCGATCGGGTTTTCAAGCCCGCAGATAAAACACATTTTTGAATTAGGCTGTTTAGTTTTCATACTCTTGATTATACTTTGGACATGAATACACTTCGCGAACGTATCACGCAAATTTTCCAAGAGACCTTTGACAGTGAGCCAGCCTTCATCATCCGCGCGCCGGGACGCGTGAATCTTTTAGGTGAACACGTCGACTATAACGACGGCTTCGTTCTGCCCGCCGCCATTGACCGCGCGGTTTGGGTTGCATGCTCGCCAGCGTCTACGCGTCATTCCACGCTGGTAGCTGTGGATTTGGATGAGAGCATTTCCTTTTCATCCGAAACGATTCCCGCGAAAACCGATGTGAATGGGAAGCCGTTGCCGCATTGGGCAAAGTATCCTGCTGGGGTGATGTGTGCATTGAACGAAGCCGGTTATGAGACACCTGCTATTAACGCTGTTTTCACTTCAGACGTTCCACGTGGTTCGGGGTTAAGTTCCTCCGCCGCAGTGGAGATGGGGTTCGGGTCCGCGTGGCAGGCTGCGGGTAAGTTTGAAGCGAGTGCCATGACGCGCGCCCGTCTTGGTCAACGGGCTGAAAATCAATATGTCGGCGTCAATTGTGGCATCATGGATCAGTTCGCATCCGCCTGTGGTAAACGTGATCATGCGCTTTATCTAGATTGTCGTTCACTGGAATGGATGACGATTCCGTTGCCAAATGATGTTGCGATCGTGATCGCGGATACCGCGGTTCCGCGCTCGTTGTCCGATAGCGCGTACAACGAGAGACGTTCGGCGTGTGAAGAAGCCGCGCGGTTGCTGGGAGCCAAATCATTGCGTGATGTAAGTGTAGATGAATTTCATCGCACTAAAGATCGCTTGCCTGAAATGATCGCCCGCCGCGCCCAGCATGTGGTCGAAGAGATCCAGCGGACAGAACAATCGGTTTTTCTCCTGCAACAGGATAATGTGAAAGCCTTTGGCAGGTTGATGAATGAGTGTCACAATAGTTTGCGGGATCTCTATGAAGTTTCTTGCCCCGAGTTGGATGTGATGGTCAATATCGCCCGAGAGTTGGATGGCTGTTATGGCGCGCGTCTCACAGGCGCAGGATTTGGAGGGTGCACAGTTAACCTTGTAGCGCAAAGTGAAGCTGATATATTTGCGCGAGTTTTGGCTGAGCGTTACGCCCGCGAGACGAACAAGGAGCCCAGGGTGTATATATGTCATGCTGACGATGGGGCTGGCGTAGTGTAAAATTAACCCATGAAAAGCGGAGATTTCCACGGTCACGAAACCGTGATCATCGAGAACGATCACTTTCAATTGGAGTGCCTCGCGAGCGGTGGACCGCGGATCGTGCGGTTGATCCCTACCTGGCTGGGGGAGAATATTTTTGCCGAGGCGCCTAAAGCCCGGATCATCACTGAGTTGGGCGAGTATCATTTTTTTGGCGGGCACCGCTTGTGGTTTGCGCCCAAGTTGGTATCGCAGACATATTTTCCAGATAATCATGGTGTGACAGTCAGCGAAGCCAAGAACGGTCTGCGGCTGGTGGGGGGCATTGAACCGGATACGCATACCCGGAAATCGATTTCCATTCAAATGAGTCCAGACCGCCCATTCGTGATGATCAAGCATATGATCAAGAATCATGGGACTGAGTCCATTCGCCTCGCGCCCAATGCGATCACCATGCTGCGCCCGAACGGGGTCGCTTTACTGCCGCAGCAAGTTGGAACTGTGGATAAGGACGGTTTTCTACCGAACCGAAATGTAGTGCTTTGGTCTTACAGCCGTTGGGATGATCCTAGATTGAGTCTGAACCATGAAATGATCCAGGTGAGATCTGACGGTACAAAACGCGCCTTCAAGCTCGGCTATTTCAATACACAGGGCTGGTTGGGATATTTGTTTGGGGATGTGCTTTTTGTCAAACGCTTCGGTGTACGGCGGGATGAAGTGTATCCCGATAACGGGTGCAATGCGGAAGTGTATTCGACTAATCGGGCGCTGGAGTTGGAAAGCCTCGGCGCGTTGGTGGACTTGAAGCCGCAGGAAGAGCTTGTCCACACGGAGACGTGGGAAGTGTATGAGAAGAATAATATTCCCAGAGAGTTATTGGGGGATAAGACTTTGGATGATGTCTTGAGAGACTTTTGATTAAGCGCTTTGTGTAGATGATCCCATATCAAAACAAAAGCGGACGTTAGATAACGTCCGCTTTTGTGCTGTATCTCAACCTTATGCGGCCCAAGTCGTGTGGATCATTGTAATGTGGCATTTATGCCGCTCCTGCCCAAGATGTGCCTGAGAAGCGAGATAAATCTCGCGTTACAGGTTTCGCTGCGTAAGATAGGAATGATCAGGGGATAATCGAGATATCTGCCATGTAATAGGCGTGCTGAATGGCAGTCAGCGCCCCGCCTTCACCCGCGATGGGTTCAATATTTTCATTGCCGTTGATATCAATCCCGGATCGGATCTGACTTGAAAGCGCAACTGCCTGGCGGACCAAACTTTCCACATCGGTATCTGCTGGGGATGCGAGAATGTTGACCAGCAGATCATGAAGCTGCGGGGTCCATTCCCCGATATTGGTCATGGCGATCTTGACATGCTCGCCGTGAATAAGCATATTTTCTGTGGCATCTTTCGAGGTCAGCGCCAGGTTGGCGTGTGTGTATGCCCCTTGAATATAGCCCTCGTTATCACCATTTAATAGCAAGCCAAATCGATCGCTGGGATCCCCGATAGTTCCATCGCCATCCCAATCTTTGTGTTCGGGACTCTTTACTCCAGCAATGGTATTTAACATTTTTTCGGCTTGTGCCCGGACGCGGACTTTATCCCCGGCTTCGAAAGCTGTCAGCATTTCATTCCCAATGTCGTTGATCAATAATGTTGTTGCGTCCAGCCCGTTGATAAAGCCGACCTCGTCTGGGGTGTTGTAGTACGAAAACAATAAATGTCTGACGTGCATAAATCCTTCGGCTGGCAAGGCGGCCGAAAATGCAACCGTAGTGGATGGGTTGGGGCTGTTATCTGGGTTGGGTTCCAGGGTGATTTCCATGGAATGATATAAACCGATCAGGTTTCTGCCCTCGGAGTCGACAAAGGTCAATGTGCCCTTTTGTTCCTGGTCAAAAGTGATGATACCAATGCTCACACGCTGCTCACCATTGTCTTCGATCAACCAGACTTGATACTGACTGCCTTCTGGCGGCAGTGCCATGCCCGAAGTGGTTAGTGTGATCTGGTCGGCGGGCGCGGTGCCGTTTTGAAAGCGCAATAGCCCAACCGGTTCTGCTTGAAGCGGAGCAATAACAGGAACTGCAGCGGTTGAGGCGCTGTCTGTTTCGGTGTGCTGCATCTCAGTATTTGCAGGTTGCGGCGTGGGTGAAAGGAATGACGCCCGGGATGTGAAGAATACACTAATTGCTATTAAGAATAGGGTAGCGATGCCAAGTGCAACTGGCAGATAAGCCTTGTTGCGCTGTTGGATAGTCTTTCCGTTGGAACTCGGAAGGGTATTTGTCTCTAAAAAGGATTTTGGAAGGGTGAGTGTGGCGGCTTGAAACGCCTCGGCAAAATCAATGGGAGTCGCGAAGCGCTCGTCCGCATCTTTTGCCAGGGCGCGGTCCATCACAGCCTGGAGCTCGTCTGAAATCCCTGCGATGGGTGGGGGTGGATCATAGATCTGTTTGTGGAGCAGGCTGAGGGTCGAGTCGGAATCGAATGGTACCCGCCCCGCGAGCATTTCGTAAACGGTGACGCCCAGGGAGTAAACATCTGTGCGCCCATCCACATGATCGCCGCGCGCCTGCTCAGGGCTCATGTATACGGGTGTGCCGGTGATCACGCCGGTGCTGGTTTGTCTGGCAGATTGTGTGAAACGCACCAAACCGAAATCAGTGATGATCGGTTCAGCGTCTTCTGCGAGCGGCTTGCCAGCCTCGATCGGATTGGTGCGTGAGGCGAGTAGAATGTTCGCGGGTTTGATGTCACGATGGATCACATCATTGTCATGGGCGTATTTCAGGGCGCTTGCCAGCTTACCCAGAAGTTTATTGATCTGATTAATATCGAGCCGCCCATTGTTCTTGTGTAACTCGCGCAAGTAGGTTCCCAGGGATGCGCCCGCCACATATTCCATGACGAGATACGGCTGATCTTCGAAGGTGTCAAAGTCAAATACCTGAACGATGTTCGGGTGTCTCAGCATGGCGATCACACGCGCTTCGCGTTCAAAGCGTTCGCGCAGTTCCGGGTCATCCTGCAGATCGCCTTTCAGGAATTTGATCGCGACCGCGCGGTGGAGTGTGGTGTGGGTTCCGATGAAGACATCTGCCATGCCGCCGCGCGCTAGGAACATATCCACGCGCACTTTGCCGAGCATTTTTCCAGTGAAATTTGGCATAGGAGGATTATACAATACTAAATTGAAGACACGTAATCTGAAATGTTATGAAAATGAACGGCGTTGGTGCATGAAAGGTTTGACAAAAAGGGCGTAACTGTGTAAGTTTGGTTTATGCCTAAACAAAAGAGAACACAGCCACGCCCAAAAACAT
>JAYUGV010000388.1:0-17985 GCA_043767565.1 Anaerolineales bacterium
CCTTTGTGTTTAAATGAATTTAACTCTATTTGGAGAATCAAATGCCAAAAGTAAAACAGATCAATCATGTTGCCGTGGTTGTGGAAGATATGGAAAAGGCGCTCGCGTTCTGGCGCGACGCCCTCGGAATGGACCTGCACGAACTGCGCGATGTACCCGCTGAAAAATCGCAAGTGGCGTTCCTGCCGCTGCCCGGCTCAGAAGTGGAACTGGTCATGCCGACCTCGGACGATTCTGGCATCGCCAAATATCTTGCCAAACGCGGACCCGGTATGCATCATGTTTGCCTCGAGGTGGACGATATTGATGGAATGATGGTACAACTAAAAGCCAAAGGCATCCGCTTGATCAATGAAGAACCGCGCACCGCCGCCGATGGCAAGAAGTACGCGTTCGTTCATCCCGAAAGCACCTCGGGAGTGCTGGTGGAACTCTACCAAATTTAATCAACACAAAGGACACGAAGGACACAAAGGTAGGAAAAGGAACACGTCTAAAGGTTTTCCTTAGTGCCCTTGGTGTCCTTCGTGGTAAAAGAATGCTAGAAAATATCGAATCCATTCTCCGCGACCAATGCGGGTTAACCAAAGATCGCCCCATCATTGCGGGCGTTTCCGGCGGACCCGACAGCCTGTGCCTAATGAGCGTCCTCCGCAAGGCGGGCTATCGTGTGATCGTTGCGCACTTCAACCACAAGCTACGTCCCGATTCCGATATGGATGCCAACGTTGTTGAGCAGACTGCCGGGCGTCTCAATATTGCCTCCGTGATCGAGAACGGCGATGTGCATGCTTTTGCCGAGGATGGAAAAATATCCATTGAAGAAGCTGCACGTATTTTGCGTTATCGCTTTTTGATGGCACAGGCGCGCCATTTCAAAGCGCAGGCGGTCGCAGTCGGGCACACGGCAGATGACCAGGTCGAAACCGTGCTCATGCATTTTCTGCGCGGTGCGGGGCTTACTGGACTCAAAGGCATGACCCATCGCACGATCCTGCCGACCTTTGATCCCGAGATCCCCATTATCCGCCCGTTGCTCGATCTCTGGCGCGAAGATACCGAAGTCTATTGTGCGGCGAACGGCTTCCGTCCGCGGCATGACCCGAGCAACGCCTCGCTCGATTTCTTCCGCAACCGCCTGCGCCATCTGCTCATCCCCGCGCTCGAGTCGTATAATCCGCGTTTTCGCGAGGTGATCTGGCGCACGTCCCGTTCGCTGGCTGGCGATCATGAGATCATTGCGCAAGCTATGGATGACGCCTGGAAAAAATGCCTTGTTCAAGAAAATGCGGACTTCGTCGCCTTCGACTCTTCCATGTTGACGAAACTCCCGCTCGGACTCCAACGGAACCTGATCCGGCGTGCGATCGAGCGTATCTACCCTGAGAGTCTGGATATCGGTTTTGCCGCGTTTGAACGCGCGGGTCAATTTATCAGTACGACAACGCATCCACATGCCCGCCTCGATCTGGCTGGTGACTTGCATTTATTGCACGAAGGGTTATTGGTCTATGTTGTGGCTGGAGATGCCACCCTGCCCGTAGAACGCTGGCCCCAAATGCCCGATGAAAGCGCGACGATCTCATTGAAGATCCCCGGCTCGGTCACATTATCCGGCGGCTGGAAGTTAAGCTGTGAACAGTGGAGTATCGCCTCGCTGGCGATGGAACAGGCCCGCTCGAATAATGATCCGTTCCATGTCTGGCTGGATGCAAAAGGGATCTCAGATGCTTTGGAACTCCGCGTTCGTCAGGACGGCGACCGCTTCGAACCACTCGGCATGGGTGGACATAATATGAAGATCTCCGATTTCTTCATCAACGTCAAACTTCCGCAGCGCGCGCGTGACCGCTGGCCTCTGTTATGCTTGGGAGAAAAAGTGGTTTGGGTTCCCGGCTATCGTCCCGCGCATCCATTCCGCTTGACGGATACGACGCGTCAGGCGTTATATTTTTCGATGACACGCGGCTGACGTCATTGCGAGGGCGACAGCCCGAAGCAATCTTAAGTAACGTGAATAATAATGGGTAAGGACATTATGTCATGCTGAGGGCGTTTTTTGCCCCGAAGCATCTCTACTACGCCTTGTCCGAGACCCTTCGGTCGCTGAAAAGCGCTCCCTCAGGGTGACATGTCGGTATTTTTTGCTTATCCATTATTGACGTTAAGTAACCTTCAAACAGAAGTTGGTATGTGAGTTGAGATTACTTCGTCGCCTTGGTCTCGATACGCCCCGACGAACACGGGGCTACTCGACCAGCGGCTCCTCGCAATGACATTAGGAACTTCCCGCCAACTGCTTCAACTTATTAAACAACTCACGCCATTGAATCTTCGATACGCCGATCCTCTGGCGGATCGCATCAGGTTCCATGCCCGCGTGGAAGTCGGTCAGCGCGCAGGTCCAGCGGCACATATCAAAGGAGAGATGTTTCGTCAGCCCGGCTTCATTGCCGATATCTTCGAGTAGATATTCCAACCGCCGCTGTGACCAGGGGAAGAGTTTCTCTCCAAGCTCGTATTGGGAGCTGTATTCGTTATAGGCAGGAATCCAGTCCTCGGGCAGGATCAGCTTCCGTTCTTTGTAACGATTCGCGGGAGTCGCATACTTGATGAAGACCTGCGGTCCGTTGGGCCCCTTCGGGTCCAATTCGAGGTGTTCGAGCAGAATTCCCAGCGTCTCGCTTTTTTTGATGCCAGTGGTGAGAAGCATATAAATCAGAGTGTAGTAGCGCGCGTCGGGTTTGTCGCCGCGGCGGTGACGGTCTGCCGCGAGCAGGACATCATCCACTTCCTTGGGCGTGAGCACCGTGGGCATGGGGCTAATGGCGGAGCGCTGCGCAACCTTCTCGGCGGGGTCAACAACCAGCACGCCATATTGATGCAGCCACCGAAACAGCGACTTGGTCGCCGTGATGCGCCGTGCCAACGTCTTAGGAGCGCACGGCACATCACGCTCCTTTTCCATCCATTCGAAGTAACGGTTGAGGTCTTTGGTCGTGACCTTGCCCAGCATGATATCTTCGGGGAGGAAGGTGGTGAGCAAACGCACATCCGAAAGAAAGGCTTTGATCGTATTCGGCGAACGTCCCTTATCCGCAAGAAATGATTCCCACGAATTGATCGCGGAGGTGAGCAGTGTATTTTGATTTAGATGTGAGGTTAATTGTTTGTCCGGCATGACAGCTCCTGTTCTTTTCTTTCTACTGCGTATAGTTTAGCGGGAAACGGAGGAGGTGTCAACCAGTTTTTTCAATTTACGCATCGATTTTTCGATTAGAAATTGATGCAAATTTGGTTATCAAAATCTTTTCTAAAAATCTGAGGTGCAACCCCATTGCACCTCAGATTTGAAATTTACAAATACAGGCTTATTTCCTGCCATGCCATCTCTTGATTTTTGCTTCTTCGCGCGCCATGTCTGCGGCGCGTTCAGCCAGCAAGGTTTTGGTCAGCGAAGGCTTACCCGCATATTTACCGTAAGCCGTTTGGATGAACTTCGCAGTCACGCGCAGTCTACGGCGCGTAACAACGAGGTTCCGCACCCGCCGATAGGCTGAGGGCGATAACTCTATAACTTCACCTTTTGGCGTGATAAGACGGGCAGGAAGAGTCATGTCAAATTCCTTTTCTACTGTGGCTATATTTTACACCCTTATGAAAAGGGGATTGGTCGGTTTACTTCTCCAATGTCAGAGTCTCAATATCATACTTCTCTCCAACCTGGATCAATGTCCGTTCGGAGGTGATGCCGTATTGGTCGGTGAGTTGTGCCCAGCCTGTGCTGGTCTCGGCAACGATGACATAGTAACCCGCCGGGACATTTTCAAAGAGGAAGGCACCATCCGCATCCGTTTTGGTGGAGAGGAAGAAGGGTTGATCTGAGCAGGGAGTATCACCGGAGAAGGATGAGCCGATGGTTTCCACGCAGATCTCCACGCGCATATCTGCCATGGGAGTTTTGTCCGCATCCTGTAGTTTGCCGGTCAGCGAGCCTTTGGCTTTTTCTTCCAGCGCAGGCAGGGCGGGGCCATCCTTGGTCACGACGACAAACGCAATATCGTTATCGTGCAAACCGGAATTGCTCATGAGGAAGGTCTGCCAGTTCGCACCGTCGAAGGCAGTCAAGCCGTAGGTGGTGCCGAACCAGACACGTCCGTCGCTATCGGCTGAAATGGAAGCGACGTCGTTGCTTGCCAGGTGCTCTGAGGCGCGGTCGTAATGGATCCATGTACCGCCATCGAATACATAGGCACCGTCGACTAAAGTTCCGAGCCACGCTTGACCTTTAGAATCGACTGCGATGCTTTCGGGTGTGTTGTAATCCGTTTTTTCAATGGATGTCCATGCGCCGTTTTCATAAACATCCACGCCACTGCTGTGCGCCGCCCAGGGACGTCCTTTGGCATCGAGTGCGAGGGCGTTGAAGAAGCGGCTCGCGTTGAACCCTTGTCCCTCCTGGAAGACGGTCCATATTTCATTTTCAAATAGTGCCACACTGCGGGACGTAATGACCCAAACCTTTCCATCAGGTGCGATTTTCACATCGTAGACCAACTCACTGGCAGATTCTCCGCTCGCTAATTTCTCCGACCCGTAAGTTGTCCATTTGCCATTGGAGTAGTGACTTACGCCTTTGAAGTGCGCCACCCAGATGCCGCCGTCCGCATCACAGGCGATGCCATCCGAGGATGAATAAGCATCGGTTTCAGGAATCGTTTTGAAGGTGGTGCCATCAAATAAAACGACACCGTTGATGTGTCCAATTGCAATTTGACCATCTGGGCAGACTGCGCCGGAATACAGATAATTATTGGGCAGTTCCGAGTTTTCATCCGTGTAGGTTTGCCAGCCGTTTTCATTCAAACAGCTTAATCCAGCCCCTGAACCGACGCACAAAATGCCAACACCTTGCGAGGCTACGGTGGCAGGCTCGACCACAGGTTGTGATGGAGCTTCAGTAGGTGCAGGTTGTTGTAGTGCGGGCTGCTGTGGTTCCTGCGTTGCGACAGGTGCCGTGCCAGACAGTGCCTGACACGCGAGACTGGTGAATACCAAAGCGATAATTGCCAATAAGATGGGAGTCCGTTTCATATTTTCTCCTTTGGGTTAATTATACAAGTTGCAGATACCTGAGTTAGATATCTGCGAAATTGTAAGAACTGATTTTATTTCAATTGACCCTATGTGTCCTCCACAAAATGGTTAACGATCTATCACGGCAGGTTATTTTCTCCAATCATTCAGCCAGCGGGTTTGACCGATCCATTCATCGGCTTGTGTCTCGCGTAATACATGATCTAACGCATTAATGACCTCGCTTAAGCTCATACCTTTTTGGTATGCAAGGATAATGCCTCCATGCTGTGGGTAGCGCTCTCCCAGTACAATAAAATCGCGGATGTTGTAGGTAAAAATGGCGCGACCTTGTGCGGTCGCGCCGAGTAATTGTTGTTCATCGCTGGCATCAAAGGGCATCCATTCAGCGGGTGTGCGGGTTACATCGTGTCCACGTTCGAGCAATGCTTTGAATAGAGCTTTGCTGGATGTATCCGCATCGAGATGTAAATGCAGTTTCTTATTCACCCTTTGGCTCCAATGCGGCTTCAACTTGAATAGATGCATCTATTTCAGCACGGTGAGCTTCGTAAAAGGTTAATGCTTCTTTTACTTGTGTTTCAGTCAAGTCATAGTCTTCCGCAATTTCTGCTGGCGATTCATTTTCCGCGGAAATCACGAGAGTTTGTATTCGAATCCCTGTTCCGCGCAGAACGGGCGAGAGCGAGCCAGACGCGCCGCGGCGATAGGTGATGTTTGGAAAATCAGGATTATCCAGCCCTTGCAAAAGTCCACCAACTTTTTCTGCCACAGACCAGAGAATGAACTGATTCAGTGAAATACCCTGCTGTTTCGCAAGCCGTTCCGCATCTTGCTTTAGACTGTTTGGTAGGTTGAGAGCATAACGTGTCATGGACACACCTCTTTATGATGTCGTATACGACATCATAAATTACATCTCCCTTCTGGTCAAGTTGCACAAGTCAATTCAAAGTTTAAAGACATTCATCTGGTTAGAAGTTTAATTCCCCAACTTCTCAGGACGGAAGCACGGCTCGTAGTCGTTGCCCAAGATCAAAAGATAATTCGCTGTGCTGTTCGCATCCGGCGCAGGGATGAGACTGCCGGATGTCAGACCCATCACGTTGAGGATGGGATTACTCATCGAGCGGTCCTGCACGGCAGTTTTATCGATGAGAACAGAGTAGGCGTAATCCTGTCGATCGGATGGGATGATGTGTGTTTCGTAGCCTGCATAGTTAAGGCGGTTGGATGCCAGAGTCTCGTAGCCCGCAATGGATGTGCCGTTCATGACATCGATCTTGATCGCCTGCCGTTCAACAGTCTTTGTCGAAGCTGACAGCGCTTCGGTCAACAGTTGGGGCAATAGCTCTTGATTGGGTAACAGAACATACGCGCCGCCATCCGTGATCCAGGAGGTGACGTAAGGCGGACGGATATAGTAACTGCGGATATCGGCGTTGGTCATCTTGGGTGCGTAGAGCGAGAGCTGCAAAATGTCGCCGAGTCCCAGATCGGTATCGACGGAGTCTTTGAAGTTGCTGTACAGTTCAGGGATGCGCGCCAACGTACCGGTTTGCAGAGCGTGGTTGAATAAAGCGCGTAGAACTTCTTGTGACCTGCGCCCTCGATCGAAGTCGCTGGATTTTTGACGTGAGCGCGCATACCAGAGTGCGAGGTCGCCATCCATGTGAATGACGCCCGGGTTGACCGTGTATAGATTCCAGTTGTTTTCGATCTCTGGGTTAAAGGTTGGGTCGATCAAGCGCCAATCGGTGTAGGGACATGAGACCGGTACATCTACACCGCCGAGCGTATCCACGATCTGACGGAAGCCGTCGAAATCTACGAGCGCAGTATGGTCGATGCGAATGCCGAGGTTGTATTGGATCGTGTCTTTCAACAACGCCGCGCCGCCGCCGGGATAACCGTTCAGTTCGCCATTTTCATAGGCAGTGTTGATGCGTTGATTCTCTGAACCGGGAATGGACACCCACAGATCACGGGGAATGGAAATGAGTGAGACCTGTCCCTCATTGGGATGCAAAATGGCTACGACCATCGTGTCCGTGCGGAAGGAGGCGCCGTGTCTTTGGTCGGAGCCGATCAATAGGAAGTTAACGGTTGACTGTCCGTTATTAAGAACTTGACTACCAGACGTATCAATCGTTGGCTGCGGTGCAACCGTATTGATGAGCAGGTTCGGGTCAATGGTGGGGGCTGGGGTTTGAGTCGGTGCGGGGGGCGTAGAGGTTGAAGAAAACGAATCAATTGTCGGCTGGGAAAGCAGCGAACCGTCCAGAGCGTAGACGGGGGAGGGCGTCCAGGGAATCGGTTGGAAGGGTGTCGGGGTCGGTGAAGCGTTCGGCGCAGCCGTCACGAATGCAAATGGAAGGTTTGGATCCGCAGACGCGTTCGCACCACATCCGGCAAGGAATAATGCCGCGATGATCGTGATCTGCCAAAATGATCTCATGGCGAGGCGGGTGTAACGGGCGTGGACGATGGGAAGGGTGTGATCGAGGCAGTCGCTGTGGGCGGGATCGTTGTGTTGGTGGGCACGGGTGATTCGGTCACGATGAATGTTGACGTGGGCGGCAGGGTGAGGCTCGGAGTGGCTGTATTGAAGTTGGGGACAAAGGTAACGCCCGGTGTGCTGGTGGTAACGTTCGGCACCCAAAGCAATTGACCCGTGTAGATGGTGATGGATGTGCCCATGCAGTTGCCGACCTGTAATTGTGCAACAGTGGTACGGTATAAAAGTGAGATGCGGTATAGGTTATCGCCAGGCTGGACGCTGTAGGCTTTGATCCAACCGGGATGTGGACCGCACGGAATGACAGTGACGGTCGCGACAGGCGGAACATATAAAAGCGAACCCGCCGCAGGGACGGTGTTGCCGAGGCAGTTGTTGGCGCCTAAGATCTCGGCGGTGGTCTTATATCTTTCAGCGATGGTATACAACGTATCGTTCGCATTGACGATGATCTGGAGCCAGCCGGTTGGCGGGTTGCACACAACTGGAACTGCCAGTGTTGCGCTTGGCAGGGCGGTTGAAGTCAGTGTGGGGATCTCCAATGTATTTGTGGAGGCAAAGATCGGAGTTGAGATCGGCTGTTCAAGCGAAGTGGCGATGATGATAAGCGGGATGGATGTTGGTGAGGCTTGCTGTTGAGGACGATTCTCAGCCAGCGAGAGCGAGATACCACCAATGACCAGCAGGAGAGAGATGACGGCGATAAAAACTCCACCGCCCATTTGACGCATGGCCTGCATGGTTATTTCTCCGCAGCCTTGGCGATCGGCAGCAGCACGCTGAACGTGGAGCCAACGCCTGCCTGGCTTTCAACCCAAATGCGCCCCTTTTGAGCTTCGGTTAAAGTCTTGGCGATCGAAAGTCCCACGCCAGTATCGCCCACGCCTTGAATGAGCACATTATCCGCGCGGAATAAACGGGTGAACACGCGCGGCAGATCTTCGGCTGAGATGCCGCCGCCAGTATCGGTGACTTGGATCAGGACATATTCCTTGCCGCCATCGGTCCGCGTTTGGACAGCAAGATTCACGCTTCCTTCTACGGGGGAGGCGGCTCCGGCATTCTGGAGCAGGTGAATCAAAATTTGCTGGAGCGCTTCGCGGTCGGCGTGGATGGGCGCCATATTCTTCGGCAGATCGAGGTGCATCGAAATATTCTTCTCGCGCACCTGACCGCTGGTGTAAGACATGGCGTTATCGATGACCATATTCAAGTCCACTTGTTCGGGCTTCATTTCGTTGAGCCCGGTTTCGAGGATGGTGACCTGAATCAGGTCATCGATCAATGTTCCGATCCGTTCGGTGGATGATTTGATACGCTCTACGAATTTGCGTTGTAACGCACCCAGGATGCCAACCGATTCGCCCAACAGCAGATCGGTATATCCCACAATAGATGACATCGGCTGGCGCAACTCCTGTGAAATGGAGGCGACCACTTCCGCCTGTTCGGTGGAATGTGTTGCTGTAGCTCCCTTTTCAGTTTCGATGGCACGCATGTTGGCTTCAGCCAGTTGGTTTTGCAAACGCGCCACTTCTTCAAGTGTGGTGCGTAATTCGCCTTCTACTTGCTTCGAATTGGCGCTCGAGGTACCCGCGCTTTTAACGCCCTTTACATCTTTGGCGGCGCGTAGTTCTTCATTTTCTTTCTTGAGTTTTTCAATGGCTTTTTGCGCGTCTGCCTGCATGTTGGTGAGCGCGGCAAGATTCTCGGCTTGCGCCAGCCCCTCTTGTGAGTCAGTTTTTACGGCTTCGATCTGTTTGAGCAGATCGTTGTTGCGGCGTTCCATATCGGCGAGGCGGGATTGCGCGATTTCCAAAGCCTGACGGGTCTGCTCACCTTTGTTCTCGAGCGTGGTCATTCTTTGTCCGCGCTGGATGATGGGTACCAGTGACAGGGCAATATTTGTGAGAAACGCCTGGTCTTCCGCGCTCCACAAACGATTGGAATACGGCGAAAGCATCAGCACGCCGCCAATGGGATCTTTTTCAGGAGTCACGATCGGGACACTCATCAAGTGGCCTGGGCTGGCAAGCCCAAGCAAATCGCTCAAGCCTTTGATATCGGCAGAGGTACTGCTCGAAGGCAGGCGCAGGGAACGCCCGCGTTGGATGGCGTTGGTGAGCATGGGGATCACGTTCTTATTCATGCTCCCACCATCGAGATTTTCTTCGCGGATGAGGTCATATCCGCTGGCGATCTGCATTTGATTGTTGTTGTCGGTTAGGTAAATGAGGAAGCACAGGTCAGCCAGCATGGTTTGAGCGATGGCGCGCGTGATCGCCTGACTCAATTTATCCGTGCTGGATTCGCCTGCGAGCGCCAGAAGCGCATGGAAGGTCTTGGGGTCGGTGCTGTAACGACGGCGTTCATCTACCGGCGCACTGGTCTTGCTTACGGAAGTAGTCCCGCCGTTGGATGGCGCGGGAAAGCGTTGAGGCAGGGTCATCAAGATCGGAGCTATTGCCAGATAGAGCAGCCGCACTGCGCCGGGGAAATCACCCCCCAGCGATTTGCCAAAGATCAGTTGCAGGGTGTGTCCGGTCAAGGCGAGTAAAAACACAGCCATGCCATTGCCCCAGCCATTCGGGCGGCGAAAGATGACCAACAATAATCCCAGCACAGCAACAACGATGCTTGCAATTTGCCAGAATGTATCGAGATAAGTTACATTGAAGGGGACAGTTGGGCTTTTCGCCAGGGTTACAAGTGTCAAGGCGAAAGCCGCCGCAACCAATAGGCTTATTAAAGTGGTTGCTACATCGGCTGAGCGGCTGGGTTCCGGGAAAGCCCACAACCAGATCATCCAGATCAGGGAGAAAAGAGTCAGGGCACGGTCAATTGCTGGAAGAAAGGCAGACAGGCTAAAAACCTGAGCTGCGAAGGCATTAAAAAGAAAAAGGGCGATCTGCGCCGAAATCAGAATGGCAAGACCAAAGACCTCGCGGCGCGCCTGGGGAAATCCGCTGGAACGGGCATGAAAAACAGCTGACTGCAGTGTGGTGATGATCGAGAATACCAGCACGATATGGTAAACCAGACTGCCTTCAGAGGTTGTCAGGAAAGTAAAAATGGAATTCAGTGATGCGCCCATGTGATATCCGTGATTATACTTCCAGTTATAGAAATCTGTCTCTGCAGACCTTGCTGAATCAAGACAGTTATCAATTTGGAATGTTACTTTAGGTGACAGTCACCTTTATAATACGCACATGCGAAACATGCTCCGCGCTTTGCCGATCCTGCTCATCCTGACCCTTGCGATCGTTGTGCCGGTTGTTTATTCAGGCTATTCCGAGTTGGATGAGGGCGATAACGCATCATCCTATCTGGAAGCCGCACAGCATCATCAGTCTGCGGCGAAGCGGATCCCATGGCGCGCCGACTTATATGAACTTGCGGGGTATGAATATTATTACGCCAAAGAATATTCCCTGGCAGAAGCATCTTATCAAAAAGCCTTTCAACGTCACGCGCTTTCGGCGGATGGCTGGGTGGCATGGGGCGATGTTCATTATTTGATGGGTGAGACCGACCGCGCGGCTGAAATTTGGGATCAGGGTCTGGCACAGACAAATCCTTCTGAAAAATTATATTCACGTCTGGCATTGGTGTATGAAGAAAAAAAAGAATATGCCCAAGCAGCGGAATATCTTCAGCGCTATGTATCCAATCATCTGCAGGACGCCTCTGCCCATTACCGCCTCGGACTCTTGATGACTCTGTCTGACTCCCAAGCCGCGGTCTCGGAATTGATCACCGCCTCGCAGCTGGACCCGGAACTTGATCCGGCGGTCCAAACGTTGCGCACCGCCTTGAACCTGGCATCCCTCAGCGATACACCTTCCGCACAACTGGTCATCACTGGGCGCGGACTGGGACTCGTCAGTGAATGGGAACTGGCGCAAGCCGCTTTCGAGCAAGCCGTCAAAATTGATGAGAAAAATGCCGAAGCGTGGGCATGGCTCGGCGAAGCGCATCAGCAAACGGGCGGCAGCGAAGCGTTCATGTCCCTTGAGCGCGCCGTGAATCTGAATCCGAATTCTGCTGTCATCCGTACTTTGCGTGGATTATATTTTCAGCGGGTCGGAAATAACCGCGAAGCGCTGACTGAGTTTCAAGCGGCGGCTGTGTTACAGCCCAATGATCCGGCATTGTATATTTCCATCGGCGAGTCTTTTTCAAAGTTGGGCGATATGATCCGCGCGTTGGAAGCTTATCAATATGCAACTTCGTTTGCACCTGATGAGGTCAGCTATTGGCGTCTGCTGGCGCAGTTTTGCGCGCAGAATAATATCCACGTAAAGGATGTCGGTATTTTGGCGGCACAGCGGGCTGTTGTGATCAAAGTCGATGATGCTGGTTTACAGGATTTGCTGGGTTGGCTGTTATTGCTCGACGCCCGCTACCCCGAAGCAGAAAGACATTTCTTGCATGCCCTTGAATTGGATTCGCAAAACGCCTCGGCGCACTTTCATTTGGGAATGTTGTATTTGCAAATAAATAATCAAGTCTCGGCGCGTGAACATTTGGTGAGCGCGCGTGACTTGGGCAACCCAGATGCGCAGGCTGTGCTGAATCAATATTTTCCGTAAAAGACTCTGGAGTCGAACAGCTTGCTGTTCGAGAATCAGAAGCATACCCTAACGGGCACACGAGCTTCTGGACTCCAGAGTTTGAAGATGCCCATGATAAAATCCCACTCATGAAAATCACCCGCCTTTATCTATTTTTAGTCGTTACGTCTTCTTTCCTCTTTCTTCTTTCATCTTGTGCCTCTGCCCCCACGCCTCCTCCAACACAGACTGCTCCCTCAGGTATGGTGCTTTTTCAAGACGAGTTCGATGTCAGCACCACGGGCTGGGACCGTTTCGCCAACGACGGCGGCATTATGGATTATTTCGAAGGCGGCTTCCGAATTTTGGTGCAACAGCCCGGTTTGAATTTTTGGTCCACGCCGCATAAGAATTACGGCGATGTGCGCGTCGAAGCCGATGTGCTGAAACGCGCCGGTCCCGATGAGAACCGCATGGGTGTGATGTGCCGTTATCAGGGCGGGAATTATTATTTCTTTATCATCTCCAATGACGGTTATTACGCCATTGGGAAATTCACCAACAATCAGACAACGTTGTTGGGACAAAGTGAAATGCAGGCATCGCCCATTGTTCAGCCCAACATGATTAACCGTCTGCACGCGGATTGTGTTGGCAGCGGCTTGACCTTTTTTGTGAATGGTACGCAATTGGCTGTAGTGCAAGATGCTGATCTTGCATCTGGCGATGTCGGCGTGGTTGCCGGGTCATTTACGCAGCCTGGTGTGGATGTGTACTTCGATCATTTTGTGGTGACGCAGCCGTAAAACATCGGTGGTTGAGTAGCCCTGAGCGGTTTTTGCGAAGGGCGTATCGAAACCACCCGTAAGCAAAATTATTTAGGTTACATGGTAGTCTCGATACGGCGGACGAACACCGCCTACTCGACCACCGAATTCACTATATGAAAATCTTCCTCGATACCATCGGCTGTAGACTCAACCAAAGCGAAATCGAAACGATGGCGCGGCAGTTCCGCGCGGCGGGGCATGAGATCGTCGCGGCTGCTGAACTCGCCGATATGGCGGTGGTCAACACTTGCGCGGTGACGAACGATGCTGCGTCCGTTTCGCGCAGTAAGATCCGTCAGATCGCGCGGGCAGGGGTGAATGAAATTGTTGCAACGGGTTGCTGGTCAACGCTGCAGCCAAACGAAGCGTTGAAACTTCCCAACGTTCTTAAAGTTGTTGGCAACGCAAACAAAGATCATCTGGTCGCAGATTCATTAAACCTTCATCCTTCATCCTTCATCTCTCATCCTTCCGATATCGAACCCATCTCGCGCATTCCCCTCCCCGGTCTGCATCGCCGCACGCGCGCGTTCATCAAAGTGCAGGACGGCTGCGACAATCAATGTACGTTCTGCATCACCACGGTTGCACGCGGCGAAGGGCGCAGCCGTCATATTGCGGATGTGATTCTCGATATCCAATCCGCGCTGGCGGGCGGCACAAAGGAAATTGTTCTAACCGGCGTACATCTCGGTTCGTGGGGCTATGACTTTGATATGCACTTGAGCGATCTCATCAAAACAATTCTCCGCGAGACCGACACACCTCGTTTGCGACTCTCTTCCCTCGAACCTTGGGACTTGTCAGCTAACTTCTTCTCCCTCTGGACGGACTCCCGCCTCATGCCGCACTTACACCTGCCTCTACAGTCTGGATGCGAATCCACGCTGAAGCGGATGGCGCGCAAGACCACGCCGCAATCCTTCCGTGAGTTGGTGTCCGCTGCGCGCGATGTGATGCCGGATGTTGCCATCACAACCGACATCATCGCGGGCTTTCCGGGTGAGACAGAAGATGAGTTTGCACAGACGCTTGATTTCGTGCGTGAGATCAACTTTGCGGGCGGACATATCTTCACGTATTCGCCGCGTCCGGGTACAGGGGCGGCAAAGATAAAGGGGCAGGTCAAGCCCGAGCTGAGAAAGAAGCGGAACCATATCCTGACCGAGGCGCTGGCAGAGTCGGCGAAGTCGTATCGTGACAAATTTGTCGGACGGAAGATGTCTGTATTGTGGGAGTCGACTTCGGAGATGGGCGAATGGGGCTGGCAGATGGAAGGGCTGACGGAGAATTATCTGCGGGCGCAGGCGTTTGCGCCCTCGCCGCGCTGGAACGAGTTGGATGAAGTGGTGTTGCAGGAAATTTCCGGAGAGAAATTGAAGGGCTTAATCTCGAACATGGGATAAGTGTCACTTTTTAGAATTGGGGTGGGGTTGTACAATGGAAGTAACTGATCTTACGTACCGTCCCGAAGGTGTGACTGGCTTAATAAGTTTTTTCAAGCAACCTTCGGGACGTTCTCCGCAAGGTCGGGGAATGATCTCGAAAAAGGAGAATACCTATGACTGCTCAGTTAATTGACGGAACTGCCATTGCTCAAAAAGTGCGCGATGGAGTTAAAGAGAAAGTAGCGAAACGAATTGCGGAGGGGAAGTCGCAGCCGGGGTTGGCGACAGTGCTGGTCGGTGAGCGCATCGACTCGGCGACGTACGTCAGCATGAAGCAGAAGGCTTGCGCCGAGTTGGGCATGACGTCCTATCATCATCCGATGCCTGCGGATATCACGCAGGCAGATCTGGAAAAGCTCATCAAGGAATTGAATGCCGATCCCAAAGTGAACGGCATCTTGGTGCAGCTGCCTTTGCCTGCGCATTTGGATGAAGAACGCATCTTGCAACTCATTAGCATCGAAAAAGATGTGGATGGATTTTCGCCGATCAACCTCGGTCGCCTTGCCCAAAAGGGACGCGAACCGTTGTTCGTGCCATGCACACCGTACGGCTGCATTTACCTGCTCAAAGAAGCCGGTGTGACGATCAAGGGTGCGAATGCGGTGGTGTTGGGACGTTCGAATATCGTCGGTATGCCAGCGGCTTTGTTGCTGGTCAAAGAAGATGCCACGGTGACTATCGTCCACTCGCGCACGAAGGATATTCCGGCGATCTTGCGTCAGGCGGATATCATCATCGCGGCGATCGGGCGTGCCGAAATGGTGCGCGGCGATTGGATCAAACCCGGCGCGGCGATCATTGACGTGGGCATCAACGGTATCCCGAAACTCAATCCTGATGGCACACAAGCGATCAGCCAGAAGACCGGCAAGCCGCTCCAGCGACTCGTGGGTGATGTCAACTTTGAGGAAGCCAAGGAAGTGGCAGGCTTTATTACCCCGGTCCCCGGCGGAGTCGGTCCGATGACGATTGCCATGCTCATGGCGAATACCTTCAGAGCCGCTGAGATCCAGGATAAGTAAATTCGAACCGGAAGCAACTTGAAGCCTCGCGTGAAGCGGGGCTTTTTGTTAATATCCCTGGATTTTTCATAAATCCGCGCAGATCGGCGTAGATTAGCGGATAATGGCAATACTTCCTTCGCATTTCGCTTGCGCCGCATCTTTGGCGTTGTTATACTTGAGGAGTATGGCTCCTAGAACAATTGGCAGGTACGTGATCAAAGAGACGCTCGGGCGTGGGGGCATGGCGACCGTTTATCTGGCGCATGACCCAAGCTTTAAACGGGATGTGGCAGTCAAGGTCTTGCCGCGTCAATCATTGGACAATGAAGAGAATTCGCTTGAGCGTTTCACAAAAGAATTGGAAACGATTGCTTCGTTGGAACATCCCGCCATTGTGCCGGTCTATGATGTGGGCAATGAGAACGGTCAGCCATATTTTGTCATGCGCTACATGGCGGGCGGGTCACTTTCCATTTTGATCCAGGAGGGCAAGCTTTCCCTTCAAGACACAGCCCGTATCATTGAACGCCTTGCCGTTGCACTGGAGCACGCTCACAAACAAGGCATCATCCATCGCGATATCAAACCCGATAACATTCTCTTCGACCTCAACGATAATCCCTACATCTCTGATTTTGGTGTTGCCAAGTTGACCGAGGTCGCTGTGGATGAGAATACTGAAAGCCGGGTCGTGGGCACGCCGGGTTATATGAGCCCCGAGCAGGCATATGATGAACGGGTCGATGCCCGCAGCGATGTGTATGCGTTGGGCGTGGTCATTTATCAAATGCTGACCGGCCGATCGATAGAGCGGTTCTCCACCAACACATCCATTGAAAAAGTTCGCGATTATCTTGAGCAGCCCATTCCCGAGATCCTTGAAGTCAACCCAGATCTGCCGCCTGAAGTGGATACGCTCATCAAGACCGCCATGGCAAAGAATAAGTTTGATCGTTATGAAA
This sequence comes from Anaerolineales bacterium, assembly GCA_043767565.1. GTDB lineage: Bacteria > Chloroflexota > Anaerolineae > Anaerolineales > Villigracilaceae > Defluviilinea. The sequence goes on from JAYUGV010000388.1 coordinate 16,419, forward strand.
CCGCCATTGATCTTGCGCGTGCGTTGAACCGCATCGCATTTGGCGAAGACCGGCTCCTCAATCCCTCCGCAACGTTATTGGATCGCCCAGGCATCTTTGCTTCTTCACGCGGGCGTATGACTGGCTTTCTGACCGCTGGCCTCCTCATCTTAATTTCGATCGTGGGACTGTTAGCCCTCGGTGGACAGTTACCTTTTCTCTCGCCCGCCTCCAATCCGACCCCGAGCCTGATTCCAGCTTCGATGACCATTCAGCCAACGGACACCGCATCTCCAACCCTGACGCCTGAGCCCACTGCTACATCAACCCTTGCGCCAACTGCCATCCCCGCGCCCGGCAGTGCAGACCAGATCGCCATCCTTTCCGGTAATCAGATTTACCTTATGAATACCGATGGCACGGGCTTGATCCAGGTCCGCACGGATAATTCCGCCAAATCAAACCTGCAATGGATTCCCGGCAACCGTCTGGTTTACATGGCCCGCAACTGCGCTTTCATCGTGGATGGGAAAACCAAGGCGAACAAACAGATCGCCTGTTTTGATCTAAACGAAACCCTCGAAGGCTTCCGCGTGTCATCAGATGGAAAACTTGTCGCGATCAGCCTCCAGAAAACGTTGAACATCGTTCCGTTCAATCTGGATACCCTGCGCGAAGTGACTACCAGATTTAATCTGGCAACGATGAAGAGTTTTTGTTTTTATAATCAATATTCGTTCCGCGATGTGCTCTGGTCAAACGATGGCAAATATCTCGCCGCCCGCATCGTGGATACCGAGTTGACCAACTCAGATCAGATCTCCTTGTTGTTCTTGGATATCCCGAATTGTGCCAACACCGGTCCCACACGGGTGGATAAATTCCCCGGCTTGCATTTCGTTTTTTCCAACCGTGAAAGCACCAAAAAGGTCACCAGTTACAACTGGGATGGCGATCACCTATTCCTATTAAATGATTCGGTTCGTAACGATGGGTTTGGTGACCTTTATTTATATGACAGCCAGGCTCAGCAGGAAACTTTGCTCAACCCCCTGAATGGCGACTGCTGTTATCGCGATGCAGTCTGGAGCCCGGATAGGAAATATATCCTGTTTATCTTCCAGCGCTTTGACAGCAGTGATGTCGGTCTGTATTACATTCCCTATGCCGACTTGAAAAGCGGTAAGACCTTTACGCCCATCGAACTGCCGACTGGGTTCTTCCCAACCTCGCGCGAGAAACCGCAGCCAGTGTTGAGACCAGTACAATAGAAAATGATTTGGAAAGCAGACCTGAATCACCCCGAAATTAATCTTTTGGGGTGATTTTGTTTTTAAGAGCTAAAACGGACGCTGACACTTGCACCGAGTGCAAGTGCGGTGTAAACGCAGAAGAACGCAGATTTTTATCAGCGTAAATCTGCGTTCTTCTGCGTCCAAATTAAATTTGGGGTTAATTAACTCAAATTGCTACTTGACTTCGAAAATCTTCCCTCACCCCGTTTAAGACGGTTTTTAATCAGGACGGTTTCCCCCTCTCCCGGTGGGAGAGGGCAGGGTGAGGGTTCTCAGTCGGATAACGGCGAGAA
>JAYUGV010000389.1:0-6949 GCA_043767565.1 Anaerolineales bacterium
CATCTTGACCTTCCTCGGTGTGGTTTGTGCGCTTACACAAAAGCATATCCGATGAAGGCCTTTTTTCAACCCCTTTTTATGACTTTAAGAAAGCCCTGAAATTGCCATGCGCTACGCTTGCGCATCATTTACGGGCTAGGTATACTAGAGCTATTATGCAACCCGTAAAAATTGGACGCTACGAAATCAAATCAGAATTAGGGCGCGGCGGCATGGCCACCGTCTATCAGGGCTGGGACACGCTGTTCGAGCGCGAGGTGGCAGTCAAAGTATTACCGCGCGAACTCCTGCATGCTGACCCGCAATTCAAACTGCGTTTCGAACGTGAAGCCAAGATCATTGCCTCACTCGAACACCCGTCCATTGTGCCGGTGTATGATGTCGGTGAAGATGACGGTCAGCCGTATTTTGTGATGCGTTATATGAGCGGCGGCTCGCTCTCCGACCGCATCAAAGCCAAGGTGATGACCGTTGAAGAAGCCGTCAAAATACTTGCCCAACTCGCGCCGGGTATGGATGAAGCCCACTCCAAAGGCATTGTCCACCGCGACTTGAAGCCCAGCAACATTTTATTTGACGGCAAAGGCACGCCCTATATATCAGACTTTGGCATCGCCAAATTATCACAAGCTCAATCCGGCAACATGACCGGCAGCGCCATCATCGGCACACCTGCCTACATGGCACCCGAACAAGCCCAGGGCACCGGCGTGGATGGGCGCACCGATATTTATGCAGTCGGCATTATCCTCTTCGAAATGCTCACCGGCCGTCAACCCTATGAAGCCGATACGCCCATGGCGGTTGCCTTCAAACACATCACTGACCCGGTCCCTCAAATCCTGCTGTCCAATCCAAATCTGCCTGATGACGTTGATGACGTTATTCAAATGGCGATGGCAAAAGATAAGGAAGAACGCTTTGCTACTGCAGGCGAACTGGTGGATGCACTGCGCGCGGTTGTAGCCGGTCAAAAAGTTGTGCATGAAAAAGCTACGATCAAAGGTGCAGTGCCAAAGACCGCCATCAAAGGCAAAGCTACCTCGCCCAAGACCATCAAAGCTGGCGGGAAAGCTGTCGCAGAAGCCGAAGCCCCCGCCAAAAAAGGATTCAATATCTGGCTCGTGATCATTCCGGTGATTCTGCTGGGCGTGATTGGCGGTGGCTACGCTATATTTAACAGTAGCAACCGTCCCGTTGAAACAGAGACGCCTATCGCAACATCCATATCTGCACCGGCGACGGCAACATCTGAAGTCGTGCCGCAAGCCACTGAAACTGCTGATGCTGTTGTTATTGAACCGCCCACTGCCACAGTCGCTCCGACCGATACACCCATCGCCGCTCCAAAACTGCCCGTGCTCGGCGGCGTAGATAAGATCGCCCTTGTTGCCAACAAAGAAATTTATCTTATGAATGTGGATGGCACCGATCTAAAACAACTAACATTTGATGGCGCCACCAAGAGTGACCTGCAATGGCTGAACGACGGCAAAACGATTCTATTCATCAGCGGCAAGACGGCGAAGTATTACGATATCTCCACCGATACTGTGGATACGCTCAGCACATTCCCCTCTGAAGCTTCGGTGGATGCGTTCCAAGTTTCGCATGATAACAAACAAGTCATGATCGCCTTAAGCCAGGAGATCTATGTTGTGCCGTTCGACATCCCGGTCTTAAAGACGATCACCAATCGGAATCAGCTCACCAAGATCACAGGCGCCTGTATTGTTGATCACACCCCCAAAACGGCCGCCGTATCACGAGTGCGGGATGCGCGCTGGTCAGTGGATGATAAGCTTGTGGCTTGGCTCTTCAAAGGTAATGATTCTGCCAGCCCCAACTTCCTGGCTGAACAGGTTAGCATATTCGATATCACCGCCTGTAAACCGGAGTTGATAGCCCAGAAGGATAATTTCCCCGGCATCCGTTTTACCCCGGCTGGTTATCAAACCCGTGAAATGCCAGATTTCGATTGGGATGGTATCGACCAGTTTGTCTTCAACACCGCCCGCCGCAACAACGGCTGGGGTGAGATGTATATTTATAACTGGCGGACCCATAAAGGCATTCAGCAGTTGCCTGTCGGTGGCTGTTGTTATCGTGATGGACGCTTTAGCCCGAATGGCACATATTTGTTATTCACATTTCAAGACCTGGGATTAGGTCCTGAAGCCAAGACCGCCCTGTATTATGTGCCAGTCGGAGAATTGGGCGCTGGCGCAAAATTCTCCCCCATTCAACTGCCCGAAGGATTTTTCAAGGATCCAAAAGAAGGCTCACAGGCGGCGTTACGCCTGGCACAACCCTAGCTATAAACTTTTCACGATCGCCTGCACAAGCGCAGGGCCCTGATAGATCAACCCCGTATACACCTGAACAAGACTCGCTCCCAAGGCGAGTCTTTTCTTTGCATCATCAGGATGCATAATGCCGCCCGCACTCACCACCGGGATACTTCCATCGACCCGCTTCAAAATTTGACGAAGAACCGCTTCACTCCTACCCGCAAGCGGTCTTCCACTTAACCCGCCTGATTCACTCTGATGCTGTGACCGCAAGCCCTCGCGCGCCAGAGTCGTGTTTGTGGCGATGATGCCGTCCATGTGGGTGGCGAGGATCACCTCGATCGCGTCATCCAATTCTGATTCAGTGAGATCAGGCGCGAGCTTGACGAGCAGCGGAAGTTTTTTCTTTAGCCGGTCCTCTTCCAGTTTGCGTTGAGCGTGAAGTTGTGTCAGCAGCCCGCTTAATGCTGCACGTCCCTGCAATTGACGTAAGCCAACCGTGTTTGGGGAACTGATGTTGATCGTCAAATAATCGGCATACGGCGCAAAGTTTTGCAACAACTCGAGATAATCCAATACAGCTTCTTCATTGGGCGTCGCTTTGTTTTTGCCGAGATTGATTCCCAAAATCGAATTGCCTTTGTGAATTACAACGGTTCTATTTTTTTCTCCGCGCGGTTGAATGCCAAACGTGCGCTCAAACCACTTCGCGCGCAAGGCCGGGTTCAACTGCATTTGGACGAACTCTGAGCCACGGCTGGGAAAGCCCAGACGATTGATCACCGCTTCATCTTCCAACAGACGAAAGACGCGCGGCTTCGGGTTGCCCGGTTGCGGACGCGGCGTGACCGTGCCGATCTCCACATGACCAAAGCCCAACGCTGAGAGTCCGCGAATGGCAAGCGCGTTCTTGTCGTAGCCTGCGGCAAGTCCAACCGGATTTTTGAACGTCAACCCAAAGGCTGTGACAGGTTTCGTTGGCGCTTTAAAAAACTGCGTGAGCAACCAATTGGAAAGCGGAAAGTTTCCCGCCAGGTGCAAGGCATTCAATGTAAGTTGATGCGCTGTTTCAGGGTAAAGCCGAAAGAGATAGGGGCGTAATCTTTTATACATTGCCAACTTCAACCTTTTCAATGATCTCTGCTTCTTCAAGACGCTGTAAATAGAATTGCTGACGTGATAACCCCGAACGGTCGCGTAATTCGTACAGTTCCTTGCGGGTGTAGGTTCTGGTGTCCTGAATTTTGAGTTCCTGTCTTACAGATGTAGCTCTGATATCGTTGATGGCATCCTCGATGCGTTTCTTGTGACCGAACAGCATCTCATCCGGCAGCTGTTCGAATGGGAAATAAGCGGCTTCGACAACCTCATTGGGTTGTACTCTTAATTCACCGCCGATTGGTCGTGCCGCATACAACACGGCATGGACATCGTGCATCCCGCCGCCCATGCGTGAATAGACGCCCACAAGGCGCGTCAATTCCACATCCAAGCCGGTTTCTTCCTTTACTTCTCGAATGGCGCCCTCTGCCAGTGACTCACCGTCTTCCACGCCGCCGCCCGGCAGGCACCATACTTCAAAATCTTCGCGTTTGGTCAGCAGGACTTTATTATCCTGAATGACAGCAACGATCACAGCGAGACCTGGCATTTTTTTCCTTTGTGCCCTTTGCGTACTTCGTGGTTAAAAAGATTTTTGCCCGCTGAGATTCAAAAAATATTGAATCACTTCATCTTCAGGGTGCGGAATGTTCATGAGCGCGAACATCGCCGCGAGTTCACCGCGATGATGCGTGTTGTGATTCGGCGGCTGGACCAGCATCTGCCACAACGGCAATGTGAAGGTCTCACCTTTGGGGTTGGTGTAGGTGATGTTGTTTTGTAAACTTTGTTCGGTTTGTTCGTCAATGAAGTTGCGCATGTTCTGCTCGACCTCAATCCAATAACCGCGAATAGATGCAACGGTTGGAAAGTCTTTTGGTTCGAGAAACTCACCCTTTTCACCATGCCAGCGTTGTTGCCACATACGCTCCGAACTCATCGTATGCACAAAGATCGCGTGGACACTATCCCAGCTATGTCCCTGCTTGCGGAAGAGTTGTTCTGGGGTGAGCGTCTCTGCAACTGTGAGATAGCGTTTGTTCGCCCAGTAGTTGTAGTTGTAAAGTTCTTTTAAATAATCTTTTAGGTCCATGGGGAAATCCTATGACTAGTGATGACTTTCTGTAATTAACACGTTCCAGATATAGCGCCCCATATTTTCCCAGTACACTTGTGAGACGGCATCTTCAATAGTAGTTGGGTTGGGTGTCCAGCTTGGAGTGGGTGGCTCATCGAGTTTGTTGATCGATTTGGACAAGATAAATGGATCGTAGGTTGGTGTGGGGTGTATGTCACTCTGCAAGATCACGGAATGATACGGGATGCTCCAGAATTTCTTTTCATACGAAGTGCCGCCCAACGTAACCGAGGGAATATCCAATGTCATTGTGTTTGTCCATTGGTCGATGACCGGGTTGCATTGATCTCCGCTTGCCATCGCGATCGGGAATCCCACGATGCCCGAGACCGATCCCTGGTTGATATCCATATTTTCATTTAGGATCGGATCGAAATGAGTGGGTTTGACTTGTATTTTGGAGGCGCTGCTGAGTGTCATTTGATCGATGGGGAATTTTACGGTTAAGTCTGTACTGTTATACGCCTGTTGGCGGTAAAACGGTGAAGTAATGGTGACGATAAACAGCATCTCTTTGCGTTCGCCGAGATCCTCTAGTGTCTTATTGATTTCAAAATTGAAGCTATTCTCACTCATTGCCGAGTTATTGATCACGGTGGATAGATAATTGGGGTCATTGAGCAGGTGGTTCAATACAATGTACTGGATCAGGACTGGATCTAGATAAGTCACAACAATTCGGACCATATGCGAGGTATCGTTGACAACGTCCACTTGCTCCGACCAGTGTTGCATGTTTTGCCCCAATTGAAAAAGCGCTTCCTGCCTGGCACTACCCAGATCGGTTAAGCTTTTCTGACGGATATTTTTTACGCCTGCTGTTATTTCATTTGAAAGATAGGGGTTGGCATCTGGTATGGGCGGTACGCAAGTAGCTTCAGCCATTGGTGTAGAAATGGGTCCGCAGGCAGCCGCGAGCAGCCAGATACTAAAGCACGCACGCAACAAACATCGATTGAAAAATGACGTTTGAGAAACCATTATTAAACTTCCTCCTCATACACCATATCCAAATCACCCTGATTCAACTAAGTAGTCAGTCGAAAGTGTTTTTACAGAGTTCGTCCAGTAGTTGCACTGCTGGACGCCCGCACCTTCAGCAGTGCAACTGCCGAAGGAACAAATTTGTCTAATAACTTATGGCGATTTACTTAACTGTACCAACGAATTGCTTTAGTATACAACCAAATTCAAGCGTTGCTGTGCCACTTTATTTTTTGGTCTTTTTCAGCATCTCGATCGTTTTCACGACGCGATTTTGCCGCGTCTCGTCCTTCTTCGCTGCCTCGATCCATTGGGCATATTCCTTTTGATGCGTATACGACAACTTCTCAAAAGCGGACTTGGCTTCTTTATTGGATTGAAACGCCCGCTTCAATTCCGCAGGGACAGTTGCCACGCACTCCTCGACATCCGCCTCCACTGACACCTTGATCTCATCACCGAACGTCTTGCCCGATCTGCTCACGGATGCCTTTGAGGATGATCAGCATGTGATTCGGTCCACCCATCCGCACGAGCAAGCCCCGATAGGGAACGCCCTCGATCATGGCTTTGACCTTGGGACGCTTCGAGCCAAAGGCTTCTTCCACATCGAAGGGTACTTCCACAAACGTGCCGCCTCCGCCTGCATTTTGGATGGTCGCTGTAAAGGTTTGGTTTTTAGGCATATGTACCTCTTCTTGTAAATGATTCTAACATGCGAATGATCCAGATACTTGACTGTTGTACGCCAATGGCGTATACTCTTAGAAAATATATGCAATTCATTGAAACCATCATATTTACCCGCCAAGTCACTTCATTACTCACCGATGACGAATACGGCCAATTACAAGTGGCCTTAGTGGTTCATCCTGATACGGGAGCCATTATCCCTCATAGCGGCGGCTTGAGAAAAATTCGCTGGTCAATGAGTGGACGTGGTAAACGCGGCGGTGTGCGGGTCATTTATTATTGGGTTGTAGCGGAAGACCAAATTCTTATGTTATTCATGTATCCGAAAAACGAGAAGGATGATCTGACACCGCAGCAATTGAAGGTTTTGCGCGAGATCGTTGAAAAGGAGTTCAAATGAAAGACGAAATGTTTGATGAATTGGTGGCAAGTGTCCGCGAAGGCGGCAGGATTCTGCACGGCAAGGCAAAGCCCTCGCGGAAATTTGTTGTTGAAACGCCCAACGTGAAAAAGATTCGTTCGGACTATAAACTTTCACAGCCTGAGTTTGCGGCTCTTATGGGAATTAGCGTAAAGACCCTGCAAAACTGGGAACAGGGACGGCGTGCCCCCGAAGGCGCAGCACGTGTGCTTTTACAAGTCGCCGCAAAACACCCCGAAGTGATCTGGGATGTCGTGAAAGTGAAATCGACAGCGGCATGATTGCAAACTTCCGAAGTCTCAAAGACTTCGGAAGTTTTGT
>JAYUGV010000390.1:0-6946 GCA_043767565.1 Anaerolineales bacterium
TTTCCTACTTTTGTATCTATTGTGAGTCCGCGCACATCAATATGCCAGGTGGTGAGTGAATCGGGCAGGGTCATTGTCACCTGACCGCGCCCGTCGGTGTTCGTGATGAGCGATGGATTCCAATAAGCGGTATCGGGGAAATTCTCGCGTAAGAATGTCACATCGCCGCCGCCGCCGCCGCCCATACCGCCGGGCATCAATGCGTTACGTCCGCTGTAGGCTGCGAGTGAGATACTGGTTTCAATGCCCAGCGGTTGATTGCTGTAGAACGCTGGCAGAATATCCTGCGCGTTCGGGTCAGCCAATGCCAGCACGGCTTTATCCACAACGGACAGCGAGAACTCGCCCTCAACGGGTTGACCGGCATTATCAGTCACGACCACATCGAAGGTGACCTTATCGCGCGGTCCCGCCTCGCCCGGGTTTGGAATGACCTGCACATTCAATTCCTGCGCATCAGGTGCAACCGGGATATTCACAAGTCCCTGCCGGAAGTCGTTGCCCTGCCCAAGGATCGTGACACTGACATAAACATTCGGCGCATCGGCATCTGTCAACGGCAGAGAATATTCTGTGCCGCTGCCGGTCACGGAAATAACCTCCGCCTTGGAGACCAGTCCGCGTTCAACGGAAACAAGCGCGAGCGCATTCGTCGCAAACGGATTTGGGATGAAGATCTTGGCTTTATCGCCAGCCTTGTACGAATCTTTATCAGCTGTCAGTTGTAATCTTTGATTCGGTAAGTCTGCCCACGCCGCGCTCTCCGCGCCGCCGACCCAAATTAATATTTGCGTGTGCGCTTGTCCTGAGCCTGTCGAAGTGGCGCCCAGCCCACTCACATCCAACATGAATGTTCCGGCGGTGGGTGGTGTGAATGAAAGCCGCGCTCTGCCATCCGGTCCTGTGGCGAGGTTGCTGCTACTTACTGCTGTATATACGGGCGTGTATTTGGGGAAGCCAAAACTGTCTGTCTCTTTTTCCCAGCGGACTTGTTTGAATTCAGCCGCGAGAGTTTTATCGCCGGAAGCGTTCCCAGCCCAATTTACGGTATACACGTCAAAACCGGATTCGGTCTTGGCTGTGCCGAACCATTGATCGGGATGCAGACCAATATAGAAATCAGCGGGATGGACTTTCAGCTCGGTGCGCGCGCTGACGGGTAAACCGGATTCGTCCGCGGCGGTCACTTCCAATGTGACGATTTGTTCTGAATCAGACTCAGGGATGGCTGGCAGGTCAATGGACAGGATCCCCTTCGGGGTCGTTTGACCCGTTCCCTCTCCGATCTGTGTGCCAAAATACTCGGAGCCGTTAAAGTTCGGAGTGCGGAAAACATCCAGCCAGGCATCATCGAATAGACCGGTTTGATAATTGGGGATGTAGAAATAAGCGGGGCGGGCGTAGAGCACCCACTTCACGTTGAGGTTATCTGCGGGCGCGCCAAAGAAATAATTGGCGTTGACAACGGCTTGGGCTTTGTCAGTTTGTTTGATTTCAACAGAGGTGAATTTCACGCCGAGGTCAATTTCAGGTTTGCGGTACTCCGCCACCTGAACGGAGAAATAGAACTCAAGCGCTGGATTCTGAAATGTGTAATAACCCGGCGTGGCATTGGCGGGCAAATCGAATTGACCGTTGAATGTGCCATACGGTGAGAGCTGCATCTTGAGGTCGGCGATCTGTGTGCTGTTCGAATCAGTGAGTGTGACCGGAATATCTTTCACGGTGGGCAGTTGATAGCGACCATTAAAAGCTTCACGCGCCACGCCCCGGAAGAACACCGTTTGCCCCGGGCGATAAATGGGACGGTCAGTGTACATGTAAATTTCGGTGTGCGGTTTTCGGATGATTTGTGAATACCCAAAATCATAAGCGTTGAAGCCCAGGCTCCAGTTGTTGACCGCCAGCGCAAAATTTTCCTCACCGGGCGCGCCGAGCACGGCATAGACCGCGTTGTATTGTTGATGTTCGCCCAGTGCGCCCTGCCAGATTCCATTGGCATCGGTGACGCCTGAACCAAGTTGCACACCTTTATCATCATAAAGCACCACCGACGCATTGGCGACCGGTGTCTGTGAAGGCAGGTCCACAGCCCAGACGAGCGCATCGGTTGCGCCGAGTTTAAGTGTAAGATTCACCTGACTCGATACAGCAAAACTTAATCTTGTCCCTTTCGCTTGGGGCGTGGTGGCAGATACATAATACACACCCGGCAACAACTGACTGTTCTGCGGAGCAATGCCCAGCTTCACATCCTGCGGCACGCTGGGTAACAACGTGAAAGATTGTGAGTAAGTGCTGGTATTCGTGGGCACATACGCCTGTAGATTTTCATACGAACCCATGAGCGAGAAGAAATCCTGCAAGGATAGCGGCGCCACGGTTACATCTGCTTTTTCGATGTTGGTGGCTTTGGCATATAACACGGGTCCATCGGGGCGCACGAAAATGGCAGACGAACCAGTTGATTGAAATTCCAATGCCGCAGGCAGAGGCGGCGTGTGGAGATTCAAAATGAACGGGTCGCCCAGCGATTGACCCCATTGATCTTTGAGGCGCGCTGCCAGTTCGATGGCGTAATTGGTATCGGGCGCAAAGTTTCCATACACTGATAAGGTCTGACCATCTTCAGATATCCACGCATTGAAACTGTCCACTGTCGGGGTGATAATGATGAAGTCTTCGTATCTTTTTTCTTCGGCAAGCGGCGCGCTCAACGTGAAGGATGTCGTTCCGAAATTCGATTCGGTTTTAGTCACGGCGAAGTTATCGTAAGTCCGCAGTACGGTGCCGTACGCTGTGCCAAGCGCCATGCCGCCACGTGATTTTGCTGCCGCACCTACATTCAAAATGTAGCCAACATTGCGTTCCAAAAGTTTTTCAGGCACAAAGGTCAACTGGGTGTTATCGGCGTTCCATTTAAACGTCCCATTCGCAACTCCATTCGTGCCGGTCAGCAGGAAATTCGCGTTCACACTTTTTGCATCCATCGGTTGGTTGAACATCAACTTGATCTCGGGGTCCAGCGGGATGGACTGGTCAGGCGACGGACTCACCGAAACGACTTGCGGCGGGGCTGTGACGAATTTCCACGCATTGCCCTCGCTGCTTTCGAAGCCGGTGCCTGTTACCGATTTCAGAGCCTGCCTCAAGCTGACGGCGTATTCCGTCCCGCCTGCCAGCGCTGGTTCGGGATAGAAGATATATGTGCTGGTATTGATCCATTCACCGCGCCCCGGCGCCGAAGGCACCAGAGCGAACGCGGCTGGCAGCGAGGCTGCATCCGCGCCGAGCGGCACGACGGGTTGATTGAAGGACACCGAGATAGCCGCTTGCACATTGACATCGGTCGTGTTGACTTTGGGTAATAAATTCGTGGCGCGCAAAAAATCACCAACGCTGTAGGAAAGCTCGATGGGTTCTTTGATCCCGAATCCGCTTGCCGATTGAATGGAATTGGCGATGGAAATTTTTAATTTTGAATTGGGTTCGTAGGGTGTGGTGGGGGCGAAGACCAACGTCGCTTCATCAGTCCAGGTGAAGGTCCCGGCGGGGAGTCCGCTGATCGCGGATTCAACCGAGGCTTTGTTCATGTTCTGGTTGAAATAGAACGCCAGCGGTGAGAGATGACCAAGCTCACTGTTCTGCGGCGGGTTCATTTCCACAAGTGCGGGCGGGAAGGCTTGTTGTTGGGCTGCGGTTGTCGCGGCGGCGGGGGAGGTCGCTGTAGAAGCGGGGGCGATAAACTTCGGCAGTGGAATGTTCGGAGCGCCCGCGCAGGCAGTCAGGATCAGGCTGGTAAGGAGGAGACAATTCAGGGTGAGGAGGAAGCGGCGTTTCATCAGAGGGAAATCCTTGAGTAAAAAAGTGTCCAATGTCATTATACTCTCGTTGATTTCACGGACGGCTTGCCGTCCGACTCCAGAGTTTGAATCAAAAAAGGACACGGAAGCTTCCGTGTCCTTTTTTGATGATTGGGCTGATTACTTATCTGCGATCAGTAATGCGGCTTCGATCTTTTGTTGGAATTCAGTGATGGGTTGGGCGCCTTCAATGGTCTCGGTCTTGACCTCGCCGTTGACTTTGTAGGTCATGACGAAGAAGGGTGTGCCGGTGATGTTGGCGGCTGTGGCATCGTCGAAGTCCTGCTGCACCTGGTCTTTATATTTTCCGCTATCGTAGCAATTCTGATACGCGGTCATATCGAGCTTGACGCTTTCTGCAATGGTGGTCAGGCGCTTGTCTGTGAAGGAACCCTGATCTTCCACATCGCGGCTGTTGGCAAAGAGTGCATCGTGCATCTCCCAGAATTTACCCTGGTCTCCGGCGCAATAGGCGGCTGCGGCGGCATCCTGTGATTCGGTCTTGACTCCGCCAACGTTACGGCTGACCCAGTTACCGGCAGAGCGATACGTGAACAGGACCTTGCCAGTGCTGACGAAATATTGCTCCAACAGAGGTTCGGTATCTTTGGCAAACCGTTTGCAGTAGGGACATTGGTAATCGGAAAATTCAACGATCTGGATCGGCGCTTTCGGGTCACCGATGGTGTTGCGGTCTACATTGGAACGGGTCACGGGTTCAATGGTCACGATCCCGGTGACGGGTTTCAGTTGTTGTGAAATGAACAACAGGACCAATATCACCACACCGGCCACGATCAAACCCATAGTGCGCAGGCGGCTGACTTTCTCTCTTTGTTGGGCTTTATTCCGCCGTTCCTGGCGTTTACTTCTTGTCTCTTCGGACATAAGGAACTCCTCTGTATCAAATATTTAAATCAGATTCTCCCATGCCCACATGGTTTTGTCTAGGAAAAAGTTAGGGCGGATTAATCAAATCGGGATGAATGTCATGCAGGGCGGTCTTGCCTTGCGCACGATAGATTTCCCAACTTTTTAACGCGAAGGCGCAAAGACGCCAAGCTTTGGTTTTACTTTGCGCCTTCGCGTTGATCACTCACCTTATGCAAAATGTGACTTGACCCTGAAATGGTCAAATAGATATTATCCGAAATTATTTTGGGACGCTGACGCGAAGCGAGCAGACAAACGCAGATTAATTCTTTTGAATCCAAGATCAGCGAAAATCAGCGTTTATCTGCGTCCAACCAAGGGTTTTCGCTTCTTACGGATAAAGTCTAATGATTATAGGTTTTGAGATATTAGAAATTCAACCCCGCAGAGGTGTCATAAGACTGCAAAACTATGCCATCCCTGCGGAATTGATGCTGTGTAAGGCAGTGTATTAGGCTATATAATCCCACTTATGGAAGACCGCGAACTGCTGGAGCAATACGAACCGGTTCTGCGCTTTGCGAAGAGCGAACGGTTCTTTCCGATGGCAGTCGAGCCGTATCTTGAAAGATGTAGCATCCACCCGAGCGGACCGCAGGGTATGGTGGGGCTGTTGTCAAATTCCAATGTGCCGTTGAAAACATTTATCGGTTCATTGAGCAGCGGCGAATATTATCTGCGTTTCGTGAATGACCCGCTGATCGATTCGGATATCTGGGCGTGGTGGGGAGCGCTGTCAGTTGCCGCATTAGGCATCGGGTGGTTCGAAGCAGGCTGGAGGGGAGTCGGAGCCGTGTTTGCCCTCGCCTTGCTCGCGGCGCTGATCATTTTTATCCAGGCTTCACCCATCCGCTTGCGTCTTTTTCCCGCGATCCTGGCTGTGTTGTTTTTCTTTGCACTCGAAGTTGCTCCGATCTGGTTTTTTCTGCACCCGCATCCCTATATCAGCATTCAAGTTGAATACCTGGTCTTGTTCCCGATCTATCTGTTCGCGTTGTTCTTTCTTTCGGTGCGGACGATGAAGTTCATCTTTGACCATATCGTCTCTGAAGCTCCGGGTTTGGTGATGGATATGCTTTCGCAGGCGACCGAGACCGTGGCGCAAAAATCCTATCAGCAGTATGCGAAGATGTCTGAGGCGGAACGCCAGCCGGTTTATTATGGGCGCGTAGTGCGTGAACTAGAGCATGGCATTGATTGGAAAGTTTTGCAATATCATTTTTTCTATGCGTTCAACGACTGGCGGCTGGGTGCGAATGGCATCAATCATCACGAGGGTGATTGGGAGATGATGGCGGTTTATTTGAAAAATGACGTTCCGTATGCGATGTTGTTATCACAGCATGGTGCGGGGGCGATGACATTATGGCAGGATGTGCGCCGCGTCAAAGATGAAAACGGACATGCGACCACGCATCCGCTGATCTATGCCGCGCTGGGCTCGCACGCCAATTACAGCAGACCAGAAGTGATCCGTATGCATCATCTCGTTAATGGCGGATTTGTACAGCGCTTCGTTTACTGGACCGATGGCCTGATTCATTTTCTGTTCATGCTCTTTAACCCCAGCCAGCGTGAACGACAGATCGCTTTGCGCCAGTTGGCGCTGCATCCCGCCACAGCATTGACCGAGGAATCGTTCGCCAACCTGCGTGACAAGGAAGATCATTATGTCGTCAGCCTACCGATGGAGATTGCCACCGGTGACGGCTTCCGCATTGGCTATGACGGCGATCATGCGCATGAAGCGATTGGCAAGTCAACGAGTTATCTCAAACGTATGATGTCTGATCGCAAGGTAACTCAGCCAGCATCGCGCGAATGGCAGCAGATCGTATTAGATCCCGAACCTGATTGGGTACAGTATCAAGGTTTATGGGGGGTGAAGAGTCTGCTTGCTGATGAATCCGGTCCGCCGGGACCGAAGTGGAGCAGACCCGATCAGTTCTTTATGATTCATCCGCGCAGAAGGTGGGAGAGTCCGCTGGAGTGGTTGAGGGAGTTGGAGAGTCGTAGATAAAACGTTGGTTGACAGAAAATTGGGGGGTATAAAATAAATGTATACTCAAATGAGATTAGGCGAAACCAGGAGGAAATATGCCAGAACAATACAAGAAAATAATAACTATACTTATAGCAGACGATCACCC
>JAYUGV010000391.1:0-2804 GCA_043767565.1 Anaerolineales bacterium
TGAGGTCCGTAAACGCGTTGGCTATCTGCCGGAAACCGTACCGCTTTATACCGACATGACTGCGCTCGAATATTTGAAGTTCATGGCTGACCTGAGACACATCCCCAATTCAGAAGATCGCGCCTATGAGACATTGGAACGAGTCAACCTCGCGGATCGTGCCAACAGTTATATTGGCAATTTCTCCAAAGGTATGCGCCAGCGCGTTGGACTGGCACAGGCACTGATCCATCGTCCCGAAGTGTTGATCTTAGATGAACCCACCATCGGTCTTGACCCGGCTCAAGTGGTGGAAATGCGTAACGTCATCAAAGAGATCGGCAAAGACCGCACCGTTTTGCTTTCCACACATATTCTTTCGGAAGCGCAAAATCTTTGTGACCGCGTGCTCATTATCAATAAAGGCAAGATCGTCGCGGAAGATACGCCCGAAAATCTGCAGTCCCGTTTGGTAGGGTCGCAGCGCGTCATCCTGCGCGTGCGCGGCGATGCCGATGGACTGGATGCCACGATCAAGAAAGTCAAAGGCACGCGCAGTATTGAAATCAAGGATGCTGACACGATCGAGTTTGAATTTTCATCCGGTCAGGATGTTCGTCCGCAAGTGGCGAAAGCCGTCATTCAGGCTGGCTACGAACTGATCGAGATGCGTCCTGTCGGTATGAGTTTGGAAGAAATCTTCCTTGAACTTACCCAAGACAGCCCTGCTGGCAAGAAATCGTAATCGAGGACCTTATGAGAAATATTTGGACTATTGCAAAAAGAGAATATGACCATTACTTCATCAGCCCGATCGCTTATGTGGTTGCGTTCGCGATCTTACTGGCAATCGGCGTCGTCTTTGGCATAAACTTTTTCTACTTTTCACAGAACGCTTTCCAAAACCCCGGTGCCACACCGGACATTACATCGGTCACTGGCGTTTTTGTTTTTCTGCTGGTGCTCTCAACTCCTGCCCTTACCATGCGCCTAATCTCTGATGAAGCCCGCATGGGAACATTGGAGTTATTACTGACCGCACCGATCAAAGATTCTGAATTGGTCATTGGCAAATGGCTGGGCGGCATGCTTTACATCCTGACACTCATCGCAGTCACATTGATCTACCCTCTCATGTTAAACGGCATCAAAATCGGATCATTCACTTTGTTACAGGGATTTGTTTCGCCCGGCATTGATATGAACATCGCGCTGACATCTTATCTCGGTCTCATTTTGATCGCGGGAACCTTCCTGGCTTTGGGCACGGGTATTTCAGCGATGTTCACGAATCAGATCGCCGCTTTCTTTGGGACATTGATCTTGTTCGTTTTTCTGTGGTGGCTGATTGGGTTTCCGGCAAATGTGCTATCGGGAAGCGGCGCTGAGTTTTTCCGTTACCTGGATATGAAAACCCACTTCGATACACTTAATATGGGCAAAATTGTGTTCTCAGACATAGTCTATTTCATTAGCCTGATCGCTCTGGGATTATTCACCGGAACAGTTGCAGTTGAAGTGCGGAGATGGAGATAATGGCTAACAAAAATAAATCCAGTCAACAAAGCTATTCGTTCATTGCCCTGATCATTGCAGGGCTGGCGTTTATCAGCACCGCTTTATTCCTTATTACCAAGGGCTTGCTTTCCATTGGCATGTTCAGCGGGGCAACTTCAGACACGATCAATCGCAGTATTCTGATAAGTATTGGGGTTGTGATTCTCGCCCTCGCCCTGTACGCCATTTTAGAGCCCAATAAAATTCGGCGATTATTTACGGGTCGGCAGGCGCGTTACGGCAGTAATGCTATTATCATATCGCTGGCATTCATCGGTGTTTTCATTGCCAGCAATCTGCTGGGCCGCACGCTGACAACTCAATACCCCAAATTGACTGTGGACCTAACCGAAGGCAAGGTAAACAGCCTAGCCCCCGAGACGATCAAAGCGCTGGAAACCCTGCCTCAACCGATCGAGGCAACTGCCTTCTTCTCAAGTTCCTTGCCGAGTGATACCGCCAGCAAGCTATTGAATAATTTCAAATCAAACAGCAAGGGCAAGTTTGATTATAAATTCGTGAACCCCGATACTGATCCGATTGCTGCAAAGCAGGCTGGCATTACCGGTGATGGGAAAATCCTGCTCACAATGGGCGACCACAAAGAGATCGCCGGGTTTGCCTCTGAAACCGAGCTTGCCAAAGCTTTGATTAGATTGATCAACCCCAAACCCCGCGCCGTTTATTTCCTTACGGGTCACGGTGAGGCAGCTCTCGAATCGGGTGATAACAGTTATTCGGTGGCAAAACAAACCCTCGAAAGTAAAAACTACACTGTCAAAAGCCTGAATCTGGTGGCTGAAAACAAAATTCCCGATGATGCGTTGAGTATTATTATTGCCGGTCCTACAAAACAAGTATCGCAACCAGAGGTTCAACAACTTAAACAATATGTAGATGCAGGCGGCTCGCTGATCGTGATGGAAAATCCCGTCATCGTGACCGAGTTCGGAGACGCGAGCGATCCCCTGGCAGAATACCTCGCAACTGATTGGGGTATTGTGCTGGACAAAGACATCATCATCGACTTAAGCAGTCAGCAGCCGCTCAACGCTGTTTCCTACTCTGCCAACGAACACCCAATTACGCAAAATTTGAGCCAGAATTATTTGGTGATCATGCCCCAGGCGCGGAGTATCGGCATAACCAACATCGCCGAAGGTATCACATCAACGCCTTTGATACAGACCGCACCCAACTCCTGGGGTGAAGTGAACTTCACCAATGCTGAAGGCACCCAGATCTCGCAAGACCCTGAAGACTTACCG
>JAYUGV010000392.1:0-6933 GCA_043767565.1 Anaerolineales bacterium
TCGATGAAAGCGCCCGGCACTGCCTATGATGATCCCGTCCTAGGGAAAGACCCACAACCGGCACATATGAAGGATTACGTTAACACCGTCAGCGATAACGGCGGCGTCCATATCAATTCTGGCATACCGAACCGTGCTTTCTATCTTGTTGCAACCCAAATAGGCGGTAGCGCGTGGGAAAAGACCGGGCAAATCTGGTATGTAACCCTGCGCGATAAACTGACCAGCAGTTCCAACTTTCAGGATTGTGCCAACCAAACCTTCCAGGTTGCGGGAGCCTTATTCGGGGCTGGGAGTCTCGAACAACAAGCAGTCCAGTCTGGCTGGGCTGATGTCGGGATTGATATTGCCGGTGGCGGCGGTGGCACAACACCCCCGCCTTCTGCACCTGGATGCTTCGGCTCGTTATTAAAAATGATCGGTGCAGCTTAAAAGGCGCAAGTATGAAAGCGAAACATATCAAGTTCGAACGCACCGGTGGTTTTGCAGGCATCCGCTTTGCTGCTGACTTTGAATTGAGTGACTTACCAGGAGATCAGGCACGGCAAATCCTTGGATTGTTGAAAGATATGAATTTTGATAAGCTTCCGGAACACATCCTTGGCAGCCAACAGGTTGCAGATGGTTTTCAGTATTCCATAACGGTCACAGCAGAAAAAGGACAACACACCGTAACGATGAGCGATACCTCTGCCCCGAAAAAAATGGGACCCCTGCTCGAGATCCTAACGCAGATCGCCAAACAACAAGCCAGAAATAAAAAGTAAAATTTCTCGCAACAAAAACATAATTAACCCCGAATTTAATTTGGACGCAGATGAACGCTGATTTACGCTGATAAAAAGCAAAAGTCAGCGTTTTCTGCGTTTATCTGCGTCCCTTTTTTTCTCTTAACACAAACTCACCCACGAAGATTAATTTCGGGGTTAGTCATGGTTTTATACTTACTTACAACTTTGTGCTGGCTCGTACCATTCACCAAGTCCGCTCTGCAGGTTTTGGGCGGCTTCCTGCGGTGTCAGATCGAATGCCACCATATTATACAGATCCTTGCGGATGATCGCGTCTGCACCGGGGATCTTGCTGGAGATGCCTGCATACATCCAGCGAATATCTTCATCATAGGTATTGACCAGTTTCAGGAATTTCGCATCATCATCGTTACTGGCTTTGCTATCCTTGTTGAGTATATTCAACGGATAAAAACCAGCGAGATTCTTGGCGGTCAGATCCACAGCTTCCTTCGACATCAACCACTTCAGGAAAAACTGCGCTGCCTGCGGGTGGGCTGATTCGCGGTTGATGCCGATCCCCACATCCGGTTGGAAGATCACATATGTTTTTGATGTAGGCGAAGGCACGGCAAATACATCCCAGGCAAAGCCCTCAGCCTGCGCTTTATCCGAAACGGTTTGCAGGTCCCACGAACCGCCGAACAGCATGACAGCATGACCTTTGAAGAATAACTCCTTGCTGTTTTGCGAATTGATGGTTGCCGCATCTTTGGGCAGATAAGGCTTGAGATCTTCGATCGTCTGGAAGGTCTTCACCACCTTGAAGTTGTTATAGCATTGGCTGGTGCCATCCGTCTGCATCAGGCTCTCACGACCGCTGGGACCTCCCAAAAAGTTCGCGGCAATACTCATGAACATTTCACTATCTTCCGACTGATTGAGGGCGTTTGCGATTGGGATCATATTCGGATCTTTTTCAGTGATCTTTTTGACCACATCCATGAATTGTTCCCATGTCGTAGGCACAGAAAGTCCGTAAGCCTGGAACAAGTCCTTGTTGTAATAGACACCCTGCACTACACCCACAAACGGCACGGCGTAATAGTCACCAGACTTACTGGTCCATGGGACGACCTTGGTGGGATCATAGCTTGCATTAATACCCATATCAGTGTTCAGCCTGGCAAGGTATTTGGCGATATTACCATCCACAGAAAACGGACGGACATAGAACAGGTCAGGTCCCTCGCCCCGGCTTAATTGGATATCGAGAATCGAATCGTAGTTTACGCTCACAACTGGCTTGTGTTCAACCACAATGTTTTTGCCCTGTGACTTTGCATAGTCTTGAAATACATTCAGCAAGATTTGGATCTGCTTTGTATCTTCGGGCCGCCAGGTGCTTAACGTTAATTTGACCTGACCATTTGCGGCATCCGAACCGGTTTGAGTATTGGACGCCACAACCAGAGGCTTGGCAGCTTCGACCGCCAGATCGGATAGATGTTTCGACGCCGCCTCTTTCGGACCGAAATGAATGTTCCCGTTATAGACGAAGAAGCCTGCGCCGATCACAAAGATCAAGATCGATGGGTAGATAATGCGCCCTAGTAAATCCAAGCGCTCACGCTTTTCATGAAAACTTTTTTTATCAACTTTTCTTTTGGCATCTTCCTCCGCTTTTTCAAAGCGAATGCTGATCGTTTCCAGCAACACGATCAACGCCGACATGACATACGAGGCATAGAAAAGATATTCCATCGCAACGGTGTACCCGATCTGAGGCAGTGCATCGGCAAGGGTGAGGTGGAAGAACGCGGTGGTGAGTAACGCGGTGGAGCCCACTGCCAGCCTTTCGGAATGACCCAGCGGCAGAAAGAACGTGATATAGGCGAGGATCAAGGTCAATAGTAACGGGAGCAGGCTTTTCACGATGTATTGAAGCGCGTCCCGTTGAATATCCACTTTCACATTGATCAGCGAATAATTCGTCGCCACAGAACGTCCGAAATTTTGCGGGTTTCCGAACGTGGAAAAGGTTGGGAAAATATCCTGATCAACTTGCGCGGTTTTGGGCTGCCAGCCAAAGATGGAACTGAATGCACCATTCTCACCATAGTTTGTGAGCAGCGTATTTTCGCTCTTATAACGCATGCCGATGCGGTCGACCACGTATTGAATGAACGAGGTGGTCGCGTTCTGGTTGCGGAACTCAACGATCAGGTCCTGGTGCTCGAATGGATAATCATAAAAACGGAACTGACTCTTGAACGTGCCGCTGACACGATAGGTTTTGAGAACTGTTCCATCGGCATTGGTCTCTTCGCGGATGGGAGCGATCTCCACATCGCCTTCGGCGTTCGTGAAAACAAAATCGTCCGGCTTGAAGTCTGCATCGCGGTCATTGGGGCGATAACGGAACCACAGATAAAAATCCATTTTATAAGTGGAGGTCTTGATGTCGATCTCATCGATACCCAAAAGATCCACACCCGCATAAACCACGTTCGCCTTGTAGACATAACCGCCATTCACGGTCATGATCCGTCCGCGTTTGATCTGTTCCTGTAAATTCTTGATCTCATTTGGCGCAGAGATCGGCTCAAATTGCACATTGGCAGAAACGATCTCGCCGTTTTGATAAATGCCAAAGCGTGCCGCGCGGCTTATATTGCGAGATGGCTCAAAGAATATCGGGCCGACAATTCCCTGCGCGCCAGTCTCGGTTTTATCCATACCTAGAAGCGCTTTATACATATCGTCGCGGTCAGAAGCTACATCCGTCCCTTTGATCTCGGAGCGTTGGACTGCGGTCACGAGCGCAAGGATGGCATCATAGCCGTTGATGACGTTGTCACCTGGATGGCTGGCTTTCGCCGCATTGCTCTTATATTCCTCTTGATAATCATTCAGGAATTGGTTGGCATAGCGGTTGGCGCTATCAAAGATGATCGCATGTGTGGTTAGAATGCCGTTGGTGTAATAACCGGGGAATGTTTTTTCTTCAGGCTTGTCGCCGATCAGGCTCAAAAAATTGGGGGTGCTTAATGTGCTTGCACCTACAATGGGAAATGAGACGCCTTTTTGTTTCATCTTCACCAACAAGTCGGCAGCCGTGGCATCGTCAGTGGCAATAAAGATCGTGCCGGGGTTGCCCCCCGCGACCAGACTGGAGACGATATCATCCAAACTCTGTTCCTTGGAGTTACTATCAATCACCTTCTCGGTAACGATCTGCCCGCCCAGGCCCGTGAAGGTATTTCTAAATTGCTTTGCCAGAATCTGACCGTACCCATCACTCGTGGAAATGATGCTGGCAGTCTTTTTGCCGATCATATCCGCCAGTGTAGTGTCGCTGAGTATATCCACACCTTTTACAGGAATTGAAATTCCATTTTTCTGGAAGAGTTCGTTCAACCGATCGATCACTATCTGGTTGGCAGCAATGAACAGAAAGCTGGGTTGATCCGTGCTGGGGATGGCGGCGATCCGGGTAACGATGTCTTTGAGTTGGGAGTCAATCGTACTGATCGGAAAACCATTATCAAGCTGTACGATTAGATCCGACTGAGCAGGCTCTGGCAGTGTAATCGCCTCCCGGAACGTGACCACGCCTCCTAATTTTACAAACTGATTTCGGAATCGAATCTGGCTGGCTTGATCAGCGCTGTCGGTGGTGTGAATGATTCCCGCTGTCACTTTGTCATCGAGCTTGATAAGATAATTTGCCAGATAAGCCGCCTCTGACTCAGCTGTGTAAGTGATGTTGAAATGATAGGGATGTCTTTCAGTAAGATGTTCAGTCACTGGGATCACATTGATGATTGGGATCTTATTCTGATCGTAGCTCGCAGCCGCCGCATCGGAGGTTTCAATAGATGAGTGTCCGATCACTGCAACCGCGCCGCTGTTGACAATCTTGCTTGCCAACAGCTGCGCCTGTGCTGGATCATTCTTATCGCCATACAGATCGATCTGAATATTGACCTTCTTCAGCGCGTTGATCTGGTCAACTGCCAGTTTGACACCGGCGTAGACAGATTGGGGGTTGGGGCTTGCCTCAGTGCCAGGGTCAGATTCCACCACAGCGATGGTAATCGTCCGTGTGCCGCCGGAGAGTGGAATACAATTCGCTAATACAATGGTCAAGATAAAGACCAAAGCCAGGGTGGATAGAAGTTTTGTACGCTTGAACATGGGCGTCCTCGTCAACAGGGTATTTAACTCAAGTTGCTACCTTGACTTCGAAAGTCTTCCCTCACCCCAATTAAGACTATTTTTTTACAGGGATGACTTCCCCCTCTCCCGCTGGGAGAGGGCAGGGTGAGGGTTTTTGACGGAAAACCACGAAAGTCTATTGGATGGTAGCAACTTGTGTTATTTATGTAGAACTTAACACTGCGAAATTCGTGAAGATATGGTTTGTCTTTTCAGCTTTCCAACGGTATAGCCATTATGGTGCGGGCCAGGGAATCTTCACCGGATCGGAATAGCCGTGCTTTTCGACGGTATACAAGAAACCGAAAGACGGTTCGCCGCACCCCGCTTCATCCTTGACCGTGTAGCTGGCGGTGAACTGGTCGGGGTAGGAGAAAGTCCACCAGAGGTAGGCACCACCCTGGCAGACAAAGGCATCAATGAAGTAGCCGCGGTCTTTATCGCTGGTCATCATGACCTGGTCCCAACTGATAATGACCTTATTCCCATCGCGGACCGCGCTAACATTATTGGGTGGACCATAGCGGTTGCTCCCGATCGCCTGCAGGTTCAACTCGGTCAGGTTGATCTTGGAGATATCCCCCACCACATCCACAACAGACGGGGCGACCCAACAGAAATAATCCAACTTATCGAACTTGACGAACAGCCACTTGCTATAAACAAACCGTCCACGCACGGTGCCCGCGTCGCCGGGATACAAATCCGCAGCGTGGAGATACGCGGCAGAAGGACCATAGCGGCAATGCGCCTGCTTGTTCACCGTCACTGTTGGGAATGAAAATGTCGGCGTGGGCGAGATGGTTGGCGAGGGTGTAATGGAGGGTGTCAGTGTAAAGGTGGGGAT
Organism: Anaerolineales bacterium; assembly: GCA_043767565.1. Lineage (GTDB taxonomy): Bacteria > Chloroflexota > Anaerolineae > Anaerolineales > Villigracilaceae > Defluviilinea. Next base: position 5,800 of record JAYUGV010000392.1, read on the forward strand.
CAGAGTCTCGGTTGCGGTGAAGGCAGGTGTAAACGTCAACGTGGACTCTGGGGTCTCGGTTGACAACTCGATGGCAGCTGTCGGTGTTTCCGTTGGAGCAGATTGGGCTTGAGGCAAACTACACGCTAGAATAAAAACAAGCGCAATTGGAAGAACGATACGAGAATATTTCATTTCAATTTTCCTTTATTCGTGTCATGCTGAGCGACAGCGAAGCATCTCTACGAAACCATAAGAGACCCTTCGCTGTCGCTCAGGGTGACATAATCAACTAAACAAATGGCGCTAAAAATGCCAGAATATTTTTACCAAGAGCTTCATTGGCATAACCGCCTTCCATGATGATCACGGTTGGTAATCCAAGTTCCGCGATCTTCTTGGCGATCTTGCCAATCCCCTCGGTGGTTACTTTGATCGTGCCTAGCGGGTCATCGGCATAAATATCCATGCCCGCAGAAAGAACCAAATACCTGGGTTTGAATTCACGAATTTTTTGTAATGCCTGATCCAAGGTCTGCAAGTAGGCTTCATCTCCAGTCCCGGCAGGCAGAGGGAAGTTATGATGATAGCCAAAACCTCGTCCCTTGCCGCGTTCATCGGCATACCCAATATAACTGGGATATTCATAATCAGGGTCGGCATGGATGGAAATCGTCAACACATCATCGCGCGTATAAAAAATATCTTGCGTGCCGTTGCCGCAATGATAATCAACATCCAACACGGCAACCCGTCCTTTTGATGAAAGCCTGTTGGCGGCAACGGCGGCATTGTTGATAAAACAATAACCGCCCGCATAATCTTTCCCGGCGTGATGTCCTGGCGGGCGGCACAATCCAAATGCGGAGCGTGCCCCGTCAGCCACAACTTGCGCCGCATTCAACGCACAATTGGCGGAAGCTAATGCAGCGGGATATGTCCCTGCGACAATGCAGGCGCTCAAGTCCATCATATAATAGCCCGCGCGTCCCAACAACGATTTCGGTTTATGCGGTTGTCTGCGCAGGGCGAAGGTGGCAGGTATCAGTGTAGATGGATCTTTGGGATGAGTATCCAGCCACTCGGTCCAGGCTGAGGCGAGAAAGTCCAGATAATTCTGATCGTGCACAGCGCGGAGCGGGTCAAGTCCAAAAT
>JAYUGV010000393.1:0-6897 GCA_043767565.1 Anaerolineales bacterium
TATTACCAGCTACGCAACTTTGTCGCGCATCGTTCACACCGCAAGAAAAAGATCGCTCAACTTGAGCTTTTCACTCGCAACCTTGCGCTGTAATATTAGGCAGAAGCGACATAAATGTCGCATTACACCAACCGATCTTGCCTGAGTTAAATAACTGACCTTACGTAGTTCAATCCCGAAGGGATGATATGGATTTTACGAACTATGACACTCCTGCGGGGTTGAATGTGCCATGCTCGAAAATCTATAATCATTTGACCCCTTCGGGGTCATTACTCCTGTTACGTAAGGTGAGTTAAATAAAAAGAGCGGGATACGCATCCCGCTCCACGAAAAGACATCTGCGTAATCATTCTATAACCTCTGCTCGCAGATCATCGTTCCACTTGATGCCTTCACGGGCGAGGTAATAAGCGCCCAGTAAAGTGATGGGAAGCCACAATGCGACATGCAGTGTCAGTGTGTACCCGGCGGCAGTGGCTTGATCCACACCGTAGGCGGTTAGCACGGCGATACCAGGGGCATCGAAGGTGCCGATGTAGCCCGGCGCGGACGGGATGGTCGTGGCGAGATTGACGATGCCGTTCATCAACATCAATGCAAAGAACGAGACATGAAAATTAAAGGCGTGCATCACGAACCAATATTTTCCCGTCTCTAATAACCAGATTATGACCGAAGTGAAAAAGACCATCAAGACATTCAGCGGGGAACGCAGCGATGCCAGACCATCGAGGAAACGATTGGATAAGCTAATAATGCGGGTGTGAAAACGTTCGGGCAAAAAGCGAATGAACCACAGCGCAACTTTCATGGTCGTTTGTGGGAACATGGCGGCAAGCAGAAAGACAGCCAATGCACCAAGGAAGACGCCCGTGCCGATCAAGGCTACTTGTTGAATGTTGCCCACAAACCCGGAGCTGCCGGTCAGCTTTGTAAGTTCAGAAAGATTGACAAAGACAAATGAAAGCATCACCACGCCGTCGAAGATGCGTTCCACAATGATGGTGGCGAACGATGCTGAAACCGAGACGCCTTCTTTCCGTTTCAGCATTACTGCACGCAACACTTCACCCGCGCGTGCAGGATAAATGTTGTTGCCCATGTAGCCGATAGTTGTGATGGGGAACATGGTTTTGGTGGGGATCTCTTTGATGGGCTTCAGCAAATAATGCCAGCGCCAAGCCCGCACCCAAACGCCGATAAAGTAAACGCCGATGCCGGGGATCAACCAAAAGTAATTCGCCTGTTTAACCGCGCCCCAAAACTCATTGAGTTTCAAACCGCGCACTGAAAGCCAGATAAAGAGGGCGCTGATCAGCACCCCGAGCCAAAATTGCCATTTTTTCATAGATGGAATTTTATCATGGGGTTGGCTTCGCGCTGAGCGGAGCGTCCTTCGACTACGGACTTCGCAACGAACGCTCAGTCCTCCGCTCAGGACGAAACAAATATGGGCAAGAGCGTAGTCGAAGCGTGATGGTGCGATGACCCTACGATATAATCTCAACATGCAATTGAACGAACCTGCACCCGATTTTGAACTGCCCGACCTCGATGGCAAACTCCAGCGCTTGAGCGATTATCGCGGCAAGATCGTGATCGTCAACTTTTGGTCGTGTGATTGTCCGCATTCGGAGCGGACGGATCGTTCGACGATGGCGTGTCTGGTGCAGTGGGGCGGTGAGGTGGAGATGCTGTCGATTGCGGCGAATCGAAGCGAATCAATTTCCAGTGTGGCAGAGGCAGCTAACGCACGACGCCTGCCGAGGGTCCTGATCGATGCGGAGCAGGTCGTCGCAGATCTGTATGAGGCGGTCGCTACTCCGCATGTGTTTGTCTTGGATCGGGACCGCGTCCTGCGTTATCGCGGCGCGGTGGATGATGTTACCTTCCGCCAACGGAAAGCCACCCGCTTCTTTCTCGAAGAGGCGGCTGAAGCATTACTCGATGGGCGTTTGCCTGTGCTGGAGGCGACTCCCGCTTATGGTTGCGCCATTGTGCGTGAAATTTGATAGAATCAAACAATGGCTATTGAAATCCCCGCCCGAATCGCATTTCTAAAAAAGATCCATCTCTTCCATGGGTTGGAGGAGGCTGAGTTCGCGATGCTTGCCGATGAGTTGCATGAACGGACGTTTGCCAAGGGCGGTGTGGTTTTCGCACAGGATAGTAAAGCCGATGGTTTTTACCTGATCTATGGGGGCAGTGTGCGGATCATCCGCAAGCAGGACAAAAAAGAGATCCAACTGGCGTTGCTGGTGAAGAATGATTATTTTGGCGAGATGGCTTTGGTGGCGAACCGCAAGCGTTCGGCAACCGTGACAGCCCTGACCGATACCACGCTGCTGGAACTTTCCCGTGCTGACTTTGAGAAATTGTATAAAGTCGCGCCGCATATCAAGAACAATCTTTTGATCGCGGTGCGAAGCCGTGTTCTGTCACGCAAGTTGATATTCAAATGGCTCAGACCCGATGAGGTGATCTATTTTCTGGCGCGCAAGCACCCGATCATTTTGTGGGAGAAACTGACATTGCCTATTCTGGCGTTACTTGTGCCGGTTGGGCTTATCTATGCTTATTTCGCTGTTATTAATTTTTTGATCGTTGCACTGGCGGGCGCAATGTCTTTGCTTGCCATTATCGGGTATATGTTCTGGCTGTGGATCGACTGGGGCAACGATTATTACATCGTGACGAACCAGCGCGTGGTGTGGCTTGAAAAAGTAGTGGGTATTTACGATAGCCGTCAGGAATCGCCGCTGGGCACGATCCTTTCGGTGGGGATAGAGGTCAGTCAACTCGGCAAGATCCTGGATTATGGCAATGTGATCGTGCGGACCTTCGTTGGCAAGATCCCATTCAACCATGTGGAGCATCCCAATCATGCCGCGAAGATGATCGAGGAATATTGGAACCGCACCAAGGAAGGTGCGGCTGGGATGGAAAAGGATGCCATGAAGAATGCCATCCGCAAACGGCTGGGGCTGCCACAGCCCAAACCAGCACCGGGGTTTGGCGAACCAGCTCCACTTCCAAAATCGAGCGCGCCGCCTCCCAAGCTCAGTGCGGGTATGGCTACCATTCTGAAATTTTTGGGCGCCGAAACCCTCAAACTACGCTATGAGACCGGGGCCAGCGTGATCTATCGTAAACACTGGATAGTCCTGGTGTTGCAGGCTTGGGTCTCTATGGCGGGCGCGGTCGGGTCTTTGCTCTTATTCATTGGCCGTTTAATTCAATTGGCGTTTCTGCCTGACGCAGCGTTTATTTCACTGCAGGGTGGTAGTTTATCCATTGATGCATGGACGCTGGCGTTCCTGATCGCGTTCTTTCCTTTCGCAGTCTGGTTTGGATATGAATTAATGGACTGGAGCAATGATAAATTTGAAGTGACAAGCGATCAGATCATTGATATTGACCGCAAACCATTTGGCATCGAGAGCCGCAATGCGGCGCCGTTGGAAGGCATTATGAGCACGGTCTACGAGCGGAAGGGTTTGTTGGGTAACATCTTCAATTTTGGCACTGTGTATATTACAGTAGGTGGTTCCAAACTTGCCTTTGAAGATGTGATGGACCCTGCCACTGTGCAATCAGATATTGACCGCCGCCGCATGGAGCGCACCGCCAAAAAGAATGAAGGTGCAGTTGCTGCGGAACGTGAACGCATGGCAGAATGGCTGGCAACGTATCATATAGCCGCCAAGGATTTTAGAGATGAAGAGAATAAAAATAAGAAATAAGAGTAAAATCGCACTCTCTCCCTCACCCTACCCTCTCCCACAAGGAGAGGGGACTCCACTATCAAAGGTAAATCAAAAGCATGACTCTCCGTACGATCATTACATTACCAGACCCTGTGTTGAGACGCAAAGCGCATGCTGTCTCAACATTCGATAAAAACCTCAAGACCCTGATCGATGACATGGTGGAAACCATGCGCGAAGCGCCGGGCGTAGGTCTCGCCGCGCCGCAGATCGGACTCTCTGAACGGCTGATCGTGGTTGAATATTATGAGCACGAACAGGATGAAGAAGAGGAAGAGAACGAAGAAGCGCCGAAAAAGGTCTGGGCAGTGATCAACCCTGAGATCGTCAAAGCCTCGGAGGAGAAGACCGAAGGCGTGGAAGGCTGTCTTTCCATTCCCGGGCTGGTCGGTATGGTGGAACGTCACGCCGCGATCCAGGTCAAAGGCTTGAATAAGCATGGCAAGCCGATCAAGATCAAAGCCGAGGGCTGGCTGGCACGCATCTTCCAGCATGAGATCGATCACTTGAACGGCGTGCTCTTCCCTGATATTGCCATTCGCGTCTGGCGACCTTCGCAGGAAGTGGAACAAGACCAGGAAGTTTGAATTTCATACTGCGTATTGCGTGATGCGTAATTTTTAAATGAACATGCGCCGTCTGGTTCCTGAAGATCTGCCCAAGCTCCGCCAATTTTGGGTTGAGCATTGGGGTGCTAATTTTATGGTTGTGCATGGCAAAATCTATCAGCCAGAACAACTCAATGGTTTTGTTGCAGAAGAAGATAATGAATGGTTCGGCTTGATCACATTCGTTGTTAAAGATAATGAGACGGAAGTCATTTCACTCGATAGTCTGCGCAAAGGTCAGGGTATCGGTAATGAATTAATGAAAACAGTGGTGAACGAAGCACAGCAGCGGAATTGCAAACGCATCTTTCTTATTACAACCAATGATAATTTGAACGCGCTCGGCTTTTATCAGCGGCATGGTTTTGAATTGGTGCGAATAGATCGTGGCGCGGTGCATGAATCAAGGAAAATAAAACCGACCATCCCGTTGATCGGCGAGAACAATATTCCCTTGCGTGATGAAATTGAATTGGAAATGAATTTATAAATGCTCCCGCCGCCGTCCTCGGCGGCGAACCTCTACGCCGGGGACGGCGTAGAGAGCGAAGACACATGTATCTCAAACACCTCTCCCTCACCAACTTCCGCAGTTTTGCCCGTTTGGATATCGATATTCCACAGCGGGTGGTTTTGCTTACCGGCGCGAATGCCCAGGGCAAGACCAGCGTGCTCGAAGCCATTTATTTCCTCGCGGCGTTCACATCTTTTCAAACCCATGTCGATCGGCAGATCGTCAATTTTCACGAAGCCAAAAAGAACACGCTGGCGGTCACGCGCCTCGTGGCAGAGTATCAACGCGGCAAAAGCAAGCACCGCCTGGAAGCGCGCCTCATCCTTGAGCCGACGGGTGTCAACGGGCAGCGCCTGCGCAAAGAGATTCTGCTGGATGGTGTGAAGAAACCAGTCAATGAGATCATCGGTCACTTCAACGCGGTGGTCTTTGTGCCGCAAATGTCGCAGATCATCGAAGGCGCGCCCGATGACCGCCGCCGTTATTTGAATCTTGCGCTGGCACAGTCCACGCCCGCGTATGCGCGCGTGTTAAGTGAATACAATCAGGCGCTCACGCAGCGCAACGCTCTCCTCAAGATGCTTGGAGAACGCGGTGGGAACAGCGATCAACTTGAAGTGTGGGATGACGCGTTGACTCGTCTCGGCGCGCAGCTGATTTTGTGGCGCATCGAAGCGGTCCAGCAGATCGAACGTCTCGCTTCGCGCGTTCATCACGAGCTGACTCATGGATCCGAAATTTTGCGCCTCGCCTATGAGCCTGCTTTTGATCCGCTGCCGAAACCGAATGGACAATTCGGTCTTAAGCTCGATACGGTCATTGATCGTTCACATTTTCAGCTCGATGAAATCCAATCTGGCTTTCGTGAACGTTTGAAAGAATTGCGCAGTGAAGAGATCGCGCGCGGTGTTACGACGATCGGTCCGCACCGCGATGAGTTGCGATTTCTTGCCAACAACATTGACCTCGGCGACTACGGCTCACGCGGACAGATCCGCACGACCCTGCTGGCGCTCAAACTCGCCGAAGTGAACTGGATGAAAGACCGCACCGGTGAATGGCCCGTGATCTTGCTTGATGAAGTGATGGCAGAATTGGATGTGCAACGCCGTGCTGACTTGTTAAAGTATGTCGGCGAAAGCGAGCAGGTATTGTTCACGACGACTGATTTGAATTTGTTTACCCCCGATTTTGTCGAAAAAGCCGATGTGTGGAAAGTAGAAAGCGGCAGAGTGGAGAAATAACCTCGCGCTGAGCGGAGGGATTGTGCTTTTCAATCCCGTAGACGAAGCGCATGTAAGCAAAATAATTTCACTTGAAAGGAGAGCGCATGTAAGCAAAATAATTTCACTTGAAAGGAGAGCGCATGCAAGCCTGCGCTTCGTCTACGTTCGGGCGGACGATCTGCCCTCACTCCGCTCAGCGCGAAGAATTATGATGACCATATCCGACCCCTTCATTCAATCTGTCCTCGAAAAAATCGACTCGCCCCATGTCATCGGTGTTGGCATCGTCGGCAGTTATGCGCGCGGGCAGGAATCAAAATACAGCGATATAGATGTTGACATCTATGTGAGCAAGATGCCCGAAAATAAATATGATGGTTATAGTTTGCGCTATTGGGACAATAAACTCGTCAGCCTGAAATACGCCTTGCTCGAAGATGAACTCGAAGCGTTGACGAATCCGCGCCGCGCGATTTGGGCGGTACCCGGTCTGAGCGGGATGCAGATCGTGCTGGATAAAGATGGTTCACTGGCTGAATTGCGAAAGATGGCGCAAAAATTCGATTGGTCGTTGTTGCAGTCTGCGGCGGATGAATTTGCCGCAGAAGAAGTGATGGGTTGCGCCGAGGAAGTTCATAAGATATTGAACGGTCTCGCCCGTGGACATGAGTCAACTGTGTTATATGCGACTTGGGGCTTGGTGAAGAACATGCTCGAAGCCGTCGCAGTGCAGCGCGGACTGATGATCGTCAGCGAGAATCGCTACTTTGATCTGATCC
>JAYUGV010000394.1:0-2778 GCA_043767565.1 Anaerolineales bacterium
TTGCTCATCCCGCGCCTGGGTTTTTACTGGGACGACCTGCCGATCTTATGGATCCGTTATCAACTCGGCACCGAAGCGTTGACGAAATATTTTTCGACCAATCGACCGGTGTGGGGGTTGCTTTATCAAATCACCACGCGCATCCTGCCGCCGGTTCCGATCTATTGGCAGATCTTCGCATTGATCTGGCGCTGGTTGGGCGCGATGGTTGTGTATGCGATCGTTACAAAATTATGGAAAGATCAGGCGCGCCTGGCTTTGGGCGTGGCACTGCTCTTCCTCGTATACCCAGGTTTTAACCAGCATCCCACCGCGTTCCTTTTTAGTCATTTTTATATCGTGTTGTTCTGCCTGTTGTTTTCGTTCTTCTGTATGCTGCAGGCGTTCGATTCGCCGAAACAATATTGGGCATGGACGGCTGCTGGCATCCTCTTTGCCGCGCTCAATTTATGGATGATGGAATATTTCTATGTGCTGGAGTTGGCACGCGTGATAATTATTTTGACTGCTTTGCGCGGCGAGACTCTCACACTCCGCGAACGCTTCACGCGGACCCTGAAGCTGTGGCTGCCCTATTTGGCAGTGTTCGCGCTGGCAGTTTTTTCACGTCTCTTTATCTTCAACAACCAGATCTATGGCATGAGCCTGACCGGGCAGGTAAAATCTGCACCGCTTGAGACGCTCATCGCATTACTGCAAACCATCCGGCTGACACTGCGCCTGGTGTTGAAGAATGCCTGGCTGCAGACCGTTGATTTTTCTAATGTCGCATCTTTCGATTCGATTGCTGCCTCATATTATGTTGTTCTCATTGTTGTTGTTCTACTAACGTTAGCCGGATTTTTCTTAATGCCGCGCACAGTCAAGCAGGCGCTTTCTGGTAAGACTATCGATATGCTCTGGATGATCGGCTTGGGGACTATCGCGGTGCTGCTGGCTGGTGGTCCGTTTTGGCTGATTAATTTTGTGCCCTCATTGGACTGGCCCGCCAGCCGGTTTGCATTACCATTTGCATTAGGCGTCAGTTTGATCGTGGGCGGTGTGATCGGCATGTTGCCATGGGAGAGATTACAGATCGTTTTGTTGGTCGCGCTTATTAGCCTGGCAGTGGGGAAACATTATTTAACCTCTCAAAATTATGCCCAGGATTGGGCTGTACAAAAGGAATTGTTCTGGCAGATGACCTGGCGCGCGCCGGGGATCAAACCCAATACGCTGGTGCTTTTGAATGAAGGCGCTCTCAATTATTATGCCGATAATTCGCTGGCTGCGGCGTTGAATTGGATCTATGCCCCTAATACGCGCGGCGATCGTTTTGGATATGCTCTTTTTTATCCGAAGACGCGCCTGCATAGCGAACTGCCGAAACTTGAGCCAGGGATACCGATCCATTATGATTTTCTGGCGGCGCAATTTGATGGGAATACATCTCAAACACTTGTGATGTATTATGTCCCGCCGCAATGTTTGCGGATATTTGACCCGGAGATCGAGCGGTTGAATCGTTCGATCCCTGAACAAAGTCTGATGCGGTTTGCGGCGAGGCTCTCTGACCCGAATTTGATCGTCAATGAGCCGCGTGCCCAGTTGCCGGTTTTCTATGGTCCCGAGCCTGAGCGTGATTTTTGTTATTACTTCGAGAAGGCAGATCTTGCCCGTCAGTTTAAAGATTGGGATTCGGTTGTGAAATATGGTGAAAGCGCATTATCATTGGGTGACCATCCTTATGAACCGGCTGAGCAATTCGTTTTCATCGAGGGGTTCGCTCACGCGGGGGAGTGGGAGCGGGCGGTTGAATTATCGAAGACTGCTTATGATATTTCGCCAGATGTGATGAGAAAAATGCTTTGTGAGTTATGGATGCGGATCGGAGCAGAAACAACTGACAGCTTGGAACGCAGCGGAGCGTTATCCGAGGTTCAGTCTGCGTTCAAATGTAATCCGTAAATCATGCAAATGTGTACTTGCGTGATAACCCCGTTTGTACTTAAAATACCAACGGGTATTCAAGCCCCGTGATAGAATTTTGTAGACAAATGTTGGGCAGTATATTTGAAAGGAGGTTTGCCCTTTCAGGATAGAATTGGTTCGCAAGTTTCGCCGTTTCAATTTCAAATTTTCGGAGGAGTAAATCATGAAAAAGACAATGTTACGTGTTTCACTGTTGTTGGTGATCTTCACCCTGGTACTAACTGCATGTGGCGGCGCCAAAGCCACGCAGGCACCTGCGGCAACAGAAGCGCCTGCCACCGGTGGTTTGCAGATCCCCGATGTGGAAGCTGGTAAGTTCAATGTGGCGATGGTATTGATCGGACCGCATGATGATGGCGGTTGGTCGCAAGCTCATTATGAAGGCTTGCTTTACCTTGAAAAGAATGTGCCCAATTCGCACGTGGCTTATATTGAGAACGTACCTGAAGGTTCGGATTCAGAGCAGACCTTCCGCAGTTTGGCTCGCAAGGGCTTCAACCTGATCATCGGTACATCTTTTGGTTATATGGACCCGATGGGCACGGTCGCGGAAGAGTTCCCCGATCAGACCTTCATCCATGTCAGTGGTTATAAGAGCAACAACAAGAACTTCGGCAACCTGTTCGGCGCGATGGAAGATATGAAGTATCTTGCCGGCATGCTGGCTGGTTCACGCGCAAAGATGGATGGCAACCCCAAACTTGGTTACATGGCGACCTTCCCTATTCCGGAAGAATTGCGCCTGGGTAATGCCTTTATACTTGGCGCGAAGAAGACCTGCCCTGAGTGTACGATGGATGTACGCTG
>JAYUGV010000395.1:0-2774 GCA_043767565.1 Anaerolineales bacterium
GCCTGGGAGTAGGGATGCAAAGGATTGGCATACAGTTCATTGCGGGAACTCAATTCAACCATCACGCCTAAATACATGACCGCCACCCGCTTACTGATATGACGGACCATCGAGAGGTCATGCGCAATGAACAAATACGTGAGATTGAATTTTTCCTGCAGTTCTTCAAGCAGATTAACAACCTGCGCCTGGATGGAAACATCCAGCGCGGAGATCGGCTCATCACAAACAATAAAAGAAGGCTGTAACGCCAAAGCCCGGGCAATGCCCACGCGCTGGCGCTGACCGCCCGAAAACTCATGCGGATAGCGGGTCGCAAAAGCCGGGTTCAAACGCACCAGTTCGAGCAATTCCTTGACGCGCTCATTGCCCTCCGCCTCGGTGGTCACATTGTGCACCAGCAGCGGCTCGCGGATGATCTCGCCGATCGTCATACGCGGGTTCAAGCTGGCGTAGGGATCCTGAAAGATCATCTGCATCTTACGGCGCATTAAGCGCAGATCTTCGCCCTTGAGTTTCACGAGATCTACGCCATCAAAAGTGACATTGCCGGAAGTGGCGCGATAAAGTTGAAGGATCGTGCGTCCCGCAGTGGATTTGCCGCAGCCTGATTCGCCCACCATACCGAGCGTCTCGCCGCGCTTCACATCGAATGAAATACCATCCACGGCGCGCACCGCACCGACCTGTTTTTGAAAGATACCCCGCATGATCGGGAAGTGCTTTACGAGATTATCAACGCGCAGTAAAACATCATTTTCAGCCATATTAACGCGGTCTCTCTTTTTTAACGTCCACCCAACAAGCTACGCGATGTTCCGGCGCAACCGTCTCGAGGACTGGATTCTCTTTCCAGCAGCGTTCCATCACCCACTTGCAGCGCGGCGCAAATGGACAGTAGGTTGGTTTTTCAAATAACATCGGGGGCAGTCCATCGATCGAGGCGAGGCGCCGCTGGTTATCATCATCCACCCGCGGCAAACTGCCGATCAACCCGATCGTATACGGATGTGATGGGTTGGCAAACAACTCATTGACCTGCGCCTCCTCAATGATATAACCGCCATACATCACGACCACACGCTGCGCCAAGCCTGCCACCACCCCGAGGTCGTGCGTGATCCAAATGATTGCCATACCCAATTCAGCTCGTAAGCGCTTGACCAGGTCCATGATCTGCGCCTGGATGGTCACATCCAGCGCCGTGGTCGGTTCGTCCGCGATCAACAACTGCGGCGAACAAGCGATCGACATGGCGATCATCACACGCTGGCGCATGCCGCCGGAAAATTGATGAGGATAATCAGATAAACGGTCTTTCGCCTGCGGGATGCCCACCATCTCCAACAACTCAGCCGAACGGTCATCGGCCTGCTTGCGGGTCATGCCAAGATGCAGCATCAGGGGTTCGGTCAACTGACGCCCCACGGTCAAGACCGGGTTCAATGAGGTCATGGGGTCTTGAAAGACCATGCCGATCTGCGCGCCGCGAATGGCGCGGATCTCATCGCGTGACATTTTCAAAAGATCATGATCAAAAAATTTCGCTGTCCCCGCTTTCACATTTCCAGGAGGAGTTGGGATCAAACCAAGGATCGAGAGCATCGTGACGCTCTTGCCGCATCCGCTTTCACCAACCACTCCGAGGGTCTCACCCTCTTTCAAGCCAAATGAAACCCCATTCACCGCGTGCACAATTCCTTCAGAAGTTTTAAAGGTCGTCTCAAGTCCTTGAACGTCGAGTAGAAGTTCGGGCATCTACATACTTCCTTTACTACGATGGAGTATTAGGCACATGCTCTTCCATGTACCATAGCAGTAGAATTATACCCAATTCCATGAGTGCGTCAATCATAATACTTCTGAAACCGCGTTTGAAATACCGCTGAATCGCAAAGACAGTTCTCTGGAACTACCCGAAACAATACTCAGAGGGGATGCACCGCGCTGATTCTTCTATGCTCAAGCCGCCGTCCCCCGGCGGCGATTTACGAGTAAGTCTTGCGTCGAGGCTTGTACTGACGGTTCGTCTTTCGCTCACCGTGTCGAAGTGACGGCGCAAGGAGCAATTCAATTAATGGACGACGAGCGCTGCACGCCTTGGGGGACGCCTGATGCAGTCGCTCAAGCTTGAATCCAGGCTGAGGCATTTCAGGGATCAGGCTTCAGCTTGCGAAGCTGAGGCGTGATCTTCATCCCAAATAAAAACAGGACGCAGAGTCCTGTTCTCTTTTACGTAGTAGCGACTTCAGTCGCTTTTTGGCAGAATGACTAAAGTTATTATTCGTTTTATTCAGCCTTCCAACAAGCCACCGAGTGACCGGGGGCAAGCTCCTTGAATTCAGGCTCCTGTTGTGAACATATATCCACAGCGATCGGGCAACGCGGATGAAAGCGGCAGCCCGTGGGCGGGTTCAACGGACTGGGCACATCACCCTTCAAGATCGTGCGCTCGCGCTTGACGGTTGGGTCCGGGATCGGGATCGCAGACATCAACGCCTTGGTATACGGATGCAGCGGGTTGCGGAAGAGTTCTTCACGATCCGCCAGTTCGACCATCTTGCCAAGATACATCACTGCCACGCGGTCTGAGATATGTTCGACCACACTCATATTATGTGCAATGAACAGATACGTAAGACCGAATTCAGCCTGCAGGTCTTTCAGGATATTCAACACCTGCGATTGAATGGAAACATCCAAAGCCGAGACCGGTTCATCGCAGACAATGAACTTGGGCTGCAGAGCCAGTGCGCGCGCAATGCCGATGCGCT
>JAYUGV010000396.1:0-6850 GCA_043767565.1 Anaerolineales bacterium
TGCATGCCCCGTATGCCTGTGGTACACTCTGCCAACCTTAACAAATCATACTAGCTTATTTTGACCCGTTTTCAACTCTAAAGAGTCTTATCCACCATACAAGATTGCGCCGCATGCGGGCGCGAAGCGGTCAAGTCCGTGTTGAGGTTGTTCGATGAGTTGGTCAAATGCGATGAGGCGGGAATTTTGAAATCTGTACGGGATGCAGTAGAAGGTAAATGATAAAATGATGACAGCGACATTCATATTCTGTTCAAAGGAGAATAACCATGGCAGAAAGCGTTTATAAAGTCATCGAGTTGGTTGGCACGAGCACGGAATCATGGGAGAGAGCGGCAACAGTTGCCGTCGAGCGCGCCGCACAGTCCCTGCGTGAGTTGCGCGTTGCCGAAGTCGTCGAATTGGATATGGTCATTGACGATGGCAAGGTCACCGCTTACCGCGCAAAATTAAAAGTCTCATTCAAATACGAAAGCGGCGAATAAGCGGCATACATTCGGGGGCAAGAAAATATCTGGTTTCGACATTCACAAAAGTCTGATGGCGCAGTCAGGTAAGGTTGCGCCCACGTTTATCGTTTTGTCCAATCTCATCTACTATCTCACCAATGCCTGCTGCACGGCGCGGAAGATCGTTCCAAATGCGGTGGTGGTCAAGTGCGATGAGGAGGGGATTTTGAAAAGCGTACGAGAAGTGATAGAAGGGAAATAAAACCAAAGACCTCTGTGTTTTTGAAAACACAGAGGTCTTTATCTTTTAACCAGATGGATCGTGCTGTTCTTTTGGCTTGATCTCGCTGTCAAGCACCCTTTGAAAAAAGCTCCTCGTTTCTTCAAGGACGATCGAGTTCAGAACTTCGAGCTCCTGCTGGATATTCCTTTTTTCAGGTTTGGTTGACAGAAATCGATCCCGTTCCTTCTCCAGGCGGGTGGCATTGATAACCATGTCGCGCCAGGTGGAGCCCCAATGAAAGTTTTGCCCCATCCCGTTAATGACAGTCAATGTAGCGGCAATGACCGGGGTTGCAACTGCAAAGAGGTTCTTCAACCAGGGTGGATCCTGGAGAAACTGGGCAGCGGCGATGGAGGAAACAAGAGTGACCAGCGACCCGAGAATGATCGTCCAGGTACGATAGCGCTTGAAAGAATGCTTGTTATTGCGGCTCGCATCCCAGTAGTAACCAATTTGGGCCTGATATTTATCGAGAACATATTTCTCATCAACTTCCTTGGTATGATCAACGGCAGTCATAACAATACCTCCTCGTGTTTGTGTTTTACCCATACAGACCGGGTTTGTTAATATTATCGCACTTTTTCCAATTCACATCATATCAACAATACGTTGTTAATGCCAGAATTAAATTCTAAAGGAGCTATGCCATGACAGCCTATGTACTTGTAGATATCGAAGTAACCGACCCTATCAGGTATGAGGAATACAAAAAACTTGCGCCTGCGATCATTGAATCGTTTGGAGGAAAATACCTCGCGCGCGGCGGCAGAACAGAGACACTCGAAGGCGATTGGTCGCCAAGCCGTTTGGTGATCTTGCAGTTTGAAAGCGTGGAACAGGCAAAAAAGTGGGTCAATTCACCGGAATATAGCGATGCCAGAAAAATGAGACTGGCAACTACGAACTCAAAAATGATCGTGATCGAAGGACTGTAGTCTATTTCAAAATCTGAAACAGGTTGCTGTAATCATCGGTCCACAGTTTCAGATTGGTGGAGTATCCGCTCAGATCAGTTGAGTGCGTTTTTATCGCGAGGTTCTCAAGCAACGCGGGGTCACGCGCCAGCAGCAGCCAGTCAGTGGGATAGCCGCCATTGTTGTCGCCGGGGTAACTTACGCTCACGATGTGCAGGTCATAGTATTTTGCCAATTGCCAGAAGACCGGTCGCAGGTCGAGGTGGCGATTGGAGATATGCGCCGCGATAATGCCATCGGGCGCGAGATGCTTGAGATATAGATCAAAGGCTTCCTTCGTCACGAGATGGACCGGGATGGAATCGCTGCTGAAAGTATCCAACACCAGCACATCAAAATTTTGGGGCTGACCATCGGCAAGTTCATGCTCAAGGGAAATCCGCGCATCACCCAAAACTGTGGTGATATGCGCCTGACTGTCTTTGAGAAATGAAAAATATCCACCCTGCCCTTCTGCCAAATCGACCACAACCGAATTGATCTCGTATAAACGATATTCATCGCCGGGTTGACCGTAGGTCGCTAACGTCCCAGCGCCGAGACCGAGCAAACCCACCTTCAGTCCCTTGTCAGTGCGTGGATGATTGAGCAAAGCCAAGCCCGCACCGCCATCATGGATGTAATATGTGGTCGGCACATCGCGCAGTTCGGGTTTGATGAATTGAAGTCCATGCACAGTGATGCCGTGCGACATAAAATAGGCTGGCTGCGGTGGATTCCCTTCCAACATCTCGCGCACGCGGATCACGCCATAGAAGTTTCGCTTTGAATAGAGTGCGTCCGAAAAATAAACACTGACGACCATCAACATGCTCGTGACCAAACCAAACACCACAAAGACAAAACGAACACGAGCTTGAACATCATAATTCCTGCGGAAGATCGTGAGGAAGATCGCAATGGTCATTGCCAGCCCAACAAAAAACTCCCAATAGCCATTGAAGATCAGAGGGGCTATCAGAGAGACGAAGACTCCGCCCAGCGCACCTCCGATCGAGATCATTAAGTAGTAGGTAGTCAGGTGATCCGCGTCAGGACGCAGAAGATATAATTCGCCATGGCACAGCATACAGGCGCTGAACAACAACAAACAATAGGCAGGCAGCTGCCAGTACACATGCACCGATAAAGAATTGAGCACGACATAGATCGTCAACACAGCCGAGATAAAAAATAAGAGGGAATAAAAATTACGGTTGTATCCGCGCTCGCCGGAAAAAGTGAGAATGAAAGAAAGCAAATATATTGTGAAGGGCAGAATCCATAAAAATGGAATGACCGCCACCTCTTGCGAGATCTGATTAGTAATGGACAACAGAAGCAAAGATGCAGTTGCACTCAAGGCGATCCATAAACCTAATAAGGCTGAGGCGGGGCGTCCGCTTGAGGGAGCTGGAGCAGTGATCGGGTGACTGGGAAGCGGAGGCGCGGCGCGTCCGTTCTGGGTCGCGATCCAGATGGCGAGCAGTCCAAAGATCATAAATCCGATCGACCAGCCCCAGCCCTGGTACTTGAGCGTTAGATAGGGCTCGATCAAAGTGGGATACGCCAGCAAGCCCAACAGCGAACCGAGATTTGAAAGGGCATACAAGCGGGTGTAGGAATTTTGCGGAAAGATGCGGCTGAACCACGCCTGCATAAGCGGACCGTTCGACGCGAGAATAAAATATGGCAGCCCTACAGACAGAATAAGCAATCTAAAAATAGTAAGGATCGGGAAGGATACATCCGCAGGCTTCATACTCGCAGGGGGCATGATCGGCGAAGCCCAAAAGAATCCGAGTGTGAGGGAAAGTAAGATGGCGAAAGCGACCAGAACAATATGGATGACACTTTGACGAGAATTTTTTGCGCGCCCTATTAACCAATACGCATACGCGTACCCGCCGGTGAGCAACACCTGAAAGAACAACATGACCGTTGTCCAAACTGCAGGTGTGCCGCCGAACCACGGCAGAATAAATTTACCGATCATCGGCTGAATCTGAAAAAGTAGGAAGGCAGAAAGAAATATGCTGACCACAAAGATGAACATGATGTACTCCTGAATGCTATAATTCTACATGACAATCAATAAGAGAAAACAAAATCAAATACCAAAATTGTAGATTCTATTTCATTCATCAAGGACACTCATGAACAACTGGCAAGAAACATTACTCTTCCCCATGCGAGATGCTGATGCCCGCAAACAATTTCTAATCGCCTGTCTGGTCGCGCTGGCAGGTTTCATCATCCCGCTTGAACCCACCATCCTTTTGATGGGTTACGGCGTAAAGATCATGCGTCAGGTGCTCAACAAACGGAAAAATCCATCCATGCCTGAATGGCAGGGCAGTGACTGGAGTGCAATGCTCATGGACGGTTTGCGTGTGTTTGGCTTGCAGATCATCTTGATGCTGCCGTTACTTCTCATCATGGGCTGCGGCTTCTTTTTTATGATGAGCGGCTCGATCGGATTCGCAGCGCTGGCTAATGAACGGTCGCAGGCATTTGCCCCTCTTGGGATTTTACTCTTCGTCATCGGCATCGGAATGATGATACTCTTCACTATATTGTCGTTCCCATACGGCATCATCATCAGCGCGGCGGTCCCGCATGCAGTGGCAAACGATTCTTTTGCGGCGGGCTTCAACTTCAAGGAATGGTTTCCTATTTTCCGCAAAGGCTTTGCGAACTTCATTCTCAGCTACGTCTTCGTGCTGGTCGTATCTTTCGTATTTATGTTCGTTATCCAATTCGCCATGATTACGATTATATTGATGTGCATTGTGCCTTTCCTGATGATCCCCTATTCGGCATATATTACGCTCGTCGCGAACACGGTCTATTCACAAGCCTATGCTGCCGGACGCGACGCCCTACAAATGGAGTCCCATGCGACCGCTTGAAATTCTTATTCCCGTTTTGTTATCTACCTATTTGCTCTGGGGACAGCCGCGTGCCTACGCAGTTCGTTTTATCCCTGCGCTCGCGCTGGTCTTGATATTGATCCATTTTTGGATCGAAGGTTATCGCTGGCAAATGATTCCGATCTATGGGTTGACTGCGATCATCGTCATCATAAGTCTGATAAAACTCCAAACGCCGGTGGACTTAAAACCGCTCGCCTCTTATCTAATCTTTGGTCTGCTCGCTGTTTCGACAGCCCTGCCTCTGCTCTTACCTGTTCCCGTCATCCCCACCCCCAGCGGACCTTACCCTGTCGGCACGCGCATCTATGAGCTGGTAAATTCATCGCGCAAGGAACTCTATTCAGGCAAAGATGAAGCTCGCAGATTCATGATCCAGGTCTGGTACCCGTCTGAAGCGGGCACATCCACCGAGCAGGCACGCTGGATGGACAACGCCGAAATCTATGCTCCGGCTGTTTCACAAGAAATCGGCATGCCGTCTTTCTTTTTAGGTCACCTGGCTTTAGTCAAAGTGCCTGCTTATAAGAATGCAGAAGTTGCGCAAACGGATAAAGCATTTCCTGTCATTTTATTTTCACACGGTTGGAATGGCTTCAATGCCCAAAATACCGGGCAGGCACTGCAACTGGCAAGCAACGGATTCGTAGTGGTCGGTGTACAACATCCATATGGCGCAGTGATCACGGTCTTCCCGGATGGGACGGTCGCGTTGAACAATCCGTCGGCATTGCCCGATGGCGCGCCACAAGACGAATACGAAATTGCCGCACACAAACTTGTGGACCAATGGTCTGGCGATCTGGCATACGCGCTCAGTTATATGGAATCTCAAAATTCCGATTCAACGAGTCCGTTCTATGGCGCGGTGGATATGCAGCGCGTTGGTGTATACGGACATTCCACCGGCGGCGGCGCGGCGATTCAATTCTGCGGCACACATCCAGAATGTAAAGCCCTGCTCGGTATGGACCCGTTCATGCGTCCGGTCTCTTATGAAGTAATAGACAGCGGCACAACTCAACCGTCCTTCTTCATGTTCAGCCAGCGCTGGATAGACGATGTAGACAGCCGCAACAATGAGTTGTTCCACCGTTTTTTTCCGCACGTCAAAGATTCACTCGGTGTCATCTCCATCAATGGCACTGCTCATTACGACTTTGCCGACCTGCCTCTGCTTTCCCCGCTCGCGCCCCAACTCGGGCTCAAAGGTCCGATCAACGGCAAACGCGTAGTCGCGATCGTGAATGATTATTTATTATCCTTCTTCGAAGCAACTTTGAACGGCAAGGCAACCACGTTGTTTGAAAATTCAAGTCCATACGCAGAAGTAAAATCCATCCAGCCATAATTTCAGACAAAGGAAATCAAGCCAGCAATGAATCAAAACAGACTCAAACCATCCAGTATCTTTCTCATTCTTGGAGTAACTCTTTTGGTCATCGGTTTCTCAGCCGAAAACACAATCTTTTCCTGGCTGGCAATTGTATGCATGCTGATCGGGCTGGTGATGAGTGGCAAATGGCTACGACCAAGAAAAAAATAGATCTTTTGCCACAGAGACCGCAGAGAAAAAAGAGTTTTTAAGAGCTCTTCTCAAAGATCTCTGCGCGCTCTGTGGCTGTTTTCCGCCTATTTATACAAGAGGTCAAATCAACTAAATTCAAGGAGCAAATGTGGAAACAAAACCCGCTTTAGATTCAAAACTTGTCGAGGAATTTGTTAGGGTAGCTCATGCAGATCTTAACCGCACCATGGAATTGCTGGCACAGGAGCCCGGACTGGTCAATGCCAGCTGGGATTGGGGCGGCGGAGATTTTGAAACTGCCCTCGGCTCGGCAGCGCATATGGGCAGAAAAGATATTGCCAACTTTCTGCTTGAACATGGCGCGCGGCTCGATATCTTTGCGGCGGCAATGCTCGGAAAACTAGAGATCGTCAAAGCCGCGCTTCAGACATATCCCGCCGCGCTCAAAACGCCGGGTCCGCATGGCATCCCTTTGATCGCTCACGCGCAAGCTGGCGGCGATGACGCTGCAGCCGTTCTCAAATATTTACAATCTCTCTAAAGGCGAAATTCATGTTTAATGCAAACCTCACCGCTGCTGTTGAAAACTTTACCCGCCTTATTCTGCCACTCACTGAACAGGATTTGGAACGCGAATGGATTTGGAAAGACCACGATGAAGAAGGGATTCGCTTCGCCTGTTTTGTGACCCTTCAAGAATT
>JAYUGV010000397.1:0-17510 GCA_043767565.1 Anaerolineales bacterium
CAGCCATCCCTGCTTGCGCCGGAGACGCATGGCGACACAGGCATCGGGTATGCAAAACTTCCTAGTCCACAAAGCAAGCCAATCGGCCAGCATGGAAGCGATTTTCTCATCGAGAAGATCATGTCTAATCCGGGAGAGGTCACGTTGGTGGCAATCGGTCCGCTGACGAATGTCGCGTTGGCGATTCGACAGGAACCGCGTATTGTCCAAGCTCTAAAAGAAATCATCATCATGGGCGGAGCGATCCGGCATGAAGGCAATACAACTGCGCTCGCCGAATTTAACGCCTACGTTGACCCGCACGCCGCGCATATCGTTTTTCATGCCGGGATACCGACCACGCTCGTGCCGCTGGATGTGACCTATCAATGCGTTCTGACCAAGCCAGATGTTGACCGGCTGCTGCAAATCGATTCGCCCCTGACACATTTCGTCGCTGATGCGACACGTTTTTATATGGAATTCCACGATGAGTATCAGGGCGTGGAAGGCTGCGTTATCAACGATCCGCTGGCGCTGGCATTGACCTTCGCGCCGGAGCTTTGTGATTACAAGGAACTGCCAATGGATGTGGATATCTCCGGCGGAGTTTCGATGGGCAAAACTCTTGCCGATTTTTACAACTACACCAAAAAGCCCGCCAACATGAAGGTGGCGCTAGGTGTGCGCCCCCGCGATTTTATTGAGTTGTTTTTGGAGCGGATGGAGAAGCTGGCACGCTCTATTGAGGTCTCAGACCTCAATAGAGCAAATTGAGTGAAACAAAACCGCATATGTGGTGTTGTAAGGATCAAATCACAAAAAGGAGAAATACCATGTTTGACAAGATCAAGAAAGACTTTACTACCATGACGTGGGTGCTCATCCCTGTGGCGATCGCCATTAATATCGCGATCGGACAAATCGTTGTTCTGTTGAAGCTGCCTGTGTACCTTGATTCGATCGGCACGGTACTCGTAGGCGTCATTTGCGGCCCGTGGGCGGGTGCGCTGACAGGCGCTCTCTCAAACACCATCTGGGGCTTGTTCAATCCGGATTCCCTGCCGTGGTGGCCCGTGGCATTCTTCATTGGCTTGGTAGCCGGTTTTTGCGCCAATGCAGGTTTATTTAAGAACTGGTGGAAGGTGATCCTTTCAGGCTTTCTGATCGCCCTCACTGCGGCAATCGTATCCACACCGATCTCTGTCTATCTATACGGCGGTATCACTGCCAGCGGTTCATCCTTCATCACCGCCTATTTGCTTCAAACGGGTCAAGGAGTTGTCTCTGCCGTATTAAGCACAGGCTTTCTGGTTGAGCCAGTGGATAAGATCACGACAGCCATGCTCGCCTTTGCCATTATTCAAGGTCTTTCCAAGCGTTTGGTCGCCCGCTTCCCGCGCCCCGAGAATGCAGAAGTGGAAGAGGGTAACAATACGACACAACTGATCATTGCACTGGTTGTTGTCGTCGTTGTGATCATATTGGGCTTCATTGTCCGTAACATGCTGGCAGGCTAAAACAAACTGGGTCTAAAAAAGGATCAGTCCCGTGAAAATGCGGGACTGATCCTTTTCGCTTATAATCCAAACATTCCCATGCATGAACGACTTTCCTATTACATCCAACGCGACAGCGTCATCCATCGCCTGAACCCGCTCACCAAGCTCTCTCTGATATTGAGCCTCATCTTAGTTACATTTTTGAGTCCCTGGTACTGGACGGCACAGGTGTTGCTACTACTGATCGTTGTGCCGCTCGCTTTTGCCAGCCGGGTTTCGAGAGAGTTCTTTTCAACCGCATTACGCCTGATCTTGCCCGCATCGGGATTCATTTTCATTATGCAGGCATTGTTCCAACCGGGCGGAAATACTATTATCTTTAAATTTATGTTCCTGGACGTGACGGATGAAAGCCTCGCATTCGCTTTCCGTGTTGCCACCCGCATCGCAGTGATGATTTCTGTTTTTACGCTCTTCTTAATGACAACCCATCCCAGCGAGTTAATGTCTGATCTTACGCGCCGCGGATTGCCCGGGCAATTTGCCTATGTAATCATTTCCACGCTGCAGATTCTGCCGCAGATGCAAGCCAAAGCACAGACCATCATATCGGCTCAACGTGCACGCGGGCTGGATACCGAAAGCAGTTTTGCAAAACGCGCGGGGTCACTGATCCCATTAGTGGGACCCTTGGTGTTCGGCTCGCTCGTGGAAGTTGAGGAACGCGCCATTGCCATCGAAGCACGCGGGTTTACATCCACTCACAAAAAAACATCATTGCACGAAATTCCCGATACGAACATAGACAAGACCATTCGCTGGATATTAGTCGCGTTCGTCATCATCACATTGGCATTAAACCTATGGCTATCGTAAATCTGCAAAACGTCACATACAAATATCCGCTCACCGATGTGGCTGTGTTACAGAACATCAACTTGCAGGTGAATGAAGGTGAGTTTGTCGCGGTCATTGGACCGAACGGCGCGGGTAAGTCCACGCTGTGCTATACGATTGCAGGTTTTGTGCCGCATTTTTTCAAGGGCGAGCTTACAGGCACAGTGGAAGTGGCTGGCAACGAATCCAGCAAATCCACTTTACCTGAATGGGTGCTGAATGTTGGGTTGGCATTTCAAAATCCGTTCAACCAGATCAGCGGCGCAAAGTATACGGTCTTTGAAGAGATCGCTTTTGGCTTGGAGAATATCGGCGTGCCGCGCGCAGAAATGAAACCCCGTGTGGAAGAAGCCATGCAGATGACCGGCATCAGCGATCTGGCGGACCGTTCGCCTTATTCTTTATCTGGCGGACAACAACAACGCGTCGCGCTGACCTCGATCCTGGTCATGCATCCGAAAGTCCTTGTCCTCGACGAACCGACCTCGCAGATGGACCCGATTGGCACACGCGAAGTCTTCGGTGTGATCCGTCAACTATCAGAACAAGGAATGACTGTTGTGATGGTCGAGCACAAAGTAGAATGGATCGCTGAGTTCGCGGATAAAGTCGTCGCTTTGCATAACGGCTCGGTGTTGCTTGAAGGCAAACCACAGGAAGTACTGACCTCTGACTTGTTAACCGATAAAGGCTTTGGCATTTCGCGTTACACATCCGTGGCGCGGAGGGCGAAAGAATTGAATTTGTGGAAAAAAAATAAATTGCCGGTCACGTTGGATGAGGCGGTGGATGGGTTCGCCCTTGCCCTCACCCCTAACCCCTCTCCCCAAGGGAGAGGGGAATAAATGCCATGAACATCGAAATCTCAAACCTCCAATTCACGTATGCATCTGGCGTGCAGGCTTTGTTCGGTGTTTCGCTGCATATCAATACCGGCGAACAGGTTGCCATTGTCGGTCAGAATGGCGCGGGCAAAACAACCCTCGTGAAGCACCTGAACGGGCTGCTGCAACCAACTTCCGGTTATGTCCGAATCGAGGATTGGGATACGAAGGAACATTCTGTGGCGAAACTCGCGCACAGGGTCGGCTACGTCTTCCAAAATCCCGATGAGCAATTGTTCTCGAAAAATGTCGGCACGGAGGTCGCCTTCGGACCGAAAAATCTTGGGTATACCAGCGAGCAGGTTCAGGCGTTGGTCAAAGACGCGCTGGCTTTAACAGAGCTATCCGATAAGACGGAAACGAATCCGTATGACCTGTCCCCCACCTGGCGCAAGATGGTTGCGATCGCTTCGATCATCGCGATGGATACATCGATCGTGATCTTCGACGAACCCACCACCGGGCAGGATGCCGCCAACATCGCGCGCATCGCCAACGTGATCAAGGGACTGCGCGAGCACGGCAAGACGGTCGTTACGATCACGCATGATATTGATTTCTGCGCCGAAAATTTCGAACGCGTGATCGCCATGTCGCAGGGCAGGATTTTATTGGATGGAAAAGCAAATGAGATTTTGGGACAGGCTGAAATTTTAGCTGCGACTTATGTTGACCCACCCCAATTAACAAGATTGGGAAAACGCTTGGGAATTAAAGAAACTGTACGAAATCAAGCCGAATTTCTAGACGCACTAAAAAAACAAAACTAATCCAGGTTGCCGCCTCGCAAAAATCATGTAAGGTTTAACGCAAAGACGCAGAGTCGCAAAGGGAAAAAGCTAAAGCCTTAGCGCCTTGGCGGCTTTGCGTTAAGAAACTCACCCACTAACTAAATTCAAGGGGAGTCGTTTTTATACACCGCCAACTCATCATATCCAGAGTCTTCAGCAAGCTCACGCTTGTAAACCACATCTGGAAATACGGCAATCACGATCTCTGCGGTTGTATAAATTTTACAACCCGAAACCAAATGCCCGCCAATGGCTGCGCCGTCTCCATCTGAGATCACAATGTGTAAATGTGATCCGTGAATGGAAAGCGTGCCAGTGATCGAGACAATCTCAAAGTAACCATCATACTCCGTGTAAAACTCACGGTTGGCAAGGCGTAAGACGGCATGTGTCAGACTGCCAACTCCGCTCAACACGCAGCCCGCTTCGATCTGCTCCTGCATTACAAAAGCATTTATAGAATCAAACAAATCCTGCCCGGGTCTCAATCGAAAGGTATAATTTTGCATAAGCAGATCCTAAAATAATGATATAAATGATGTATTGGTTTTCAGTTTTGCAAAGCAAGAGACAAGATGATGATAACTTTCCCTAGGCTAATGTAAAATCGAAGTACAAGGGAGCCGGCATGAGCGCATTAGAAGTCAAAGTATATAACAGTATTCAGGAAATTTCTCCAGAGCTTTGGGATGGCATTGCCGCGGGCCGCGGTTTTCAAAGCCATCGCTGGTACACATTTGGCGAAAAAGCCATGGCTGACGCCAAGCCCACCTACCTGATCGCATGGGACGGGGAAACACCCATTGCAGCAGCAGCATTATTCACGGTGCACAACGAGCCTTTGCCCCTGCCAAGCGTTGCGCGCCGTTTTATGTCGTCTGTCCTAAAACGCAGACCGTTGGTCGTTTGCCGCTCCCCGCTTGCAGACACATCTGGCTTGCTCCTGCCCGGAGAACCGCTGCACGATGAGGCGCTCTCCGCGCTCACGCATGCCGCACAAATTGAATTCAAAAAACAACGCGGGTCATTTTTGATCTTCGATTATCTACTCACCGAACAACTGAAATACACAACCTGGTCCACTGGCTTTGAAGCCATCACCGTTTCGGAACCGGGCACCTACATGCCCATCGAATGGGAAAGTTTCAATGCCTACCTTGAAGCTGGCAATAAGAAAGACCGCCAACATTATGTGCGGAGTCTGAAGGAAGCCCAGCAGGCTGGACTCGTTCTTTCCAAACATCAATCTGTTCCTAATATCGATGCCGCCATGACCCTCATCCGAAACGTCTCCA
Organism: Anaerolineales bacterium; assembly: GCA_043767565.1. Lineage (GTDB taxonomy): Bacteria > Chloroflexota > Anaerolineae > Anaerolineales > Villigracilaceae > Defluviilinea. Next base: position 5,349 of record JAYUGV010000397.1, read on the forward strand.
TTTGGCACGGCTCGGCCCCCAACCCCTGGATACGCGGTCTGCTCGAAAACTTTTCCATGATCGATGGCACATGGATCGAACTGCACAAAGACGGAAAGCTAATGGGCTGTGGCGCAGTCGTACGCGACAATAAATTCCAACTTGCCACCGCGCTCGGTCTGGAAGATGATGTACCTGGCGGTTATTTCCTTTTGTTATACACTGCCTTACAGGAAGCCTTTGAACACAACGTCAGACTTGTCCGCTTTGGTACGGGAGCGTATGATGTCAAACGCAGGCTGGGCCTCCACCTTGAAGACACAAACCACGCCATGATGACCATGGCTGGCTTCTCAGCGCGCCTGGCAAAACAACTGGTCTCCGAATAAACCATAATGCTCACTGGCATCCCACAATCTGCCGCCACCCTGCTCACCATCCTTGCTTTTTACGCAATGGACTTCACCCTCATCCGCCGTTACGATAAGCAAAGACAAGCCAGCGGCACCGGCCGCGCATGGGATTTCACTTTTTTCATTTTCGTCATGGTTGCAATTCTGGTTCTGCAGCCATTATTTTTTTCGATCATCAGTTTTCGCACCACTCAAACCTGGGGCTTGTTCATCCAACTCCTGGGCTTGATCGTTATTCTGGATGCGCTCGCCCTGCACATTTGGTCGCGCGTGCATCTGCAGCATTACTACGCCGAACGCGTGGAAGTGCAGCCAGAACACAAAGTCATCGACAGCGGTCCGTATGCGTTGATGAAACACCCGGTCATCACGTCCTTCTTCGGCATTGCCAGCGGACTGTTCCTTATCAATCCTTCTCTCACAACCCTCGCTGCATTAATTTATACGATCTGGGACTTTACCCGCGCCGCGCAACAAGAAGAAGACCTGCTCACAAAGACCCTGCCCGGCTATGCGGACTACGCGCGTCGGACTCCCCGATTCCTGCCACGCCTGCGGAGAAGCCGATGATGCCCTTCGAGCGTTTCCTGCAACTCTCCACCGAGGAAGTTTCCACGCTCGTAAAAGCCACGGGGCAAAAAGTTTGTGTGTTCCCCGTCAATGGTACACGACGCTGGTTCATGCTTGAACATGGGGACGAGATCATCAACAATGATTTTATCGAAGCCTATATGAATGTTTCAATCAAGAATCATGTTGACCTGTGCGCCATGTTCTTTGATCACGGTGTGGAAACGATCCTCGTCCCGGTCTTTGGACGCGAACTGATGCGGCGCGGCGACGAATACACCAAACGCGTGGGCATCGATGGACTGGTACGCACAGCTACTGATAAAAGCTATCGCGATTTTTTTGAGAAGTACAATGTCAAAGTCCGGTTTTACGGGGATTACCGAGATGTATTAACGGGTACTGATTATGAGTACGCGCTAAGATCCATGTACGAAGTTACCGAAGCAACAAAACACAACACAGCCTTCCACCTCTTCTTTGGCGTCTTCGCCGATGAAGTGACTGAAACCATCGCACGCCTTTCTGTGGAACATTATCTCGCTCACGGCTCGATCCCCGATAAAGAAACGCTCGTACGCAAATATTACGGCGAAGACCTGCCCCCCGTCAGCATGTTTATTGGCTTCGATAAGTTCAGTGTATTCGATATGCCGCTTCTGACAACCGGCGAAGAAGATCTGTATTTTTCACTCAGCCCATCTCCGTATATGACTCAACATCAACTGCGGGCGATCTTATATGATCACATGTACGTCCGCCCAGTCCCTGAGCCTGATTACACAAAACTCGTCAGTGAAGAACTTGGCTGGCTGAGGAAATATTACCGCCGTAACAAAGATCATGCCTTCGGGGTTGGAAAACTGAAATTCAATCTGTGGTTCCCCGAAATCGGAAACGGATCATGACAGACCTCATCGCACAACTGATCGAAGAAATCGGTCCCGGTCACATGGCAAGCACTGCCTACGATACCGCCTGGGCGGCACGCCTCGGCGAAATTGACTGGAATATTAGCAGTCGGGCATTATCCTGGCTGGCAGAAAATCAACTCCCTGATGGCTCCTGGGGCGCACCAGCACCCATGTACTATCATGACCGCGTTATTTGTACCCTCGCCGCCATGATCGCCTTATCTGTTCAGGGACGGCGCGGACATGATAAAGCCCAGATCGAAAGAGGCAAACAGGCGCTCGAGCGAATCGTAGGAGGCGCAACGCAGGGACTCCAGTCCGATCCAAACGGAGCAACTGTCGGCTTTGAAATGATCGCTCCCACATTAGCTGCCGAAGCCGAAAAGTTGGGCATCATCCAGAATCAAGGCAACCGCATTTTGGGGCGTTTATCCAAACAACGCGCGAAAAAGCTTTCCTATCTACAAGGCAACATGATCAGCCGCCATGTGACCATGGCTTTTTCATCTGAAATGGCTGGCATTGACGGACAACACATGCTGGATATTCATAACCTGCAGGAGACCAATGGCTCCGTAGGTGTCAGCCCATCGGCCACGGCATATTTTGCGACCTATATCAAAAAAGGCGATGCGGCTTCGCTCAACTATTTACGCAATATCCTAAAGCCCGACGGCGGCTTGCCCAATGTAGCGCCGTTCGATGTCTTTGAGATTGGTTGGGCATTGTGGAATTTAAGCCTGATCCCCGGATTAGGTCACGCTCAGAAACTTAAGCCCCATCTTGATTTTCTCTCGAAAGCCTGGCAGCCAAAAGCCGGGGTTGGTTTTGCCGCAAGCTATACAGTCAAAGACAGCGATGATACTGGTCTCGTTTATGAAACACTCCTGCGCTACGGTATCGAAAAAGATCTTGCCAGTGTATTGATGTACGAAGAAAAAGATCACTTCCGCTGTTTCGATCTTGAAGTCAATCCGTCCATTAGCGCGAACATCCATGTACTGGGTGCGCTCGGACAAGCTGGTCTGAATGCCAAAAATTCTTCCGTTCAAAAGATCCTGCATTTCCTGCACAAGACCAAAGGACAGCAGTTTTTCTGGGTGGACAAATGGCATTCCTCGCCCTATTACGCCACCGCGCATGCCGTCATTGCCTGCGCCGGGCTTGCGAACGAATTGGTGGGCGAATCGGTCGAGTGGCTGCTCAAGTCACAGAACTCCAACGGCTCGTGGGGCACTTATCTCGCAACCGCCGAAGAAACCGCGTATGCCATTCAAGCCTTGTGGATTTGGGACCAGAAAGTTGCGCGCATCCCCAAGGGCATCTTGAAAAATGGCGCGCGTTGGCTCAAGGAAAATATGCATAATCCCTATCCGCCCTTATGGATCGGCAAGTGTTTATATAGTCCCAACCTGGTCATCCGTTCGGCGGTCATCAGCGCACTAGCGCTCGCTCAATAAATACCATGAAAAGATTTTTTGATTCCCTACTCAATGTTTCAGCTCCAGATCCGGATGATGCGCGCCGCCGCAGGGTGTTGAACATCCTCCTGCTTGGCACATTGGTCGCGACAGTCGTTGGCTTCCTCGCAATTGTCATTGGCTCCGCAACTACCAAGGAATTCAGCAAACCTGAAACACAATTACTACTGGCGGGCACGCTGGTAACTACCTTTGGGATCTTTGGGATCTATCAACTCAATAAACACAGGTCGGGTCGCTGGGCGGCATTGCTATACCTTTTGCTGCTCACCTTGATCTTTTCAGTTACCGACTCTCCCGATCAACTTTCAAACGGGCGCTCGCTCTTCATCTTTACGCTGCCCATCGCGATCTCCAGCCTGATCCTGTTGCCTGAAGCTAGTTTTCTCTTTGCATTCCTCAGCGGTGCGATCGTAACCGGGCTGGCGCTCTCCATTGAACAACCGATCAATCTGTTCGCAATCATTGGATTCTTTATGCTGGCGCTTGTTTCCTGGCTCTCAGCCCGGAGCCTGGAAACTGCCCTCAAGGATCTACGCGCCATCAATTCTAATCTTGATCAGGAAGTAAGCGAGCGTACCTCCGCCTTAACTGAATCGCTCGATCGCGAACGCATCGAAGCCGGACGCAACCAAGCCATCCTCAACTCCATTGCCGACGGCGTGATCGTGTTCGATAAAAAATGGAACGCGACCATGGCAAACCCGGCGATCAAAAGCATGCTTGATATTCCGCTTGAGCTCATCATCAACAAGAATTTTCGCGAGCTGATCGAACATCCCAGGCTCGCCGCACAAAGCCGCTTGTTATTAAATGCCATGATCGAACACGACACCCAGCCGATTGGCTTCCGCATCGAGTGGAGCGAAAAGACCCTCTCCGTCAGCGCGGCGCAGGTATATGACAACCGCAAGGAAAACAATAAAAACATCGGCACAGTGATCGTCTTCCGCGATTTCACGCATGAAGCTGAAGTGGAAAAACTCAAAAGCACCTTTGTCGCCATCGTTTCGCACGAATTGCGCACCCCGCTCAACGCCATTCTCGGGTATGCCGAAATGTTCAAGGAAGCCGTTTACGGACCGATGAACGACAAGCAGGTGAACATGGCAGAGCGCATCATGAAGAACACCCAGCGCCTGCTGGGGCTCATCAACGACCTGCTTGATCAGGCGCAAATGGAAGCTGGCAAGCTGACCATTCACAACGCGCCGCTTAAGCCTGCGGACTTACTTGACTCGTTACATAGTTTATTGGACAAAACCGCTTCAGACAAACGCTTGAGGCTGACCAGCGAAATTGACGATGACCTCCCCGAAACCTTGCTCGGCGATGCCGCCCGCCTGCAGCAGATTCTGGTCAACCTGGTAACGAACGCGATCAAATTTACAGACCAGGGCGAAGTGCGCGTGAACTTACAGCGCACCGCTGATGCGAAATGGGGCATTGAAGTCGAAGATACCGGGCACGGCATTCCCGAAACAGAACTCCCATTCATCTTCGACACCTTCAGGCAGGTGGAAGGCGCCACCACGCGTGTCCATGGCGGGTTTGGGCTGGGACTCTCCATCGTCAAGCAACTGGTCAACTTAATGAGCGGTAATGTCAAAGTGGCAAGCCAGGTGAATAACGGAACTAAATTCACCATCACACTCCCGTTGGTAATTCCCTAAAAAATAATCTGGAGAATTATATGAGCGAACTGGCATTGATCATTGAAGACGACGAGGACTTGGCAGATATTTTTGCCACAGCCTTGCGCGGCATTGACTACGAAGTAGAGCATGTTGCAGACGGCAAACTGGCACAAGACCGTTTGATCGGCGGAGTTGCGCCTTTCCTGATCTTGCTTGATATGCACCTGCCCCACATCTCCGGCGGCGACTTGCTCACTGTCATCAAACAAGATAGCCGCTTCGAAAAAACCATTATCATCATCACAACTGCCGATGCGCGTATGGGCGAAATGTATCGCGACCAGGTGGATTTCGTAATGATCAAACCAATTTCATTCGTACAGCTCCGCGATCTAACCGCAAGATTAAAACCCAAGCAATAAAAAAAGAGCCCCGAGATTTTGCAAAGAAATCTCGAGGCTCTTAATATTAATCGTAGTAATACTGATAGCAGGAGAACTCTTCTCCAGACGGGGTATTTATTTTTACGGGCCAGTTGGTGTCCGTCACTTTGTAGGCATCCAGTCCATTTTTGATATTAGAAAAAATTCGATCGGCAGTAAAACGCGAAAAATGGAAAGATTGCCAGGGCACAGCGCTCTCATTCAGTTCACGGTCATAGCGTTTACAGAACAATGCCGCTCCCACCTTTTCACGGACAGTCACCGGCAGAGACTTATTCTTAAAGGCGCTCGCCAACGCAGGCACAGCATCGTCAGACAGATCCAGAAAATATTGGGCATCCAGATCCACGCGTCCCTGAGTCAGCGACTTATCGGCAGCGCCGCGAATCTCACGTTGAACATTCTGTTTGACGATAAAGGCATCCACGTTCAATAAGGTGAGCGAAACCACAAACCCAAGCGAAGCCAATACCAGCGTCAAGCCAGCGGCACGCTCACGGCGCATGATCTCCAAGACCACAACGGTGACCAGTAACAAAGCCAGCCAGATCATGAACACATGGGTATACGCGCGCAGGCGTGAAAATCCATACGCGGTTTCGTAGAGCACAAGTCTTTGGAACGCTGAGACCAACATGACCAGCACCAACCCAACCAGTCCCACACCCAGCGCGGAAAAAGTGCGGCGCTGCGATTCGGTATCTCGCCGTGTGATCGCACCCAGCCCAAGCAATAAAAGCAAACTGAAGAAGGCAACCGCTACAAGTTCGCCAAAGCCTTTGCGGGCATATTCGGCAAAGGTATAGCCGTCAATATGAATGTTCGTTTGCCCGCCAAAGAAATATTGGAATTGGACCGCCACAAACGCCGCAAATAAGATCACGACGCTACCCAGCACGATCGTGGATTCTGTAAATCCGAGGAATGGTGCAAAGCGCGGTTTCTCTTCAACTTGTGCATCCGATTTTTGCGCGGCGTGCAGAAAGGTTCCGGCGAGAGCGTATGCGAAGATCAGAATGTAGACGAGTCGGAAAATGTATTGGGGCAGATTATCAATATTGAACAACTCGATAAATTTCTCAAAGCGATTCGCGAAGATGGGGTCTGCCGCAGAAAGCAGGGACGCAAAGATCGCGATGACCGGCAAGGCAATGACGATACCGCGCACAACCGGCATGACATGCGAGTTCCGCTTCGGACTTATCTCAGGCTGTCCCGAAGGGAGACGTCGCACCTCGGCAACGAATCCTAACGGACGAGCAAGCATGCTGCCGAAGAGGGTCAAGTACCCAGAGATATAGTCGATGATGCCAAAACGAGTCCATTGACCGCCAAGGTAGGTGATGGCAAAGACACCCATGAGAAAGATGGTCATGGAAACCGACAAGAAAACTGTCAGCGGTTCTTGGCGGAAAAAGGTCATCGCAGAGAGGAAGATGATCGGAAGCAGAAGCAGGCTCGAGCGAGGTGCGAGGCGCAGCCCGTCTGCTTTGAGGAGATAGATCCCAGTGACGAGACAAAGCATGATGTAGATGAAAAAGTTGACGCCAGCGGGCTTCATCCAAAAAAGGAAATCGAACGCCCAGCCTAGCAGGATGACGATGAACCAGAAACGATTTGGGTTGGCTTTCATATGGACCTCCACGAAGAATTTCCACAAGGATAACCGCATGAGGCTTCCGGAGACTCTCAAAAGGTATCAGAAAATCGCAATTTTGAAATACGGGAGCAAGCTCCCTGACTCCAGAGGGTATTACAACATTATGAGAATTGATATCAGCCTATTGACATCCGGTTTGAAATATGACATACTGCAATCATTCATTCAGGGGAACAACAATTAATTGCCATCCTAATGAAAGGAGGAGGTGATGTCTAACATGGATAGTAGTAACAAACCCAGCGCTGTGGCATCCCTCCTCAAGCAGTAAAAGGCAGTAAGTTTGCCTCATCTGCTAAAACGGGAAGCCACAGCGCCCCACCAACGCCGTCCGAAAGGGCGGCGTTGTGGTTTTAAGAACGCTTTCAACGGATGCGCGGATAGAGTCTGTTATCATCCGTTGGGTGCATCGCTGCTTGCACGCAATCCTATATCCCCATATAATGAGCGCAATGGAAAATTCCCCCGTTCAATCCCGCCTCAATAAAATAATCCGCTGGTTCGTCCCCCTCGCCGCCATACTAGCATTTAGCGCGTGGTTCTATATCGCGCCGCCGGGTTTGCTCGGCAAAGCAGACGCAGTCGGGTACGCCATCTGCCACCGCATCGATGAACGTTCCTTTCAGATCGGCGATCGTCAATTGCCTTTATGCGCGCGCTGTACCGGCGAATTTTATTCAGCCGGTCTCGCGTTGCTTTTTTTCGCCATCGTAAGTCCCAGAAAAAGTGGCATGCCCGGCTGGAAACTCGGCGCACCACTGATCGTGTTTTTCCTGGCGTTTGGCATCGACGGCTCAAACTCCTATTTATATCTGCTGAAGCAAACTGCGCACGGCGCGTTCGATAACATTCCCAATTTATACATTCCCAACAATACCTTGCGTCTCTTCACCGGCAGCGGCATGGGCATTGCGCTGGCATCCATTCTCTACCCGGCGTTCAGTCAAAGCACCTGGAGGGTGGATGATCCCAGCCCGGCGCTGACGTGGAAAAAGCTGGGCATCCTTACAAGCCTCGTCATCATCGTCAACCTCCTGATCCTGACTGACAGCGTTATCATCCTCCTCCCTATCGCATTCCTGAGTGTGCTGGGCGTATTGTCCCTGCTAATTCTCGTTTTCAGCATGGCGTGGCTGCTCATCATGCATCAGGAAAATATTTTCGACTCCCTCACCCAGATGTGGCTGCCTTTCCTCGCCGGGACAACACTCACCTTTTTGATGATCACCGCGATCGACTTGCTGCGCTTCAAACTCACCGGAACCTGGGGTGGTTTTCCCCTAGGCTGATCCGCACTTTGACTCTGGAGTCGGACAGCTTGCTGTCCGCATGGAGCAAGCTCCATGACTCCAGAATCCAAACTTGGAGTCATTTATGGAACTACTCACCGGAATCTTCACGGCCTTTGGGCTTTCAGCCAGTGCCGGTTTGAATGCCTACATCCCACTGCTCGTGGTCGGCTTGCTGGCTCACTACACAAACCTGATCAACCTCAGCAAACCGTGGGATACTCTCGCCAATCCATGGATCATCCTGATGTTGTGCTTCCTGGTGATCATAGAAATGCTGGTGGACAAAATACCCGCCATCAACCACATCAACGACCTGATCCAAACGGCCATCCGCCCGGCGGCAGGCGCAATTGCCTTCGCCGCCAGCGCCCATGTGGTGACGAATGTCCACCCGGTGCTGGCATTGGCATGCGGACTGCTCGTCGCAGGGACAGTCCACGTTGCGAAAGCCGGAGTCATGCGTCCGCTAGTCACCGCCACAACAGGCGGAACCGCCAACACGCCGGTATCCATCGCTGAAGATCTGACTTCAACCGCCCTGTCCGTGATTGCGATCGTGTTGCCCATCATCATTGGAACACTCATTATTGTCCTCGCTTCGTTCATTGTATATTGGTTGTATAAGCGTGCCGACAAACAAACAACCTGATATAATCCCGCCAAGTTATTTAATTATTCAAAACAGGAGAAGAAAACATGAACGACCAATTGCCCCCCATTACTGAAGAACCCAAGAAAAACAATACCACCCTTATCATTGCTGTCGTAGTCGTTGTATTATTGTGTTGCTGCTGTATAGCTGCTGCTGGACTGTGGCAATACGGCGACAAAATCTTGAACTCTTTCTAATAAAAAAATTTCATATCCAACAATCGACCTCCGCTAAAACGGAGGTCGATTGTTTTTAAACAGAATTCTTAATTCTTCCAGCCCCTTCAAAGCACTGCCACTTAACTCATCATGCAAGTTCAATGCTGCGAATTCGTCCTCATCCAAAATAGTCTGTTTACCTTCTGCTGAAATCCATAAATCCAGAGCCAGGTCCACATACGAAACGACACCGTCTTCGATAACCGCAGGCATTCCCACATTGCAATACCAGCCTTTGATCTGCCCATCGTCACGGTCATGGATCGCAAAGATGTTATACCAGCGGTCGGTGTAATAATATTCAACAAAGCGGTCGCCTTGTTTGAAGACCACATCCATGAACGGCATATCGGCGCGGTCGAACAATGCTTCGAGTGTGATCATGTTTTCATCACGGCTCATCAAAACGCCTTCATATGCATATGTGACAGCGCCAGCAGGATTCTTTTTCTGCACCTTGGTTTTCATGCGAGACATTCTACCTTAACTCGCACGGTAATTTCCTGACCCAGTTTCGGTGCTTCTCCCAAATAAACATAGACACCATTCTCTAAAATGACTTTGAAACGATCCTGCTGAAAGATAACATCTGCAACAACTCCACTCAAAACATTCGTCTCATTTTCTACCGGTAACGGACGCACCAACAAATGAACTTTATCGCCCATTGAATGTTGGTGCGGACATTTCACTGTGAAGATGCCGTGCTCCGTTTCCACTTTCCATTTTTCACTCATCAACTTCCCATCCAATAAACTTCCCAGCCCAAGAAACTTCGCAACCACAGCAGACTCAGGATTTCCCCAAACATCGGCAGGCGTCCCTGCACGGACGATCTTGCCAGCATGCAGGATCAAAACACGGTCTGCAATCGTGAAGGCTTCCTCCTGGTCATGAGTGACATAGATCGCAGGGACTTTTGCGCGACGCAAGATCATCCTTAATTGGTTGAGCAAGTCTTCACGCAAGGCACGGTCCAATGCACCGAGCGGTTCATCGAACATCAACAAGCGTGGATGGATCGCCAGAGCACGCGCTAATGCCACGCGTTGTTGTTCGCCGCCGGAGAGGTCAGTCACTTTTCGGTTTCCAAATTCAGTGAGGCTGACCAAGTCTAATGAAGTGACTACGCGCTGATTGATTTCAGCTTGTCCGATATGGCGCATCTTCAAACCGAAGGCGACATTCTCATTGACGTTGAGGTGCGGAAAAAGTGCGTAGTCTTGGAAGACCAAGCCAAAGTCCCGAAGATGAGGCGGAGTGTTCGTGAGGTCGAGTCCATTGAAGGAGACGTATCCTGAGTCCGAAGATTCGAGTCCCGCAATAATCCGCAAGAGCGTTGACTTGCCACTGCCTGAAGCGCCGAGCAAACAGATCGTCTCCCCCTCTGCAACGGTAAACGAAATATCGTCTATTAGTGGTTTGCCTTCGTAGGTTTTGAAGATGTTGCGGACTTCGAGCATTAGAACTCTCCGGTATTGGGCAGACGGAATCTTTCGATGAGCAGAATACTGACCAAGGCAAGCGACATGAGGATGGTTGCCATCGCCATGGCTTGACCGTAATTCAAGCCGCCGGGCTGCGAGAGGAAGCGTCCGATGGCAACCGGAATAGTGGGATATTCGGGGCGCGCGATAAGAAGCGTGGTGCCGAATTCGCCGAGCGAAACGGTAAAGGCAAATGTTGCGGCGGCGAGGGTGGCACGGCGCAGGATCGGGAGGTCGATGTTTTTCCAAACTTCAAAAGGTGAGGCACCCAGCGAAGAAGCGGCTTGCCGTAAACGCTGCGGGATGGATGCGATGGCAGGTTGAAGCGTGCGAATAACGAACGGTAAAGCAACGAGCGTATGAGCGAAGGGAACCAGCAGTGGTGACGTAAGCCATTTGCCATACGTGATGATAAAGCCAAGTCCCAGCATCACAGCCGATGAACCTAATGGAAGCATAATGAGCGGGTCAAGAATTTTTTCGAGGCGAGTCGGTTTGGCGAGTGCGAACGCAGCGGGATAACCAAGCAGAAGTGAGAGTACAACTGTTGCACCGGCATAGCTGATGGAATTCAACGCGGCTTGGATCGGCGGGATGTAAAACACCGAGTCGCGGCGGTTAATAAAGAGTTCGGTATAGTAATCAGTTGTGAATCCATAGTGAACTTCGCCACGCTGACCACGGTCCGCTTCGAGGCGGAAGAGGGAACGAATCGGGAGCGAGGCGAGGGGCAGAATGAAGAAGGCAGAAAGCAGAAGGCAGAGTGTGGTGACGAAGAATTTTTGTTGGATGGTTTTGGGTCTGGTGAGCGTGGAGCGTGGGGCGAGTTGGGTAGTGACGTGCGAGACAAAGCGCGTATAAAGGATCGAGAAGATAAGTGTGCAGATCAATTGAATAACTGAGAGTAATGCCGCGACAGGCAAGTTAAGTTGTTTGACGGCTTGAATGTAAATTTCCACTTCGAGCGTTGCGTATTGCGAACCACCCAAAAGTAGAATGACTCCAAAACTGGTGAAATCAAAAAGAAAGACGAGCAGGGTTGAAGCAAGTAAAGCTGGACGTACAAGGGGGAAGATCACATACCGCCAAACTCGGAATGAGTCCGCGCCGAGGGAACGGGCGGCATGTTCGAGTTTCGGGTCAAGGCTGGAGATAGCATTGCCAACGATACGGATAATAATGGTGGTGTTGTAGAAGATGTGGGCGGCAAGGATGGCCGCGAAAGGATGAAGGATGAACGCTACGCGTGAAGGATGAATTAGGTTGTTGATCAAACCGCGTTGACCGATGAGGGAGTTGAAGGATGCGGCGACAACTACAGTGGGAAGCATGAATGGGACAGCGGTCAGGGCGCGCAGGAGAGATTTGCCGCGAAAGTCATAGCGGGCGAAGAGATAGGCGGAGGGCAGTCCGAGG
>JAYUGV010000398.1:0-17406 GCA_043767565.1 Anaerolineales bacterium
AGTTATTCCCGAATAAGACATCTGAATTAATTCATATTGTGCCGTACTAAACCTTCAAAGACCAAGGGTGAATCGTACAAATCGATAGTCAGAAAATGAAGTCTAAATGTATTTGGTTGCTTGTGAACAATGGAATGCCCAAAGATGAATCTTTTAGGGCGTGTCTGTAAATGAAAAAGGGTATGGGCGAACAAAACCTGGCTATGAACTTCTCTAAGTCTGACGGATGACTGAAGTAGCCAGCATAGGCCCGATGCCGTTTCATAAATCTGCCTGAGTTGTGAGATTCGGTCATTCAGTACTCCTTCCATCTCATAAGATCTGAAACACCGGAGTGAGCTGCCCAATCAGATTATACATCCCAACAAAAACAAACTTTTCGGAGACTTTATTTTCGCCGCTTCGCGCTGAGATATATGGATAAAATGTTGATCAATGGATTTACGAAGGATATTATTCCCTAAAAATTATTATACTTACTTATAGATTAATATCAAAGGACGAAAAAGATATCCGACAATGAAGTATGGCTATTGCCCGATCATGTGGATGAACTTGAAAGCTATTAGGTTTGATCCGTCGGCGTATATCGTATTCCGGATTACTTAAGCCCTAGGCATTTTACCGTTAATAAAACTCATCCAAGCCTTCCTCGAACGCAGCGTGGGAAATCAAGAAAAGGTTACCAAACAGGTTGGAACTTTCGGATGCAATAGCGGGAAAAGTGCAACAGACTCCTGTTGGCACATTCCGATCTTTGCAAATGCACTGTCTTTGCCAAATTAGAACGGGCTTACTCGGTCATTTCCCGCAGTCTGCGAGAGAGACTGCTTAATACGGCAAAAGAAACATTGGGGCGCTCGCGCAAAATCCCTTTGAAGGTTTCGCCGTCAATTGCCAGTACACGGACATCCGTTTGGGTGCGCAGCGTTGCCGAGCGTGGCGCAGATTCGATGATCGCCATCTCGCCGACAAAATCGCCTGAGCCGCGCTGCGCTAACATCTGCTCTGCTCCATTTGCTGACCGCAAAACTTGTAATTTTCCTTCGACGATCACAAACATCATATTGCCTTCACCGCCCTGATGAAAAATAACTGTGTTTTGCGGATACCACTCCTCGCGTGCGGTCTCGGCAACGAGTTTCAAATCTTCAGGGGAAAGATCGGCAAAGATGGGGATCTCGCGCAACAACAAAATGCGTTCCAATATGGAAACAGTTTTTAGGGTGTCCATGGGTTTCTCCTCGCCAAACTGGGTCAATGCTCCGAGTGCGGCTTCACGCAGAAGCAAGTCTGAACCTGATTTCAATTGATGCAATAAGGGAATAAATTCGCGCAAGCTAAGTTCGGATGTGGAACGGATCGCCAAAATCCGAAGCCAGGGATCTGCGCTTTTCAACAATAAGGCAATCACATCAGATGGATCAAACGGCTGTGGCTCCTCTTCGAGAAGAGTGACAACATTTTTAGCAAGTTGTTTATCGCCGATCGTATCCAATGCTTCGAGTGCGGCGGCACGATTCTCGATATTTGTCCCACTCATGCTTTTGCGGACAAGTTCCATGGTGCGCATATCGCCAAACAAGCCGACAGTTTTGATCAAGCGCCCTTCGGAAAGGGCTGCCTGTACGCCCAAGTAATTGCGGAGAAAGCCAGTGGCTCGTTCTGATGACAGAAGGCTGGCAGACTGGCTCCGCAGTGTCCGCGCGCGCGCGGTCTCACGTTTGGCATATTCCCGAAGCGCGGCAAGTGATTCGGGATTCCCAGGAGCAAGCGCATCGAGGGCAGAATCTACAGCGGAGTTATTTGACGCAAAGATTTCAAGCACGAGTTCGCGGCTTTCGTTACTGCGGTGACGCAATGTTTCTGCAGCGGCTTTGCGAACGCCGTCATCAACATCTGTCAAACATTCGACCAGCCTTTTGCTAACAGAGTCGTCTTTCAAACTTCCAAGCGCAAATACAGCGGCGCAGCGGATGAACGCAGATGAATCATGCAGAGCTTGAAATATTGGTTGGGTATTGAAAGAATGATCCAAATGCGGCGCAATCTCGCTGACTGTTTCTAAAGCAGAAAGCCGCGTTTGCAGATCGTCCGAGTTGAGTCGCGGAGTTAGGTTTAAGATGGCTTCATCAATATTGCCAAGTTTGGCTAGCGTGGTGAGTGCCTTTGTTTGAACTGCCAGAGATGCATCATTTGTCATCAAACCCGAGATTCTTGTGATCAACTCAGGGGAGAGAGTCGCTTTTAGTTTTGGGAGAACTGTCAAAACTTCCTGGCGCACCTGGTCATCGGTATCATCGAGCAGGAGAGTAATCGCGTTGATCGTGGAGTCAGCGCACAAAGCTCCCAGTGAAGAAACTGCGGAGACGCGCACAGCAGGCTCAGGGTCGGAGAGGAGACGGGCGAGGTGTGGGATGGCTGAGTCCGATTCCATGCGTCCCAGCATTTCGGCGGCGAGTCGGCGCGTGGTCGGCTTTGCATCCTGCAAGGCTCGTGTGGCAACATCCAGCACAGCCGCATCGCCTTGAAACCCTTTGAACGAGATCTCGTTTGCGCTGAAGACTTCGAGCCGACCTGCCTGCAAAGCATCAACGAGAGCTTGAGCATATGCCTTACGCATTCGCCAGATCAACACGCCGCACACGAACGCAAGTACTGTGCCCATCAAAAAAATCTGTTGAACGGAAAACGCACGCTCGGCAACAATGAGCAGAACGCCCGAAAGCACAACGCCAATTTGCGAAGGGACGCCGTTGTTGAACGCCAGCACCTGTCCGCGTTTCTGTGAGGGCACTACGTTGAACAACGCGTTCCAGGCTGTGCCCGCGATACCTGAAAGAATGACTAGTTGCGCAAAGCGCGCAATCGCTGCGCCATTCAAATCATAAAAGCTTGCGAAAACTGCAAAGGAAAAAATATAGGTGAGCGGCATGAGGAACACGCCATTGATGATACCGAGGCGCGTGTAAATGCGGCTGGCAAGAAAAAGGGAAACGAGAAATGTGGAGGCGGTGGTGATGCTGTTGAAGAAACCAAAGAAACCTGCCACGCCCGCTTCATCTGAAAACGAGGCAGTGACAACTTTATTGAATGGAAATGCGATCGCGAAGAATAGCACCGAAAATAAAATGGATGTATAGGCGATTAGCCGGAGCAACGGCGAGACACACACGAAGTCGAAACCTGCACGCAGGTCGTCCCAAAGATTCGATTTGCTTTTGAAAATCGTTTGTTTGCGGAAATATTCGCTTCCGATGGTACGGGTAAGATAAAGAGCAACGCCAAGCAGAACCGCATATAAAAGGAGCAGGTTATCCGTGCCAAGCAGGCGGGCGATCACACCAGTAACTGCATTGCCAATGACGCTTCCGAGAATGCCTGCGCTGGTAAACAAAGGGAATAAACGTTTTGCCTGGCGCGCATCGCAAACTTCCCCTGCGATATTCCAAACGAAGGTGCCAAGGATCATACTCACGCCGTTGACAGTCAGCCATAATATGGGATACAGAAGTGGGAACGGAAAAAGAATCGCAATTCGTTCGAGAACTAGCAAGCCAATAAAAATAGCGATCAGCGCTGAAAAGAATTTGCCTTTGTCCAATCGTCCAAGCGCGGCGGAATATGCAAGCGTGGTGATAAAAGTCAACGCCCCCAAAAACAAATACATATATGGCAAAAAGTCCACGCCGTAGCGAAGGAGGAACAACGCCGAGGCCGCATTGTCGCCCATGCCCTGCCCCGCCTGGATGGAGGCGAAGAGGACAGCGACCAAAAATACCAGCCGCCTTTCATCGGCGCGGACACTCAACAACGAAGCAAGCCGATTGAGCATTAAAGTTTCAAAACTCCAAGTTGTTGCAAGAGGCTTACCCCATCCTCCTCGCCCCAATGCTCCACGATTTTGCCATTTACAAGTCTCGCAATATAAATTCCTGTAAATGAAACATACTTGCCCGTCGGAGGAATGCCCATAAAGCTTCCTGTATTCGTGCCGCTCATAGTGATCCGCGCCGCAACTTTATCTCCCTCGGCGAATAGATCGTCAATGCTCGTTTGATAATCAGGAAAGCCTGCCAGCATGATCCGATGTGCGGCTTTCGCGCCTTCAATACCCGTTGGAATTCCAGGCATGATCTTGGGGGTTAGCAAATCTTTTGACACGACTTCATCCAGAGCATCTAAATTGTTGCTGTTATAGATTTCCTGATAACGGCG
Source organism: Anaerolineales bacterium (assembly GCA_043767565.1). Lineage (GTDB taxonomy): Bacteria > Chloroflexota > Anaerolineae > Anaerolineales > Villigracilaceae > Defluviilinea. The sequence goes on from JAYUGV010000398.1 coordinate 4,219, forward strand.
GATAATCCTTTTATTCTCTTCTACTGACATAACGTCTCTCCTCTTTGGATTCAATTCATCACTGCTTGGACTTGAGGCTGGTTCATGAACGAATCGCTGAGTCCAACCTCTTGCAGGGATTCGGCGATCTGCCGAATGATCTTGCGAGATTCCTCGAGATTTTCTTCTGCCTCTTTATGATTCCCAAGTTTCAAATTGACTGTCGCCAGGTTTGCCAGAATGCGCCAAAGCTGAGGCTGGGCATCCAGCTTGCGTGCCAGCGAGCAAGACTCGCTTAAGGCTTGATGCGCTTCTTCGTATCGTCCCAATTCCGTTAATGCGATTCCCTTCCAACGTATTACTTCCGGAACATCCACGCGTGTTAAAGGAGTCACTTCATTTAATAGCTCTTCGATCAAGCGCAGACCGAGTTCGTGATCGCCTTTTGTAATTGAGAGTTCAATATTGGCAAGACAAAGGAAAATGGTATAGCGCGCGTAGGGAATCGAGATCGCCTCATAAAGTTCGTTCCCTGCAAATTGGATGGCGGCTTGAACATCGCGCTGCAGTAAATAGATACGGATCTTTGCCGCTTGAGGGAATGCCTTCCAAGCGGGTTGTTTTTCCTCGGCAACTTGTAAAGCCTGTTCGATCAATGGATACGCTTTTTCAAATGCGCCGCTGTATGCATAAACCCATGCCAGTTCAGATCGCAAACCAATACTACTGGCGATCAACCCGGCGTCATCGGCAAGTTGGATGCTCTGCTCTGCCAGTTGAATACCAGCGCCCAACTTTCCAATCTCCAGATAAACAAATGATATGAGCATGCGGTCGTAGGACTGTCCCCATAGGTTTTCGATCGTTTCCGTAATTTGTAACGCCTCATCAGTGCACTTCAAAGCTTGTTCAAATTCACCAGCGTTGAAACGCGCCTCCGCCTCGGAGCCAAGGCTATCGGCCAGCATCACCTGATGATCCAAGGCGCGCCATAATTCGCGTGCCTCATGAATCGCTGCGTAGCCTTTTTCGAATTCGCCTCGGCAGGTATAGAGGCGGCAAAGATCATTCAACACAAACGCTAATTGCTCGCGGTCATCAGATTCGCGGGCCAGTCGGAGTGCGACCATACCATGTTCCAAAGCCGGGGCTGGTCGTTTTGAGAATAAATAAACAAGCATCAAATTCCAGTTCAATTTCGCCTGTGTGATGCGGTCATCGATCTCGCGCGAAATCTCAAGAGCTTGGATGAGCAATTGTTCACTGAGTGCGGAATCATGCAGACTTGTAAAGATCGAATACATGGTGGCTTTTGCCATCAGAGCAGCCATCTCAACAGAACGAACGCCGCTTTCGCGGCCGAAGGCTTGCATCGCGTTATAGTTCTCCAGCGCCTGTTCATAACGACCACTCAATTCCAACACCGATCCAAGTTGTGTGTGGAGTTTGGAGATCAGCCCGTGATCATCGCCCTCACGTTTTGCAACTTCGAGCGCGCGGCTGAAATGGGTCGCGGCTTCTGGATTGGCATAGAGGCGTGCGGCTTTCTCACCTGCGAGGATGTCGTATTTCAACGAACGTGAATCCTGCGCGTTGTAAAAGTGATACGCGATCAGTGGCGCAAATTCTTCAATGCGATTGGCGTGAAGCTCGGCAAGTGTTTCCCCGATCCGCCGATGGAGTTCTGCGCGCTTCTTGATCAGGATCGAATCATACGCTGCTTCCTGAATCAACACATGCCTGAAGGCATATTCCTCACGAAACGGCTTAACCAGACTCGCTTCACTGAGATATTGAATTTGGGAATCGAAACTGCCGTTTAAGCTGGTCAGTTGTTTTAAGACGCGCAGGTCGAACGACCGCCCGATCACCGCCGCATTTTGCAGAACATGTTTCGTCATCTCAGGCAGACGGTCTATGCGGGCGCCGAGCACACCGCGCAATGTATCTGGAAGAGAGACTTTTGCGTCTTCATTCACCGCCCGCCAATGGCTGTTCTCGCGAATGATCTGTTTTGTTTCGATCAGGGAACGAATTAATTCTTCAATGAAAAACGGGTTTCCGCCTGCTCTTTCAACGATCATATCCCGCACATTTTTTGGCAGTTCTTTCATGCCCAACAAGTTGGACAGCAACAAATCGGTCTGTTTTTCATGCAGAGGTTCAAGTGAAACGGAATAATAGCGTGTCGACGTTTTTTGTTGTATCTTGTTAATCGCATCCCAACTGGCGGCGGTTTTATCGGGCCGCAACATGCAAATGAACAATATCGGTTGCGTATCGGTCAAGTCTGCAAGGCTGAGCAATAAATTTAGAGAAGCTTCATCCGCCCAATGCAGGTCATCAAACACGATCGCAAGCGCACCTTCTTTTGCCAAGCCGCACAAATATCCCCGCACAGCCTCCACCATTCTTTGGATCAGCGCTTCACCCTGAAAGCCCGTTACGATCTGCAAACTTTCTTCACTTTCCACAGCCAGCATGGCTTCCAAAAAAGGAATATCGCCTCCGGGCAATGTGCAGCAATCACAAACATAGCTTAATTTGTGACGCACTTCGCTGGGAGAATCATCCTCATGCGCCTCAATGGATTGGCGGATGATCTGCCGCCACGTAAAATAACTGACCGAACGCGCATAGGATACGGCATCACCTGTCAACCAGGTAAATCTATTGTTTGACTTTTTCAACTCTGCGATCAAAGTGGACTTCCCCAGCCCCGCTTCGCCAATGACAGCGACAATTGATCCTGCTCCGATTTTCAATTGCTGCATCTGTTGATCGAGCAAACCCAACTGCGCCTCGCGCCCCACCAAGGGAGATGTCAGCCCTTCCAGCCCGCGTAAATGACCCGGACTTTTTTTCAGCCCCAGCGGACGATACGTCTTGATCGGTACTGCTTTGCCCTTTACCTCAACTTCTCCCAATGCTTCGAACTCGAAAAATGGTGCAACCAATTTATAAGTCTCGTCAGAGATTTGAACGGTTCCGGGTAGAGCAGTTTGTTCCATGCGTGCCGCGAGATTGATCGCATCCCCGATTGCTGTATATTCCATGCGGAGGTCCGAACCTATTGCGCCTACAACGACGAGACCAGTGTTGATGCCAACGCGCAAACCAAATTCAAGTCCGTGCTTTAGGCGGATCTCCTCCGTATATTCTTTGATACCCTCCTGAATTTCCAATCCTGTCAACACCGCACGCTGCGGATCATCCTCATGCGCAATCGGTGCACCGAAGAAAGCCAGGATGGCATCACCCATCAATCTGGGCACTGTGCCCTCGTATTTATACACAGGACGGATCATGAATTCAAAGATACCATTCATGATATCTGTCCAGGTTTCAGGGTCCACTTTCTCAGCGGCGGCTGTTGAGCCCTTCACATCGCAGAATAACATGGTAATGACTCGCCGTTCCCCCGCCATTGCATCCTGTGCACGCGCGGCTTCAAACTTAGTCATCAACTCGCGCGGAATAAATTTATCGAGTGATTGGTTTTTTGCTTGGACGTTATTACTTTCCCCATCGGTTGCATGAACAGTCGCTGTAAGAGACGCCCCGCAATTCATGCAAAACTTTGCTTCATCTGGATTACTCTTCTGACAATTCGAGCATATCATCTGATTGCAACCTCAGGGTGAACGATCACAAATATTGATAAAGTTTGTCCAATTCTAGCATATCGGATGTAAACCCCACCGTGCAGCTTCATAAGCAACCAGCCAATCAAATGGTACGTTATTGATGGTGGGGAATGCAAGCCGCATTATCTCAAAGCCGAAGGCGATTGCTGATTACTTTCCGCGTCCTTCCAAATAAGCTTTGAGATTGGAGAGCATAGCCACTTCGGATCGCATACTCGAAGCGATCATCGGGTCCATGAGTTTGGCTAATCCCTTCGGTTCAAAGTGCAGGCTGAAAGTCAAATGAGCTGAGTTGCCGGCCGCTTCAGAGCTGTACGTGCCAGTTGGTCTGGCAGGGCCGGTGATGACCTGAAACTTTATCAGTTGATTGGGGTTGGCTTTCGACGATTTCGTAATCGCCGTCGATGCGACCACCAGGCCCTTTGAGACCCTGTTTAAACACAGCACCTACTCCGAGCGGCTTGTCCGGAACGCGTTGGATATCCATGACGGATGTTCGCCAAAACGGATTGTTCAAACCGTCTGCAATAAAATCAAACACCTCGTCGACTGGTCGATCAATTGTGATATTGCCTTCTGCGTGAGCCATGATTTATCTCCTGTGGGGAACAAAGAAATTCTAATTTGAGTTGTTCGTCCAAGTTCCATCATAACAGAAATGGACCGTCTAGCTGTTCTGTTTACCCGGATGGTTTACGATGCCACCGAAGTGGCTTGCTTGCCTCGCGGACCAGCAGTCCCTTGACATCCAGATCGAGTTGGACACATTTTGCCCACCAACTTACGTTGCCACCAGCCGGAAACAGATCTTTCAATAGGAAGGGCAGCACTGCCTGGCGCATCTCTGTCTGTGTCAGACTTGGTTCTTTAGCCGGCAGTGCTTTAAGTAGGGCCTGCCGCATAACGTTATAGTGCGTGGCATCGACGCGCGTGGTGTAACCGGGGACATTGATATTCTGGACTGTGATGGGGCTATCTTCCTGCGGCTTGGAAACAGAGGCAGTGGAACTTTTTAAAGAATGTTTTTTATGAGTTGGCACATCTACCTCACATTCATTTCACTTTTACCTATAGCCCAGCACCCTTTGCCCACATAGGGGTGACCATGCCAAAGTCAGATGAACCTTGCAGTAAGGGTTCGACTTCCTTCATGTACTCTGCGAACCAACTTGTTTGACCAGCATTCTAGAATGTTTTGCGATCGTTATATAGTTCGAAAATGTAGAAAGTGTCCGGGTCATTATCGTCAAAGCAAAAGAGATAAATCTCCTGGGCCTGACTGACTTCCACGCGAGACCGCAAGTACTTGTCCCAGAGCTGATAGACTTTTTCGCGTTTGTCAGGTTTTGTTCTTGAGCAAGAGCGCTAGTTTATTCATCTAGTCTCCTTTTTAGGGCTAAAGTTAGTGAGGCTCTGATGGAATGCGTTTATTAATTGACTCATTTGGCAATTTAAATATTACTGCAAATAGATATGAATTGTTGTAAAAGATTTAGCTGATCCAGCCAGCCACAGAGGGTGTTTACCCCTTCCTGCAACCCACAAAATTAGGTGGGCCATGCTTTGCGAATTTAGATTCAATTACTACATAAACCATGATATAAAATCCCGATGACTATCTCCCTTATCTCTAATCTGTTTTTCTTCGGGTTCACATTATGGCTGGGAGCTTACCTCCTCGCACGCAACTCCCAAAAGACGACTATCCGCCTGACAGGATTGGGAGTGGTGTTTTACGCCTTTGCGCTTGCTGTTGAAATCCTTTGGGGACCACAACCTAATGGAATTTTGCTCATACCGGCCTTGTGTTGGATCGGGGCGGCTTTGCATCTCATTCCTGAAGAGGCGACCTGGCGGCATCCTGTCATTCGGGTATGGATTCTGACTGTCATCCCAATCTTCATTCTGACTCTTCTCAACGCGTGGTTCTCTTTAATCGTCATTATTGCCCTACTTGCCTGCGTTGTATTAATTGCCGCCCTGAAACCGTGGACTCGTGATAGAAATGCCTTTGCACTCATTACGGTGATTGGGCTGTTCTTTTCGTTAAGTACCGGTTTGCTGGTTTTGCCTTTGCACTGGTTCCCACGTTTATGGATGCTGACGGCATTAGGTCTTGATCTCATCCTACTTGGTATCGCCATCACATTGTTGGATGCGTTCGATGAAGGCGAATCGCTACGATTGCATATGGTCCGGTCACTCGTCTCGTCTCTTTATTATGCTGGCACGCTGGCTGCACTTGTGATGCTCGCCTTCGCCATCGATGGTGAAATAAGTTCAGGCAAACTAATTTCACTGGTAGGGGTGATTGCCTTCGGGGTTCTAGCTCAAACGTTTTCCAACCCGATTCAAACCTTATTGGATCGTCTGACCATGTCAGGCGATCCAGTCTTGAATGATCAGCGTGAAATCCTGCGTGAAACAGTGGATGCACTTCCGCGTCTTTCCACGCTCGACCCTTTCGAGGTAGACGAAACAGAGTTTACACGTTTGACCCGACGGGCTATTAGTTACCTCGGCGACATACCCAAATTATCCGCCAGTCCGCTGACCAATCTGCCGGTGGTTCTTGCACAAGACGCTACCAATCCGCTCAACCGCGCCCACGCACTGAAATCCTTATTAATAGAAAGCATCCAGAGATTGAAGCCGCAAACTGGCGCAGAGTTCGGTACTACCGATGAGTGGCGTTATTACAATGCGCTTCATTTTCCCTACGTTATGGGACTTAAACCATATACCCGCCGCACAGACAAGGAAACCTTGGATCAAACCTCCCGCCAGGCACTGGAATGGTTTCAAACCTCTGTTCCCGAACGGACTCTGCGCAACTGGCAAAACACAGCTGCCAGACTGGTTGCTGATGATTTAAAAACCAAGAAATAAAACTGGCAGTACTTGGCAGTGTTTTTCATGGACTCGGCAGTTGTGTTTGCTGTACATTGGGGGCAAAGGAGATAGTATGCCCATCGTTGATTTTTTAATCGGAATGACCCTCATGAACGCCATGCCCCATTTCGTTTTAGGGACCTGGAAGGCACGCATGTTCAGCGCATTTGGATTTGGAGATACAAAAAATATTCTCTACGGAATATTGAATTTCAGCATATCGATTGCTTTGTACATGTATAAATATGGCATTAACCAGTTGATGAGCAGTGGAATCTACCTTGGGGCGCTGACACTACTCATCATTTACTTCCTGACGGGGTGGTTTTGGTACCGGATCTTCCACAAAACCACTACGAAAAAGCAATTTAGATCATATCAATGAATACCTAAAAGGAGATATTCCATGACAATCCAAACTAATTCCAGCCTCATTCGGCGTGTCTTGTATGGCAACGCCATCTTCTCGGGTGTGAGCGGATTATTCTTTGCAATCGCATCCAATGTCGTTGCAAAATTCATTGGGATTGATGCGCCTCTTGCCATTCTGATCATTGGGATCGGGCTTGCTGGATACGCGTTATTAATCTATACCAACGCCTCTCGCCCTAAAATTTCCCGATCCTTCGTGCTCACTGCGGTTTTCGGTGATTCTGTCTGGGTCTTGCTTAGCATCCTGTTGTTGGTCAGCGGCTGGGTTCAATTCTCTGGGGAGGGCAAATGGGCAGTTGGCATCGTCGCCATAATCGTAGATGTGTTTGCGACCTTACAGTTTATCGAGTGGAGGAAAATGTAGATTGTCTTGCTGGTGACCCATAATCAGTTTTGTTTTGCACCGGCACCGTCCGTCGCTTCAGCTCTTAATTTGTGAGCCCACAGTTTTTGAGAGAACATTTGAATATCACGAATCTTGCGCAGGAGTATGCTCACATCACCCCTCTTATCTAGAGCACCACGATCCTTTTTCCTAGTTGGGTGGATTTCTTGTGCGAAGTTTTCGACAGGTCTTGCCAGTTCTGTTAAACCGATTTATGAAGAGGCATCTCTATCTTGGGGATACCTCTTCATAAATAGACCGCTCTACATCGACATTGCTTCGTATACTCTTACGCTTGAAATCATTGGAGCGCCTTTAGCAATTTTTTCTGCTTCATCAAGGCTCTTTGCATTAATAACTGTATAGCCCGTTAATGACTTCTTTCCCACTGGTAATTCTTTGGTTCCGGAGGGCGAGATTTCTCTTCCAGCTCCGAGGGGGCTGCCGGGGTCAACCATCTTGTCTCCTAGGGATGCGAACCACTTGCTCCAGGCATCCATTATTTCCGGGGTGGGGGTTTCATATCCGTAGTGGAAAATTATAAACTTCTTCATTTTTTTCTCCTTGTTTTTGATTTGATCTCTGCTCAAAGAATGAGTAGAGTCGTCTAAGGCAGCTTCTTCGCCGCCCCAGCAGTGTTAATCCGGATGAGCCAATCTTGAAGACCTTGCATTGATTGTGGGTTGAGTGTAAGGAAATTGGTTTGCCCGATTTTCCTGCGAGCGACTAAGCCTCCTTTCTCAAGTACTTCTATATGCTTGTGAATTGCTGGTAGTGAGAGATTTGTCAAAAAAGCTAACTTACTTATTGAGGATGGCCCCAGACTTAGAACATAAATGATCTCTCTCCTGTGTTTATTGGCGAGAGCTTCAAAAACATTATCTAAATCCGGATGTCTCTGAACTTTGCTCATGGTAGTTAACTTATAAGTTAACTATAGTACAAACGTTCTATCTTGTCAAGTTGTTTCAGCGAAGACCGTTGTTAGTCATGTGAAAAGAATCAGGCTCAGGTGAGGAAGCTTGACAACGCGTGTTCGATCCGGGCATGTCTTGCGAATAGCATAATTGCTATATGCCAATGCTTCCGCGCTCAGTGTTGGCGACTTGAAGAATTGTGCAACCAGGTATGGCTCGATATGGCGAAATTCAATCGGTGCCTGGACTCGGGTAAAAATTAAGGGAAGGTGAATCAGAGTCTAAGTGAAGCCCAACGCCAATATGCATTCGCTGGCATGCCTCGTTCTTGGTTTATGGCAAGAGCCTAGTCGGACTGCCGACCTTTGAAGTATTGAAATTCATCATCACGATAATACTGGCGAGTAGGTGGGATCCTTCATAATGTGGTTAATTTATGTATGATCATTGCGAGGTTTAAATCTATTGGGATAACATCAGACCCGATAGTGCATTCCAGGTCACTTTACCCCTTCATTTTTGCAGGCTTGGAGATTTCAGCCCAGCCTCTTGCTGTTACTTATCCATGTTCGCTTAATGCTACAATCCTCAAGGAGAATTACCATGAAACTTTATCGCACCTTGCAGATGGTACTTGTTTTCACCCTGGTTTTATCTGGTTGTACGCCTGTGCAGACACAGGTGGCTGATACGCCGAAGCCAGCTGCTACAACGCCAGAGTGGTTCAATATGGAATTGACCGACGTTCAATCCGGAAAGACATTTACCATGAATGATATGCCGGAAAGGTTGTGTTGCTCGAAACGATGGCAATTTGGTGCCCCAACTGTATTATTCAAGCAACCCAGGTGGGAAAACTCCACCAGGCACTTGGAAATCCGGAGGATTTAATTTCAGTCACTTTGGATGTTGACTCTCACGAAGATGAGGCCGCGCTTAAAGAATATGCTTCGAGTTATCACTTCGACTGGCATTTTGCGGTCGCACCACTTTTGGTCGAACGAGCGCTCGGAAGCTTATACAACGCAGAATATCTGAATCCGCCGCTCTCGCCGATGCTGATCATCGACCGCGAGGGCAATGTTCATCAACTGGACTATGGCATAAAAGATGCTGCAATGCTCCAAAAGATCGTTGAGCCCTACCTCGCGAAATGAATAACCTTGCTATTACATCCCTGTTGCTTGGTCTTTTGACGACTACCAGCCCGTGTATATTGCCACTATACCCTGGCTTTTTAGCATATTTGAGCGGTCAAAATGAAATGGGCAGGAAAAAATACTTCCTGGGTTTGTTTGTGCTGGCCGGGGTGCTGAGTATGATGCTCGCCTTGGGCGGTTTGATCAACTTGCTGGCGGTTCCTGTCGGCAGCGTATTGGTTTATCTCCTGCCGCTTGCCGACCTACTGATTTTGATGCTGGGAATTCTACTCTTATTGGACCGCAACCCCTTCAAAGCGCTCCCGCAAATTCAGGTGCCCGCTTTGCGGCATCCCTATATGAATGCCTTCGCTTACGGATTGCTCTGTACGGTCCCATTGCGCTTCCCTGTTCAGGACCTATGGTCGTCAGTATTTTTGCCTTGTCTTTCACCGTAGGGGAGGCGTTTAGTCAATTATGGGTATTTCTTTGGTTTGGGCTGGGACTTGGCGTGCCACTCTTAATACTCTCGCTACTCTCGGGAGCGCTCCAACGCCAGTTGACTGTCTTTTTCGCCCAGCACAGCCGAGCTGTCAATTTTGCCGGCGGCTCGCTCCTGGTTGGTGTTGCCATCTACGATCTCAGTCAGAATTGGGATTTATTACGGTTCTTTATTAGGAGCTGAAGGTTGAGTAAGAAAATGGGGCGTTAGGTGAACAACTTTATCAAACATCCCCAATAAATATTTTTGCAAAAGAACTTTGGAATCAAGTTTATTGACCGCTAAAACAGAGCTCATTACCAAAACTGTAAGTATCCAAGGAATTCAAAAAAAACCATCACGAACAATTTCAAGCAAAAAACCGCCTCGCGAATATGGATGATCTCTATGAGGTCACGAGATTTTTGAACCGTTGACAAAACGCAGGGGTGCCACTATACTAAACCAAATGGTTAACAATTCTAAGCAACTTGATCTTACTTTTTCTGCTATTTCCGACCCTACCCGTCGGGTGATTCTTTCGCAACTTGCGCAGGGTGAGACTACGATCATGGACCTGGCGTCTCCCCACGCTATGTCATTACCTGCCATATCGAAGCATATCAGAGTTTTGGAGAAGGCTGGTATGTTAACGCGCACAAAAAAGGGCAGAGTCAATTATTGTCACTTGAATGCTGAACCTTTGAGGGACGCAGGCAAATGGCTCGTATTCTATCGGCGGTTTTGGAATACTAAACTTGATGCACTTGATAAACTTTTGGAAGAGACTCTGGAATAACTGGTGAGCATATATGGACAATCTAATTTTTGATCCAGCTACCATGTTGCAAGTAAACCGAACGTATCGTGCATCGCGCGAAAGAATATTCCGTGCTTGGACAGAGCCTGAGCAATTAAAAAGATGGTTTGCCGTAGCAGAAGGTTTTACGATTCCAATAGCTGAAGTTGACTTAATAGTGGGCGGCAAGTATCGTCTTGGGATGCAACCTCCAGGGGATGATGGTGTCTTGATCGTCGGCGGTGTATATAGACAAATATTGCGACCTGAAAAGCTAGTTTTTACATGGTGCTGGGAAACTCCAAATGCAGATGAGCCAGAAACTTTGGTAACAGTTGAATTTTATGAACGGGACAATGTAACAGAAGTTGTATTAAGACACGAGTTGTTCACTGATATTAGACACCGCGAAAAACATCGTGATGGTTGGGAGGGCTGCCTGAATCAATTAGAACGCCTGGTCGCTTCATAAAAAGAGGTTTTATAAGTTTTTCTTAAAGGAGAAAATATGTCCGAGAATAAGAGCTTTATCAAACAATCTGTATCTATCACGACCCCGCGAAAAGTGGTTTTCACAGCCTTGACTCAGGCTGAAGAATTAATAAGATGGTTTCCATCTCGCGCCGAATCGGATCCCCAACCAGGTGGTAAACTTAAACTTTTCTGGGATTTCACAGATGCCAGCCAGAATGGTTTACAAGATGGCGAATATGTAGAAGTTATTCCCAACGAAAAGATAAGTTATACATGGACCGCAGATTCTGTCCCAACTTTGGTTACTTTCGCCTTATCTGAAGCCAGCGACGAAACCACTATTGACTTGGATCATTCAACTGCTCAAGACGGTGCTGACGAAAAGAAACTCCGGGACGACCACGCGAATCAGTGGGGTTTCTTCCTGATGAATTTGAAGGGATACTTGGAAGCTGGCATGGATCTGCGCAAAGAAAAATTGAATCAGATAACAAATTAATTCAGGTATTTTGGAGTAATCATTAGCCCGATTGTCTCAACAGTCGGGCTAATTTGTTGAAGACTAACATCCTAAACCAAATTCATATTCCCAGAAACGTATTCTTCCAAGAGTCTGGGATTGAGAACATGCCCAGAACTGATTACATTATCGTTTTGGCTGATGCCGCTTGTTGGCCACTAGTAATATTCCATCAGCAATTAGAGTTCTGCGTTTCAGGTAGTACAACAATTGCTGGCCTTTTAACCAACATTTTTACAGTGATTTTCCCAATGCCAAACCCGAATTAGATCACTGCGGAATTATTATGATGGATAAAATATAAATGATATGCATTCCCGGTGTTTTTGCTGCAGGTGACGTGCGCGCCGACTCCACCAAACAAGCGGCATCTGCGGCGGGAGAGGGAGCGATTATAGCTTTGATGATAAGGCAATACCTCCAGAAATTTGGCTAAATAATCATCTGGAGCAGCAGAAATCACATAAAAAATATTTAACTGATATAGTTAAAGCATTGGTATGTCGCTGTTAGTAACTGCTCTTCCTAAACACAATGAAATCAACTGACTTAAAATCCGGGTATTTCTTTCTAGCGGACATCTCCGGTTTCACCGCTTATCTGGTTGGTGTGGAATTGGAACATGCCGGCGATATCCTGAAAGAATTGCTGGAAAATGTGGCTGAACAAATCAAGCCCTTGTTCTCAGTGCATGATTACGACACCGATTCGGTCTTTGCCTATGCTTCGGAATCTAGGATCGACCATTTCGAACCGCTGTTTGGCATGATTGAATCTACCTATACCGGATTTAAGAACCGTCTGCAAGCCATGAGCCGCCGCATTACTTGTACCTGTGCGGCTTGCCGGAATGTTGCCTCTCTCGATCTCAAGTTCATGGTGCACCACGGCGAATATATCATCACAGAAGCCCAAGGGAGGCACATGGTATTGGGATCTGCTCCGAATTTTGTTCGTAACCGTCAATGGAAACAGGCCTTGGCAAGCACACCCGACTGGCATGGTTATGTCTTAATCACTAATACAACCCTGAACCACCTCGATCAAACTGCTGAGGGATTTCAGGGCCAGGAGTTCTTGTCAGACGAGGTCAGACTATATGGTTTGAATCTTGAGCAGCGATATGAGGCAGTGGTAAAGGCTCGCCGTGCGATTGTTTCGCCGGAAGAGGCTGACGGGATGTTTTCTCTTGAACTATCTGTTGCAACCCCCATTGTTTGGGAATGGTTAAACCATCCAGCAAAACGGAATCAATGGTATCCATCTTTATTGAAGTGGGATGCGTATTCTCGTCCCGGCGGTTTAACTGGGCCCGGCGCAGTCAATCACTGCGACCACGGTGTCGGCATGGTTGTTGAAACCGTTCTTGACTGGCGGCCCTTTGAGTATTTTACAGTTGAGATGCGTGTTACACCAGGCAACTTAACCGTTCTTGAAACCATTCGTCTGGAACCTATCCCAAATGATCGAACGCGAGTATTGGTATATCTTCGTTTTCAAACCCTGCGGTGGTTGGCGAAACC
>JAYUGV010000399.1:0-2730 GCA_043767565.1 Anaerolineales bacterium
GTCGGGTTAGGCAACGGCGCAGTAGACTTTGCCGGTTCAGGCGTGGTGCATATGATCGGCGGCTCTATCGCGCTGGCTGGTGCAATGGTGATCGGTCCGCGTATCGGCAGGTTCAATAAGGACGGCTCTGCTAACACGATTCCCGGTCACAGTATTTCATTGGGCATCCTTGGAACGATCATCCTGTTCTTCGGCTGGTTTGGATTCAATCCCGGTTCATCGCTAGGATTTGTGGGCGGCTTCCGCAATCTGGCTGTACTCGCGGCTATCAATACACTCATGGCGGGCGCGGCAGGCGGCGTGTCAGCGATGACGTATGCCTGGTTGTTCGGATCCACCAAAAAACCGGATGCCGGACTTTCCGTCAACGGTATTTTGGCTGGCTTAGTGGCGATCACCGCACCCTGCGCCTTCGTGAATCCAACAGCCGCAGTCATTATTGGTTTGATCGCCGGGTTGATCGCCTGCTGGGCAACTGCCTGGCTCGAAGCCTGGAAGATCGATGACCCGGTCGGTGCGGTGCCGGTGCACTTCTTCAACGGTTTATGGGGTGTGTTGGCTGTCGGCATCTTTGCCAACGGCAACTCCGATACCGCCGCATGGAACGGTGTTGAAACACCCGTGACCGGTTTGTTGTATGGCGGCACGACGCAGATCTTTGCGCAGCTCGCTGAAGCCGGAAGCATCTTTGTCTTCGTCTTTGGTCTCTCGTACGTGTTCTTCAAAGTGCTTGCCGCATTGAAACTCCTGCGCGTCTCACGTGAAGTGGAACTCCAGGGCTTGGACATGCCCGAAATGGGCTCGATTGGCTACCCCGCTGATTGGGAACCATCCGATCTTGATGACGAAGGACCAGTCTCTGTTCCCGGTACGGCTGTAAAAAAAGCTTTTGGAACGGCTGACTAAAACTTATAAATTACCCACTTCTTTTTCTGAACGGTTGAGAATGCCATCAATCGTTCAGAAGTTTTAAAGCACCTACCGTGGCAAAATAATCCCCCAAGGGATGGAATGATTCTAGTTAACCCAAGTTGCCACCTTGATCATTGATGATCCCCTCACCCCATTTAAGACGGTTTTTAATCAGGACGGTTCCCCCCTCTCCCGATGGGAGAGGGCAGGGTGAGGGTTCTCAGTCGGATAACGGCGAGAATCTATGGGAAGGTAGCAACTTGAGTTAGTTATGAAACCAATCTGAAAACAATCCCGAAGGGATGACATAGTTTCACTCCAATGCTGTGTCATCCGGGACCGCTCAAAGTTTGTTGGTAAATAGGCTCAAGCCGTCGTCACTTCGACACGGTGAGCGAAAGACGAACCGTCAGTACAAGCCTCGGCGGCGTTTTGCGTGAAACTCCTTCGCCGAGGACGGCGAAGGGAGCAAACTCATTTACATGCTTTTAGTGCACCCTATCATCCCTTCGGGATTTACAAACCGATTCCAAAATCTATAATCGTTTCACTCCTTCGGAATTGTAGCCTCAATCATTGACACTATCATTGCATATCAACCTTCCCGCCTCAGTAAACGGACATTGATCTCCTGTACGTCGGCAACAAAGCGCGAGAGGTCGTCACGCAAGTGTTCGGCATCGGCTTCATAGCGCAGGCGACGGGCAAGGAAAATAAATTCATCACTGCCAAAGGGTGGCATGGTCACATCCTTGGAATTGCCGCGCACCACACGCAGCGAATCGATCAGCCAGCGCAGGAACGTATGTGCTTTCCGCAAACGGATGTGATCATCATCTGAAAGAATTCCAGCAGAATGCAAGGCCGACATTGCTTCACGGATGTTGGATAATCGTACCGAATGATCCTGTACGCCGTGATTGATCTGCAAGCCCTGAATCAAATATTCAATATCCACCAACCCGCCAGGGCTGAACTTCGCATTGAACGTACCACCAGTTACCAGATGCCGTACTTGTCGTTCGCGCATGGCACGCATGGCAATTTTATCGAAAGGACCGCTCTCATAAGCATAGACATCGCGCAAACGACATAACTCAGCATTGAGGCTTTCATCACCGGCGACGGGTCTCATTTTGACCAGAGCCTGCCTCTCGTATGCCCAAGCCGCACCTTCGGGGGAATAATAATTCTTGAACGACTCAAAGGAGACTGCCATGCTCCCTGCTTTACCATAGGGACGCAGTCGCAGGTCAATTTGAAAAATACCTTCTTGACGTGTTTGCCAGGTGCTCATAATCGAACGTACCAGTTGCTCATAATAATCAGCAGTGCTTACTGGCTTTGTGCCGTTCGTTTGCCCGGCACCTGCATACACAAACATCAACTCGATATCGGACGCAAAGCCCAGTTCACGTCCGCCGCATTTGCCGAGGGCGAGGAGAGATAATCCACAGGGCTCTCTATTCTCCAAAAGCGGTTCACCGTGCACGGCGCGCAATTCTGATTCACAACGCGCAACCGTCGCAGAGATCGTGACTTCAGCGAGGTCGGTCAGCTCTTCGGAGAAATCATCGAACTCTTTGGTCAGCCCAAGAATGTGGCGCATGTCGATACGGAAGAGTTCGCGGTCTTTGAAGGCGTTCAATATGGCACGCCAATCAGGATATTCAATATCACCCACTTTGTTATTCTCCAACGCGTGCTCAAGTTCACTTTCAAGTTGGAGCCTCGGCTTCGAGGTGGCGAGCGCATCTACATCCGTGACAACCGGGAAGAGATTGGCATATTGCATGCGCAGAAAATCTTCCCAGAGAA
>JAYUGV010000400.1:0-6761 GCA_043767565.1 Anaerolineales bacterium
ATCATGCCCTATCTGCTCATCGGCATCGGCATCCTGATCTTCAGCGGGCACGCTTTGAATCTGCTTCAATTCGGCGATGACCAGGCGCAGCAACTCGGACTCAACGTCACCCGCACAAAACGGATTCTGCTCGCCGCCGCCTCTTTAGCGACTGCCGCCGCTGTGGCTTTTTCTGGCATTATCGGATTTATCGGACTCATCGTCCCGCATCTCATTCGACTTTGGTTTGGTCCCGATTACCGGCGTTTACTACCCTTGAGCATTCTCGGCGGCGCAACGGCACTGCTCATTTGCGATGTGGTCGCGCGCGTCATTATCGCGCCGCAAGAGATCCCTGTTGGCATTATCACTGCGCTTATAGGTGCGCCATTTTTCTTGTGGGTGCTCAAGACCGCCAAGAATCAAGGATATTGGTAATCATGGAAGTCATCATCCGAAAAATTAACCGGCACGAGTCGGCACAAACGAAATCTTTCTCGCGCAAGTCGATGGTGAATTCGCGGCTCATACTTAATATCGAGAACGAGAAACTAACCTACACCATCGCCGCGGTTGAACCATACGAAAGAGAAGTTCCCGCTGAAGATACGGATTACGGATTTGATGACACAGGTCCTACGATCTTCTTCGCAGAGGCAAATGGCAAACTCGCTGGCAGAATCAAAATGCTCAAATGGTGGAATCAATTCGGGTATGTCGAAGACCTCGTGGTGAATCCCGAATTTCGCGGCTTGGGCATCGGACGCAAACTGCTTGAGCGCGGCATTCAATGGGCACGTGAACATGATTTTCCCGGTGTCATGCTCGAAACGCAAGATGACAACGTCCCGGCTTGCATGTTGTATCAAAACTGCGGATTTGTCTTGAGCGGCTTCGACCGCAATGTGTATAAAGCCATCAACCCCAATACCAGAGAAACCGCGTTGTATTGGTATTTGATTTTTTAATTATGCATCGCTGGTTGAGTAGCCCAGTGTTTGTCGGGGCATATCGAAACCAGCAGTAAGCAAAGTAATTTAAATTTGGAATCGACCTGGTGGTTTCGATACGGGTTTCGCTACCGCTCAACCACCGGAGTGAAATGATTATGCTCAAAATCCAAAACCTCTCCGTCTCTTATGGCTCTCGCCAAATTCTCCACGACATCACCTTGAACGTGCAAAGCGGTGAAGTCCTCGCGTTGATCGGACCGAACGGCGCAGGCAAATCGGCTCTCATCCGCGCCGCAAGTGGAGTCATTCCATACACTGGTCACGTCCGCACGAACGGCGATGACTTCATCTCGTTGACTCCCATGCAGCGCGCAAAATATATCGCCACCGTTCCGCAAGCAGTCTCAATGCCGCCTGCTTATACGGTTTGGGAAACGGTCCTGTTAGGGCGCACACCCTATCTTGGTTTTCTCGGTCAACCTTCAAAAAAAGATGAAGAGATTGCACGTCAATCACTACAACGCGTAAGCGCCTTACCATTTATTGATAGACGTGTGGGCGAACTCTCAGGCGGAGAACAACAGCGCGTATTATTAGCACGTGCCTTATGCCAGTCCACGCCAATATTGTTGCTCGATGAACCCACCGCGCATTTGGATCTGCAATATCAAGTTGGTTTATTGGAGTTGGTCTCTGAACTTGCCCACAAGGATAATCTTGCCGTGTTGGTCGCGTTACATGATCTGAATCTCGCCGCGCATTATGCCGACCGCATTGCGCTGATGGTTGCAGGGGAGATAAAAGCCCAAGGGAAACCGGAGCAGGTTCTTCTTCCAGATTTGATCCGTGATGCATATTGTCTGCCTGTGCAGGTGGTTAAACATCCATTCCTCGATATTCCATTGGTGTTACCAAATACAAAATAATCATGTAAGGGCTATTAAAAAAACCAGCGCCAGATTGACAACCTGGCGCTGGTTTTTATTCTGAACCGTCAATTAATGGCAATTAGTGCTGCCACCGTCTGTGAAGGTGCTACCAGCAACCGGCACAAACTGCCAATCATAACCATTTGAGCGCAAGGTCAATTTCAATACGCCATAGCTGGAATTGTCGCGGACCTGGCTGGCCGCTAAGGCCGTCCCAAATGGGTAATGACTCCTGCCGCCTGTGCCCACCACAAACTCACGCAAACCTGGCGAAACTGCAGAACCAGAGGCGTTCATCTCGGCGAAGCGCTCATAATTGTGTTCATGGCCATTGATGATCAAATCTGCCCCGGCGTTATAAAGCACCTGCCATAATGTTTGTGCCGCCGAGTTACTGCCATGAGTGGAGCCTGAAGACCAGCGCGGTTTATGCCAATAGGCCAGCGTGCATAGTTTGGGATTCGCAGCAAGATCAGCCTGCAGCCACGCCATCTGAGGACTTGAAGCCGATACGTCGATCTCGGAATTCAAGGCATAAATACGCCAGTTACCAAGATTGTACGCATAATAGGATGGCACATTGTTGAAGTATTGGAAGTAACCCGCCGCGCCTGATGTGTTGTACTCGTGATTACCAGGTACCGGCTGGGTGCGGGACTTATGTCGGCCCCAGGTTGGGTTATAACAATTGACATATTCAGTATACGTACCGCTATCATAGGCATTATCGCCAGTAGTGAAAACTGTCCCTGAGATACCATCCAATAACTTTGCAGTGGCTTCATCATTATTTTGACCACATGATGAAATATCTCCAGCGCCAACCAGCACGACACTTCCACTGGAGGGTGTAGAACTTGAAGTGGGGGTAAGGCTGGCAGTGGGTATTGGTGTGTTGGTGGCAGTGCTGCTTACCACCACCAATTGAGGCGGCTGACCGCCCTCACGGGAAGAAAACACAGCGTCGTCACTGCTGTCAGCCGCGAGCACAAAACTGAATGTTCCGTTCGCCTTCACTAGCGCAGTGACATTGTATTCCACCCAGGTTTTTGTGCTGATACTACCCTTGTTATCTAGCGCACTCGTGATGCGAGAGGGACGATTTTTCCAGGTAATACCGGTCTCTGTCCATGAAGTTCCGGTGCCATATACCGCCGGTCCATTGGCAGAACCACTGGTCGTATCGTAGACGCGCAATTTCGCGCTTTGGATCGTGCCTGCTACTCCAGTCACTGTGAAGCGAATGAAACTTTCTACATCGGGGTTGTTGGCGCCATCGGCTTGCAGAGAGGTAGTGCTACCATAGTTAGTGGAGGATTTGGATTGCCTTACTTGCGAATCGGCTGCGGTGATGAAAGTGAGCGAGGTAGCCAGGGCTTCTACTGATGCAGAACCTGTAAAAGGCGAAACACCTGCAATGATCAAGAGCAGTAGGACAGCTATAGAGAAGATATTCGTTTTTCTCCAGGACGGTATGTAATTAAAGGATTGCTTGTTTTTTGTGAGCATTTGAACCTTTCTATTTCTGTAAAAACACTTTCGACTAATTACTTTAATATACGCAAGAACAGATTATTTTATAATAAATAATCCTCGCTCACATCGGCTGACAGAGTGATATTACTCCCCCCCCAACTGGGGGAGATTGAACAGGGAACTTGTCCGGTAAATAACGATGCGGTCGCGCTCGGGTTGTTTGGCAGCATATAATAGCTTTGTCAGTAGCTCACAACAACTCACTTGTACTTGCGCCAGGCGCAAGTATCGCCGCTTCGCGGCTCAGAATCACATAAGGCAAACAAAAAAATTCGGAGATTTTGTCTCGGAATTTTTACTATCAGACTAAGCACTCGTGTAAAAATAAGTTCCTTGTTTTGGATGCAGTTGAACTGCATCCTGCTCGCAGTGCAACTGCTCGCGAACTCTAGAATCGGGAAGTTGCTTTTACACAACTCCTAAGGCTCCGCCGAAAAATAACTTTTCTGTTTTAAGGGCTTTTTTGCCTGTAGAAATAGCTCGAATCGGAAAAGTTATTTTTCGGTCAGTCCTAAGCCGCTAAAAAACTATCCCCATCTCCACTTCGTGCCATCTTTACTGTCTTCGATGGTGACACCCAGCTCTTTGAGTTGGTCACGGATCTCGTCCGAACGCGCCCACTGTTTTTGTTTGCGGGCTTCATTACGTTCAGCAATGAGAGCGTTGACCTGCGCTTCGGCGTCGCTGGAGCCTTGTTTCTCCTGCAGCTGCAAGCCGAATATGCCAGTTAATTCACGTAGAGTTGATTGAGCAGATTTAAGTTGTTCATCAGTTGCGCCGTTATCACGCGCGGTGTTGATGGCTTTGACCAGTTCATGCAACGCGGCGATGGCGAGCGGCGTATTGAAGTCATCGTCCATGGCGTTGGTGAAGGATTGCTTCGTGGATTCGGCTTGGGAAGCAAGGGCGGCGTCAGCGGAGAGTCCTTTTGATGATGGCGATGCAGGGCGAAAGGCAGATTTGAGGCGCTCGATGGATTTTTCCGCGGCGTCTTGAGTCTCATCATTGAAGACCAACGGCGCGCGATAGTAGCCGACCAGGACGAGCATCCGCATCACATCGGCATCGCGCTTAGTCAAGAAATCTTTGATGGTGACCATATTACCCAACGACTTGGACATCTTCTCGCCGCCGAGTTGCAGCATGCCGTTGTGGATCCAGTAACGCGCAAATTGCTTGCCCGTGTACGATTCGCTTTGCGCGATCTCGTTTTCGTGATGCGGGAATATCAGGTCGTTGCCGCCGCCGTGAATGTCAATTTGTTCGCCGAGTTCCGCGAGGTTCATCGCCGAACATTCGATGTGCCAACCTGGGCGTCCCTTGCCCCACGGACTATCCCACGAGATCTCGCCGGGCTTCGCAGCTTTCCATAACGCGAAATCCATCGGGTGCGTTTTCGCCTCTTCCACTTCGATGCGCGCCCCCGCTTGCATGTCTTCGATCTTGCGACCCGAAAGTTTCCCATAATCAGCATCGCTGGTGACACTGAAATAGACATCGCCATTCGGCGCGGCATACGCGGCTTCTTTTTGGATCAAGCCCTGGATGAATTCGATGATCAACGGCATCGTCTTGCTAACCTGCGGGTTGGATGTGGCCGGCATGACGTTCAGACTCTTAAGATCGTTTGCATAATCTTCGATATAACGCTGTGACAGTTTGAGCGGATCCTCGTTAAGCTGTTTGGCGCGGTTGATGATCTTATCATCCACATCTGTGTAGTTCATGACGTGCTTGACGTTGTAACCACGATATTCAAGATAACGGCGGATGATATCAAACACGAGTGCAGACATGGCGTGACCAACATGCGCGTCGTTATAAACCGTGACACCGCAAACATATAGTTTTACGAGGTTCGGCTCGAGGGTTTCGAATTCTTCTTTTTTGCGGGTGAGGGTATTGTAAAGTTTGATCATTGCTTAACCTTTTTGCCACAGAGCCACAGAGACTCTGAGATTCTTTTTTTGAACCGCGAAGAGCGCTAAGACCACAAAGAGTTTTTGTCTTCGTATCTTGTATATCTGTCTACTTGTTTCCCTGCCTACTTTTTCCTCTTGCCGTTCTCTTCTTCCACACGGGCAAAGATCATGCGACCAGCGGCAGTCTGTAAAACTTTGGTGACGACCACTTCCTTATATTCGCCGATGTGATCGTGCCCATTTTCGACTACGACCATTGTGCCATCATCCATGTAGCCCACGCCCTGTCCATGTTCCTTGCCTTCCTGGAAGATGTTAATGGTCATGCGCTCGGCTGGCAGCATAATGGACTTGACCGCGTTGGCAAGTTCGTTGATGTTGAGGATCGTTACACCTTGTATTTCAGCGACGCGGTTCAGATTGAAGTCATTGGTCAAGATCGGACACTTCAACTGACGCGCCAACACTACGAGCTTATCGTCCACTTCGCGCACGCCCTCGGCGTTGATGTCGCTGATGCGGACTAGGATATTCGTGAGTTTCTGCAATTCGGCAAGCACTTCCATACCGCGGCGTCCGCGTTGGCGGCGCAAGCCGTCAGGGGAGTCAGCGATATATTGGAGCTCGTTCAACACGAAGCGTGGAATAAGAAGCGTGCCGGGTAAAAATCCGGTTTTGGCAATGTCGGCGACGCGTCCATCAATGATGACACTGGTATCCAGTAAGATGGTGCGGTTGAGGTTTGTCCATGAAGAGGACGAGCCGCTTTCGCCGCCGCGTCCGCTGAGGGTGCTGAACAACCCCATCAGGTCACCCTGACGCATTACGAAGAGCGCCACACCCAAATAAGAAAACGCTAAGGTTCCCAGCAAGGGAAGGATCTGCCCAAACGGTGTTGGCAACAGGGATAGCGGGAAGGCCAGCAAGGCAGCTGTCAGCAAGCCGACGACCAGCCCGACCAAGCCTGCAAACAGTGTTTCTGCAGAGAGGTGGCCCAGTCTTCTACGGATGGCACGGGCGGGACGTGTGGTGACATACGGTATCAAAATAAAACCGCTTAACCCGCCTACCAACCAGAAAATGATCTTGGTAACCAAAAGGTCGCTGGTGCTGGGAACGCCAAACAGGTTCAAGGCCCATGCCCCGAACCACATGCCCCAAAAACTAACAACGGTCCAGCCAATAATACGAAAAATAAATTCAACGATCCGAAAACTGGTGCTACTACTACTTTGCATAAATAACTCCTTTGTAACGTACGGAATAAAAGTGAAATAATGGTTGCATGATAGCATGGCTGAGAGGCATAGTCAATTGGCTGATCCAGCCTTCATACATAATTGTTATAATCAGTAGATCACGAAAACGTAGTAACGACTTTAGTCGTTCGGCTAAAAACGATTACTGGAAGGATGCAGCTACTTTGCTGTGAACGCTTTGAA
>JAYUGV010000401.1:0-6761 GCA_043767565.1 Anaerolineales bacterium
ACGCGCTGGTGTAAGAAATCGCAGAACTGGCTCGCTTTTGTTCATATGGCTTGTGCTCATATCTTGCTCAATATCATAATTTTCGGATAGGTTCTAAGTGCAAGTCGAAGCCTGAAGTCGACACTTGCACCAGCACGCAAGTGCAGGTGAACGCCGGGAGCATTGATATTCTAAATAAACTTGAAACCTGTCCTTCGACTGCGGGCTTCGCAAAGATCGCTCAGCCCTCCGTTCAGGACGAATAAATAAGGAGAATCACATGAAAAGAATGTTTGGCTTTTTGATCGGGATCTTGGTGGGGAGTTTGGTGGGTTCGACGATTGCGTTGTTACTGGCGCCTGAATCAGGCGAACAACTGCGGATGCAACTTCGTTCGCGCGGCGATGGCTTTTTCAACGATGTCCGTCATGCGGCAGATGAGCGCAAGATCGAGTTGCGCCAGCGTTTGGATAGCTTGCGTGCGCCGCGGGTTGGTGAGTAGATAAGTAGAAAAGGAAACAAGTAGACATGTAAACACGTTTACGCCTTGTCTGCTTGTGTACCTGTCTACTTGATTACTTCTTCATAAAACGACTCTGCCTTTTTCATATTCGCCTGATACTCCGCCCGCGCGGAGATGATCTTTTGATTCAAGCCTGCGGCTTTGCTCCGCAGGCTTTTGTTTTCGATGGCAGTGATAATCGAGTCTGCGATGGAATGCGGGTTGTTCGCATCGAACAACAAGCCGTTTTCGTTGGGCGTGATCCATTCGCGGATCGATTCCAGATCACCGGCGACTGGGAAACAGCCGCAGGCGATGCCTTCGAGCAACGAGTTGGGCGTGCCATCGTGGATGCTGGGCGAGACAACGATTTGCGCGCGGCGGAATACTTCTGCCATTTCGAAATGCGGCAGGGGCGCGAGCAACTCAACTGCATTCTCAATCTTCAATTCACGCAGCCAGCCTTCGGCTTGCGCGTCACCTGCCATCAACGCGCAGATAAATTTTGCGTCCGGATGTTTTGCCAGCACCAGCGGAATGGCTTTGAAAAATGAATCATTGCGCACATACGGACGAAAGCCGCGTGGATTAATAATGATCGGTTCGTCAACTGGTTTCGGGGCAGGATAAAAAACATCGCTTCGGATCCCGCCGTTGCCGGGCGCTACCAAAGTTGGTTTTTCCACGCTGAGACCCCATTCTCTGGCGAGGCGGACGTCACGCGCACAATCGGCGTGGAGCGCATCCGCGACTTGCATGGTCCAGCGCGTGTAATGACTCATCATAGAGGTGGACGACGCATGTAAAGTAAAGTCATTACCCCAAACGGAAACGATCAATGGGATGCCGGTGTATGCATCCGCGGCGAGCATGCCTTCGTAGGGAATCCGCATGGCGTGGATGAGATCAGGTTTGACTCGATCAATATATCCGCGCAGGCGCTGCGACGCACGTCGAATTGTCAGCGGACCAAACCATTGTCGGATTGCCGTACGCAGGCTCACGGTCCGCGCTGAGGCGGTGCCGGGGCGTTGAGAAACTTTTTTAACTGCGCTAAAAGCAACCGGCATGATCTCAAGGCTCTTAATGGGGAAATCCAATTCACATTGAAATGTGGAAGCGATATGAATTTCATCCCCGCGTTGAGCGAAGTGACGGATCCAATTTGTGGCAATGGGGGAGCGGGCATCGACGACGTAAAGGATTTTCATGACGTCGGAATTATACGTCATTGCCCGAACCACTGAGACGGTGTATATTTAATCCATGAGCAAGGGCAGTATCTTGGTCGTTGAAGACAACATGGATAATTATGAACTTGTGCGCTTTGTGTTGGAACGCGCCGGTTATGATGTTTTTCTGGCAGTGAACGGGCGCGATGGCGTGGATGCGGCGCGCCTGCAAAAACCAGACTTGATCTTGATGGATCTCGGCATGCCCGAGATGGATGGCTGGATGGCGGCTGAAAAAATAAAATCAGATCCGGTTACAACTTCGATCCCGCTGTATGCCATTACTGCCCACACCCTGCCGCGCGATCGCTATCGCGCTTTGCAGGCTGGCTATGATGGTTATATTTCGAAGCCGATCCATGTGCAGAGTTTTTTGAGGCTTATTGATGAAGCCTTTGAGAAGCTCAATGGCAAACCGCGCTGAGTACATTTAAGTTGTTACTTTGGCAGTTGCACTGCCGAAGGCGTATATGTCCTGCAGTGCAACTGCTGGATGAACCCTAGTTTGCTTAGCGCATTTTTTCACGTAAGCTCAAGCCGCCGTCACTTCGACACGGTGAGCGCAAGACGAACCGTCAGTACAAGCCTCGGCGGCGTTTTGCGTGCAACTCCTTCGCCGAGGACGGCGAAGGAAGCAAATCCATCAGACATCCTTTTAGCGCACCCGTCTTGAGTTGTGAGACAAGCTTGTTCCTAGAGTCGGGTACAATTACTCGACTCTTTTCTTATGGATACACAAAACACTCCTCCCGTTTGTAATTACGAAGGCTCCGATTACCAGACATCCTTTTGGGATCAGGGCGGACGCCAGTACGAAGACCGCACGGAAGCCATTGCCTTAAAGCGATTGCTTCCGCCCAAAGGACGCATCTTACTTGAACTTGGGGCTGGTGCTGGACGAAATACGCCACGCTACCTCGGCTTTGACCGCATCGTCCTGCTTGATTATTCGCGCACGCAGCTCGAACAGGCGCAGCAGCGACTCGGAACGTCGGAGAAATATTTCTATGTTGCGGCGGATGCGTACCGTCTCCCATTTGTGGATGGGCTGTTCGACGGTGCGACGATGATCCGTGTTTTGCACCACATCGCGGATGTACCCCGGGCATTGTTACAGGTAAAGAATGTAATGCGGCCCGGCGGGACCTTCGTCCTTGAATTTGCGAACAAGTTAAATCTTAAGGCAATCTTCCGCTATTGGCTGGGCAGGCAAACGTGGAGTCCGTTCACGCTGGAACCGGTCGAGTTTGTGAAACTAAATTTTGATTTTCATCCGAAAGCCATCCGCTATTGGCTGGATCAGCGCGACTTTACTATTCAAAAAACTTTGGCCGTCTCACACTTCCGTATAGGATGGTTGAAGCGAATTGTTCCAACAGGGATTTTGGTCTTCTTCGATTCCATGTTGCAATGGACTGGTATGTTCTGGCAGTTGACGCCATCTGTGTTTGTCAAATCCATGCGCGGTAAGCCGAACAGCATCCACGGCGAAGAGACTGCTCCCAGAATTACAAGTCTCGGCGCGTTCTTCAAATGTCCCGATTGCGGATTTTTACCGCTCGAAAACCGAAAGACATATCTGGAATGTTATGGCTGCCGTAAGAAGTGGGAAGTCAAAGACGGGATCTATGATTTCAGAGAACCGCTGAAGTGAAGTAGGTTATGCTAGGATGATTCCATGAATGCTAAAGAATTTGCCAATTTGTTGATCAAAAATGAATTAGCAACCAACGAAGAACTAATTGGATGCTCAGAAAAAGAATTCCAACAATTAGAGGAACACATTGGATTTAAATTTCCTCAAAGTTATAAGGAATTTTTGACCTTCATGGGACATCGCGCAGGGATTTTTGAAAGAGGCACGAATTATCTATATAAGGATCTTTTTAATTTAACAAGGGACACAAAAGAGATATTGATGGGGGGTCCATTCAAGTTGCCAGATGATGCTTTGTCTTCTCATCACATCAAGGGTGTATCTTTGCATATTTCAGATTATCCGATGGCAACGACCCGACGATCTATACCTATAAGATAATGAAACCTAACCCAAAGAAGTAGGCAGAATTTTTTTCAGAATATCTAGAGAAATCTTTAAATGAGTTTTTATCTTCTTTGAATAAATTAAAGTCGCGGGAAAGATATATACGCGAGGCGCGAGAAAGTAGTTAAATATCTAGCCACATGACAGTTTGGGCTCAAAGGTAAGAACAGAGTTGAGAGGAAATAGAAAGAGCATTGACCAGTCTCCTTTGAATATAACGAAAACCGATTTGAAAGATACTCAGATCGCGGCGACACTTGCAGTCTACCAGATAACGTAATCCAGCATGAATCGCGTGAACGCTGGGAGTGACTAAAGTGGTGGGCTAAGGAAGTCCATCACGTGAGCCGGATAATCAGAATAACGCTGTTTGTAAAGTTGCCTGCCATTGAAGCAATAAACAAAAAGGCGCAAAGCGCATTCGAGTGCATACGGGCAACGAGAAAAGCAACGCGAACGACGAGCAAGACGAGCCAAATAATGACGGAGTTCAGCGTTAGCCCCTTCGACCGAATAGGTATCCGCCTTGCCATCTGAAACTTCATATCTGCCCAAGTGATACCAG
This sequence comes from Anaerolineales bacterium, assembly GCA_043767565.1. Classification (GTDB taxonomy): domain Bacteria; phylum Chloroflexota; class Anaerolineae; order Anaerolineales; family Villigracilaceae; genus Defluviilinea. The sequence continues at coordinate 4,323 of JAYUGV010000401.1, forward strand.
AGCCATTGGTAAGCGTCAAAGCCATCGCTGTAATACCACTTTGCCTTTGGCGCTTCGTCTATCATTTGCTGAATGGCTGCCTGAGTACGGGTCCAGACGACCGCCCAGCCTAAAAGGCAACGAGTTTTACGGTCTACGACGGTCAAAATGTAGATTCTGTTTTTTTATCACCGATAAATGTGAAGATTTCGTCCATTTCTGCTTCTTTGACCTCCGCTGGCATCGGCGCATTTGGCAGAACTTCTGCTGCATTGGTAACCCACAGGGCAACTGTCCTTGGCGCAACTTTCAGATGACGGGCAATTCGTCGCAAATTGCCGCCATCCACATACATTTCCGCCGCCCGCTTCCGTATGCTTTCAGGGTAGCCTTGTTGCTTTGGCTCGGGTGTGTATTTGCGATCGCAGTGCATACAGCGATACCTTTGCGAGCCTGCATTGGTTTGACCCGCTTTATTTTGTCGGGTGCTTGATTGGCAATGTGGACACTTGTTCATATACCTATTTTAGCCCATTCTTTTAGTCACTCTCCTATAATTTCCCTCAATGAGTTCAATCACGCTTTCTGCGAGGGGACTTTGACAGAAGCTTTCACACCCCAAATTTCTGGCAAGTTCTCTGTGTAAATATAATCCTGATAATACTTTTCGATATTATCAGGATTACGAATTTCTTCCACTCGTTCACGGATCATTTTTGAGTTTTTGGGATCAATCTCGACGCCAATACTATTTCTGCCAATTTGATGTGCTGTGACAAGCGTTGTACCCGTCCCTGCAAATGGATCAAATACAGTGTCACCAGCTTTCGTTGAAGACAAGATGATCCGCAACAATAACGCAAGCGGTGCTTGTTGTTTGTGGAAGCGTTCCCCGTTTTTATCTCGAATTGCCTCGTCTCCTGCGAAATAACCTGATGTTAATTCGCGGATATCATCCCAAACATCGGTGACATAGAGTCCGTTTTCACGTTGTTGTTTGTAATTTGCAGGTAAGGGCGGTGAAATTCGCAAACGATTGAATACGCGTGCCTTTTCACCTTTGGTTGCATAGGCGATTATTTGATAATGCTTTCCAAACTTGCCCGCAACTGGCACAGCCGATGTTTTCTTTTTCCAAATGATCAAGTTTTGCAGAGTCCAGCCGGTCTCACGCAAGCAACGTAAAACATCTTCGGTGTTTTTCTCGCGCTGCATAAAATAAACTGCGCCACCTTCGGATGTGATATCGAAAGTTCTCTGGCAGACTTCTTTTATCAGTCCCCAATAATGTTCAGGCGATAAATTGTCATCGTGCAAGGCGTAGTCTTTGTTCTGGTTGAAAGGAGGATCGAGAAAAGTTAAGTCAACCGTTCCTGAAAAACGCTTGCTTTTTAGTTGCTCCAAGCAATCACCTGTTAAGATTTTGTATTCAGCCATGTATGTTCCTTTGTGTCAACACAGTATATATTAAAGTGCTGTTGTAAACAAGATTTTATGGTTTTTGCCCTATTTCAACAACGAAACTTTGGTTTTTCTCTGATTCGAGACGTAGCGTATGTAGGATTTCCATCTCATTACCAGAGATCATATTTCTGTTTTTTCTGATGAAGGTATTAAATTCTTTATCGCTACAAGGCAAATAGAGGGTTCCGTTGACTAAGTGCCCAAACAGACTTAAGCGAGGTTGAAACTTCACTTGACGACCGTTTCGATAAAGAACATCAATGTTTCCAAAGAAAATGAGCCTAAACAATCCGTCCTGGATATGATGCAATGGCGGCAAGAAGTTTTTGCTTGCAAACCTTGTTTCTTGGATAATAAACGCATCTCTCAACTGCCATACATCTTTAGTTGTAGATAATAAATCCCTCCATATCCATCCGTAAGATAAAACACGCTTTTTGAGTCTTCCTCATATTTGTTTTCATGCAATCTTCTGTCTCTTTCAATATCGGCGCTTTTTAAACCATCTATAGAAATCTCCTCGTATTTTCGGCAGTCCTTTCGCATTTTGTTGATGTGTTCTAACTTTGTCTCACGGGGATATGTCTCGATTTTTGTATTCGCTGATATTTTCTCATAAGCCCTAATGGCTCTTTTATAAACCGATTTGAAGCTATCTCCGAATTGACTTCTATTCCAATGAGTTGCTGAACTATGAAATGGCATTAGACTTTCAATTTGAGATTTGATAATTTCGTTGTTTAATTTTTGTTTGATAAGCTTTTGTCGGTCTCTCTTTTGGCGTATCTCCGCTTTGTCAAAATAGGTGAAAATGATATAAACATTTGCTAGATTCATCCAGGACAGAGTCGAATAAGGTATATATGCCAAATCCCCATCCATTCCTTCATCTTTCATTACAGGAATGATGGTTATTCTTCTCATTGATCTATACGTGTTGTAAATTCGAGCGAAAGGATATGACTTCGCTTGAACAGGGGAATTCCACTTTGAATA
>JAYUGV010000402.1:0-6757 GCA_043767565.1 Anaerolineales bacterium
CATTCTCCCCGCGCTGTTCATACGCCGCCCCATCGGCTTCAGCCATGAACACCGCATCGAGATCGGGAAGATCGCCTGAGCTTTGGATGGTCAGCCAGCGGGCCGGGTGTTCCTGCGCAGTGAGCATCACGTAGGTCTTCGACCATTGGTTGGGCCGCCCAGCCTCCATCCCTTCAAAGGACAAGTTGAGCGTAGCCTTGTAACTGGAAAGAGCCGAGAGGCCCGCCGCAGGTTCCGGCAAAATGAAGTCGCCGGGGCCGAAGGCTACCTCTCCCTGGACAGTCACCACCTCTGATGTTGGCACCTCTGATGTCTGCGCCTCTGATGTCTGGGCCTCTGGGGCAGTAGCCTCCGTTGCCAATTTACAAGCTGATAAAACCACTAAGGCGATCAGAATGAATGGGAGCATTGTCCATCGTTTGGGAAGTAAGTGTGTCATTGGTCATTTCCTCTATGGTAAGAACGCGCGCCATCGCAAACTTGTGCGCGTGTCGCATGGATCACTTTCTGGCTTTTACAGACAGCCGCAACAATGTAAGCGACGGTCATTATTTGTACAGCGGGGTCACGGAGATAAACGCCGAACCGGTAAAGCTGCCGTTCTCTGCTTGCACTGTTTGGGGTCTTGTGGCAGACCCACCCTCCGGTGGTACGATGATTGTCAGCGGGCTAAGGATTGGGTCTGTAGAGTTTTCTGTAGTCACACTTATCCTGCCGCAATTCCCTCCGCCTATCGATGAAGATGGATCGAAGGTCACGTCTACTTTTATGTTATTGCCGACCCTCTCGGTGACGACCGTGGCGTCGCTTTCCGAAATAGGAGAGTTTATTCCACAGAGAGCGCTGGTCACCCAATTTACCTTGAGTGTAGACTCGTCCCGTTCCTTCTCTACTAGGAAGATTAATCCGTTTAATGTCCCCACGCTGGTCATGCCTACCCTAAAAGTTGAGATCACTTGGACGTCATACACGCATTGCACGACCCTGAACTGCGTCGCAGCAGTGACAGTGTCACCACTAGTTATCTGCCTCCCCAAAAACACAAGCTGGTTGACCTGACCCGAAAATTCGATTCTGGTCGTGCCGGGTTTTAACGCGGAAAAAGTAAAGACGGCCCTGTTTTCTTGATCCGTCCTGGTAAGGCCTGAGGTCGGGTTAATCACGCCAATGCTCGGGGTCACCACTGACGCATGGACATTCACCCCAACCAAAGTCCCTAATACTTTAGTACTCTCTTCCCCCACGAACTCATATTTTTTTACCCATACAGTGATCAAAGCTGTATCACCCACGCAGATGGGTTTCGTAGTTTCGGGACGAGCGAACATAAAAATACGCGCGTCCCTGGCCGGGGCCGCCTGGACGGGCGGTGTTCCGCCTGTGCTTCCGATAACGAGCACGAGCACCAGCGCAATGACGACAATCCGCCAGCGGGGGAGTGAGTTCCCAGCATGCATGGACGAACCCCTCGAGTTGTGAAAATTTCTAAACATTTTTCTAATCTCCAATCTGGCTTATTTTGGTGATACGGATTCATACTCTATTTGACTCATGCTTCCCATAACGAGCGTGCTGATCAGCGCACCAACTAAAATTCTGGATAATCAATGTTTCATAAAGTCTTCTCGTTTCTTTCTAAGGCAAGGCCAGCAGAGCGCCGAATAAACGTGAGAAGTCATCCCACTGCGTCGCCCACCAAGCCGGGCAAGCCGTCGTTCTCGCCATGGACGAGCCGATAGCCGGTGGTGTTTTTTTCTTCAAGCCAGCGCGGATGAGTGTGGCTACGGTCAGTTTGTTTTGAAACCAGTTTGTATTGATGACAGCAGAGTCACGCGATTGCAGGATACGCACGCGGATCGCAGACATGGGGTCATACAAACCAATCGCGAGAAAGCGGCGCTGAGCATCAAAAATGACGGCGAGATCGCCCGGCGCGCCCGCGTGACTTTGCTCAGTGATAGATTGATCGAATACCCAGGGATGCCCCTGACGTAAAGCACGCTCCGCAGGCGCGTTGATACGCAATGCAATTCGTTTTGCAGAGGCACTCGGGAGTTGCGACAGGGCTGTATTGAAGTCCATTAGGGTTACATCAACGCGTATAGTTAATGAACTCGAAATTCGAGACGGAGTTATTATCGAAATCGTAGGCGATGATGCCCACCGCGTATTCGCCATCGGCAGGATAACTCGCATAGAAGGAGAAACCCGGTTCACCCCAGGTGAACACATCATCGCTCAGTTCGTAGCTGAAGGTCGCGTTATCGTTGGCGTCGAAGGTATAGAACTGGACGTAATCTGTAAATTTATCGCCGAGTTGGGGTGTGAGTTCCACCGGTGTACTGACGCCGTTTTCATCGCCATCCGGGTAGGCATAGGCGTATAGGAAAGCGCCATCCGCATCAAAGAAGAGCGAAGCGTCCACTGGGATGCCGCTGGCGACATCGGTATATTGACCATATAATTCGTAGACGGTCTTTCCATCCGCGCTCAGATATTCGTATGGCTCCAAAAGGACAAATGCATCATGCTCCCCATCGGTCACGCTATACAACGAAGGTGACCAATCATATTGCACCTGCACCGGGCTGGGACCATAATCTGGCGCGTTCACGCCATCGACCGTGGTGGTGTTCTCTGCAATATAGTAGGACACATCGCCGATCCAGTAGGATTCTGACGCGGGGTCCCAAAAATAAAGCGCCGTGTGAATATAAGCGACATTGCCCATCACCGTGGTGGAGACCGTCACGGTCTCGTCGCCGGAGATCTCGGTATCTGAAATCTTAACCGGACCGATGGTCAGTTGTGAAGCACCGGGGGCAACGATCGTGGCAGAACGCGAGGGCGCGGTGGATTCCCCTGCCTGCGGAGTGAACTCTGCACCCGTGTAGTGATAGGCGAGGAATTCATCCCAATAGGATTGCTCGAGAAATTTCGAGGTTGAGTTTGCGTAATACGGCGAAGCTTCAAGTTTGTATTCAGTGAAATTGTAAATCTCTGAGTCGGGGAAATAAAAGGCGATGCCGTTCGAACCCGACATGTTCAAGCCATGCTTCTCGGTCACCACCGCCGAAGAGATCGCGGTCTTCAATTGCACCGCCGCTTGCTGCACATCCGCGTCGTCGGTCATGCCTTTTAATGCATCGGAAAAATTTTCAAGATCGATAAAGGACGGGGACGCTTCTTCACCGAACAGAGAATAGTAACTGCGTGTGTACGTCCGCGCCTCTGCGACAAGCCCCTGATCGATGGATGCCATCGCAGAGACGAACTGATTCATCGCGCCGATCACATCTGGGATGGCTGCGCTTCTGACGCCGCCGAGCGTGGTCGTTGATTCTTCCTGCTTGATCTCATCTGACGTTGACTTCGCCTCCGTAAAGACGGTGTCGTTGACCACGTACGTGGACACAATCTCCTTCGCCAGCCCGCCGCCATCCACAGCCGTGTTTTGAGCGAGCTGTCCGAGCCAGGCAGCATACGACCAGCCATACGAAGGAATCACCTCTTCCGAGGCGACCATATAATTCGAATACGGATAGAACGAGCCGAAGACTTCGATCTGCCCCATCAAACAAGCATCGAATCCAAGCAACTCGAATTTATCAACGCCCGTGTTCTGGCGGATCTGTTCGAAGGCACCGGTAATTTCCGAAATGGTCAGGGATGAATCGGGGGCGGAGAGATCCGAGAAGCCGCCCGTCCAGCCGCCGCCATGATCAGACATGATCAGCGCATACTTCTTTGCCGGATATTTTTGAACAGCCCAGGTGACAAAGTCCACCAGCGTCTGCGGATCACCCATATCCACTTCGCCAAGATTTTCAACAACCGGTGACGCAATATGACCGAGATCGTTATCCTGCTGAATTAAATAGCGGCGTGTGTCAATCCAATCGCCATCGCCGGTAAACCCGCCTGCGTACCTGTCGATCTGGACCACGATGTTCATCTGCGCGTTGGAGCCGACCAATTCCATTTCGTTGAGGTCGAACCACATATTTTCTTCCAGCACATCGTCATCCGCCGCGGAATAGGACATGATCGTCCACTCCGGCAAACCAGACGTGTCAACGCCCGGTTGGGTCGCGGGAACATCCGCCGGTTGCGTGACCGAGACATCGGAATTCGTCGGGTTGGAGAACCCGGATAAAAGCTGGTCTCCATAAAAATACAATCCGATGCCTGCACAACAGACACAGGCAAGGCACAACACAACGACCGCCGCTATAGATGGAACTACAAACTTCGAATTTGTCTTTCCCATGTCTCGCTCCTTGAACTGGGTTTAAACTTCCTGGCGAAAATATCTACAGGCTGATTGTAATAGACTTTATCGGTAATAAAGCAAAGGTCATATTGGACGCAGACACCCGCACTTACGTTAGGTGCAAGTGTGAACGCTGATTTTCGCTGATTCAAAGAGAAAAAATCTGTGTTTGTCAGCGCGCTTCGCGTCAGCGTCCCGGTTTAATTTCCGATAAAGTCTAATGTGTGATTCGAGGAAATAGAGCCAAAATTCCCCATGGTTTGAATTTGATTCTGTTTTGAAAGATTTTATCTCATCCCCTGCCCCGCCAACAATGGATGATAGAATTAGCCCATGACAGCCCCTACCCAACTCAAAATGGGATTTAATAGTATCGATGAAGTTCAAGAAGAAAAGAAACCTGAACTTTCCAATGGTCGCGCCAACAAGCTAGATCCATAAGATCGAGCCTTTCATGATTGGTATCGATTTGTGCTTTCTTTTCCTCCACATTTGGTACGAGATTACATCCGGAAATTTGGGCTAACTCAGAAAAGCGTGGTTCTTGATCCGTTTTGCGGGACAGGCACAACAATCGTTGAAGCAAAATTAGCAGGGCTGAAAACAATTGGGCTGGAGGGAAATTCTTTTCCGCATTTTGCTTCCTCTGTGAAGACAGAATGGAATTTAGATGCTGATGTACTTACTTCAGGCGCTCGTCGGATTGCAGACAGTGCGCTCACAATATTGAAGTCACAGGGAATTGACGACAATCTCTCTTTTGGCGACCCAAAAGACTTAGAACTCAAAATTCTTTCGCCTGAAATTGAAAAGCTGATTTTGGCAAATTCAATTAGTCCGCTTCCATTGCATAAAACTTTGGTTTTGTTCGATTGCTTAAAGCAATTTGAAAGTGAACCGTTCTATCATCACGCATTATTAGCTTTGGGAAACGCTTTGGTTTTCAAAATCAGCAACCTGCATTTTGGTCCAGAAGTCGGGGTCAAGAAACCAAAAGCCGATGCGCCTGTTATTTCAAGTTGGCTTTTGGAAATCGAGAAAATGGCTACCGACTTGCGTCAGATTGCAGGCAAGACTTTTCCTGACTCAAAAGTCCATTTAGCAGATGCGCGCAGTTTCGATATGATCGAACCAAATTCTGTGGACGCTGTCATCACGTCACCTCCCTACCCTAACGAAAAAGATTACACCCGAACAACACGGCTTGAGTCTGTTTTGCTTGGGTTTATCAACAGCAAAGAAGAATTGAGGGAGTTGAAAAAACGCCTCGTCCGTTCAAACACACGCGGGATTTACAAAGGCGACGATGACGATCAATGGGTTTCTGAATTTCCAGAAATCCAACGCATTGCAAATGAAATTGAAAAACGCCGAATTGAACTCGAAAAAGATTCTGGGTTTGAAAAATTGTATGCAAGAGCTACAAAGTTATATTTCGGTGGCATGGCAAAACATTTAGCTGATCTTCGCAAAGTCCTGCGCCCAGGTGCGCAGCTCGCTTATGTCGTAGGCGATCAGGCGTCTTATTTACGTATGATGATAAGGACGGGTCAGATTTTGGGAGATATTGCCAAGACATTAGGCTATGAGCTTGTTGATATCGACTTATTCCGAACTAGGTTGGCAACTGCTACAAAAGAACAGCTTCGCGAAGAAGTCGTTATTTTGAAATGGAGAGGGTAAATATGGAACCCAAAGAGCCAAACCGTTACACTAAAATCCTTGAAGCTATCTTTGCCAAACATTTCAAGAAAGGTATAACCGAAATTGAATTTCAGCGAACGGAATTCAGCCAGGTTGCTGATGAGTTAGGAATTGTCTTACCGAAGAATTTAGGCGATGTCCTTTACTCTTTCAGATACAGAACCCTTTTACCCATATCAATTACATCGAAAGCCCCAAAAGGTTATGAATGGATTATCAGACCGGCAGGCAAGGGAAAATACAAACTGGTGGCTGTCAGGCAATCGAACATTGCTCCTTCAAGTGCTTTGGCAGAAACCAAAATTCCTGACGCAACACCTGGAGTCATTGTCAAATATTCGATGAGTGACGAACAAGCTCTTTTGGCAAAACTTCGCTATAACCGTTTGGTTGATATTTTCACGGGATTAACTTGCTATCCCTTACAAAGTCATTTGCGAACAACTTTACGTGACGGCTCATAAGTTGAAACTGATGAAATCTATATCGGGTTAGACAAACGCGGCGCACATTATGAGCTATCGCCTGAAGAACTGCAAAGTTATTCTGTGCGACAAAGCTAACATAACGAAAACCGCAGGCTCATCACCTGCGGTTTTCTCATCTATTTCGCTACATAGGCTCAAGCCGCCGTCCTCGGCGGCGTTTGCGAGTAAATCTTGCGCCGAGGACGGCGCAAGGAGCAGTTTTTATTTTTACTCGTATTTGTACGGTAGAGAATGCCGATAATTTTTTGTGTTAGAGAGTGTTTCTTAAGTGGTCAACAGACCAGTCTGTCAC
>JAYUGV010000403.1:0-6741 GCA_043767565.1 Anaerolineales bacterium
TATTCTTCGACATCTTCCTTCGTCAAGTCATTGCCTTCTTTACGGTTGCGCTCGATATTTGCACCCAACGAAGCCATGCCGCGCGAAGCCTTATAACGATGGCCACGCCGGGTCATGATCATACCCGGGCTTTCGTCTGTGCCCGCCAGCATGGAACCGATCATCACAGTCTGCGCACCCGCCGCAAGCGCCTTCGCAATATCGCCTGACTGACGGATGCCGCCATCGGCAATGATCGGAATTTTATTCGCCTCAGCCGCTTTGGAACATTCGATCACCGCAGTTAATTGCGGCACGCCCGAACCTGCCACAATTCTCGTAATACAGATCGAACCCGGACCCACGCCCACCTTGACCGCATCCACGCCCGCATCGATCAAGCGTTTCGTGCCATCTGTTGTTGCCACATTACCGCCGATGATCTGGGCATCGGAATGATGCTTGCGGATATTCTTGATCATATCGATTTCCAAATTCGAGTCGCCATGTGCAATATCCACCACGATGCAATCGGCACCCGCTTGCAATGCGGCTTCCACACGGCGCATTTCCATGTCACGCACACCGACTGCCGCGCCAACCATTAACCGTCCGCGCGGATCTTTGGTGGCATCTGGATATTGGGTCACGTTCATAATGTCTTTCAACGTGACCAGCCCCACCACCCGACCATCCGCATCCACCAAGGGCAGCTTCTCGATGCGGTTATCGTGCAATATTTTTTCTGCATCTTTCAAAGAGATTCCAGGAGAGGCGGTTACAACATTCTTCTGCATCACTTCAGTGACTGGCTTGGAGTCATTATTTTCAAATAACAGATCACGGGTTGTGACAATGCCCGTTAATTTATCGCCGCCGTTCAAGATCAATATTCCACCCGTGCCGGTTTCATTCATTAGCTTCTTCAGATCGCCGACCGTGTGCGCCACTGTCATTGTGATCGGGTTTTCCACCATGAACGACTCGGCTTTCTTCACGCGCTGAATTTGCCGCGCCTGCTCATCAATCGATAAAAATCGGTGGATAATACCGATCCCGCCTTCACGCGCCATCGTGATCGCCATTTCGTACTCGGTCACTACATCCATGTTCGCCGAAACGATGGGAATCTGCAAAGTAATGTGATTCGTCAAACGCGTTTGCGTTGAAAGTTTACGGCGCGAATCCACGCTCGAATATTGCGGCACCAGCAGCACATCATCATAGGTCAAAGCGGTCTCTTGTAAAATTTTCATGAGGACTCCTGTTCACTAAAATCAAACCGCCCGAATTATAATGCTTGAGCATGGTTTAGGATGAAGAACTCGCTTCACTCTAGATCCGAAGTTGCTCATTCCAAAATGGACCTCTGCCTATGCTGAATCATTTCTAGCCGCGATAACACTCAATGGATAGAAGCAGGCTTCGGCTAAGTAAGAAGCGATGTACGTCGTCATAAAAATTTTCGGAGTAGCGACTTCAGTCGCTTGATCTTGGACGACTGACTCTAAAGAGTGCTTCGCAAAGTCGTCACTACACTTGGAGAAAACAATGACAGTTACAGCAGTAATCGGTTCGCAATGGGGTGATGAAGGCAAAGGGAAGGTGGTGGATTTTCTCGCCGAGCGCGTGGATTATGTGGCGCGCTTCAATGGCGGGAATAACGCTGGGCATACCGTCATCAATGAGTTTGGGACGTTCAAGATCCATTTAGTGCCATCCGGGATTTTTGCACAGAACGCCGTGGGACTGATCGGCGGCGGCGTGGTCATTGATCCGCAAGTGCTGCTGGATGAAATTGACATGCTCAACAAAGCCGGTGTCAAAGTGGACGGACGCTTATGGGTCTCGCCGCGTTCGCATTTGATCATGCCGTATCACAAAATTTTAGATGGACTCTACGAGGAAGCCAAAGGCGAGGGTGCGACCGGCACGACACGGCGCGGCATTGGTCCCGTGTTTGCGGATAAGGTCAGCTACAACGGCATCCGCTGGACGGACTTCACCAGTAGTGCGTTCGAGTCGCGTCTGGCTATGCAGATGGAATTGAAGAATAAGATCATCGTCGCATTGGGCGGCGAGGCGTTGAAATATAACGAAGTACGCGATACGTATCGCGCTTATTATGATCGCTTGAAACCATACTTGCGCGAGTTATTCTCACTGGTACAAGATGGCTTGAAAGCGGACAAGCACTTTCTGCTCGAACAAGCGATGGGAACCTTTCTCGATACCGATTGGGGTACGTATCCGTTCGTGACCGCTTCAACGACCATCCCCTCCGCCGCCTCAGCAGGGCTTGGCATCCCGCCGCGCTATATTACGAACGTGGTCGGTGTGACGAAGGCATATACCACGCGCGTCGGTGCGGGACCACTGCCAACAGAAATCCTAGATCGTCACAGCGCGGAATATGAACAATTCGGCGAAGTCGCCGCCACAACGGGACGCATCCGCCGCGTGGGCTGGTTAGACTTGGAAATCGTGAAGACTGCTGTGTTATTGGCAGGCGTCACCGAATTATGCGTCACAAAATTGGATATGTTGAGCGATCTGGAAAATCTCCAGGTGTGTGTTGGTTATAAGTTGAACGGTCAAAGCGTAGGCTACACTGACGTGGATGCATACGGGCTCGATAAGGTTGAACTCGTATATCAACCCGTCCCAGGCTGGAAGGAAGATATCAGCAAGGTTCGGTCGTTCGATGAACTGCCAGAGAATGCCAAAAGCTACATCAAGATGATCGAGGACGCGGCCGGCGTCCCTGTGAAATGGATCGGGGTCGGTCCCGAACGGGATGCGACGATACGAAGATAAAGGATGAAGGATGAATTATGAAGAATGAAACACAAAATGAAGGAGTAAAGCCATGACCGTATATGCCGGATCCTTTATAAAAGAATCGCCTGCGCGTCAACTTGGGGCGCTTGCCGCAACGCTTGGGCGCATTGCATCCTCTGCAGAAAAACCTGCCCGCGTAAAAGCAATAACTTCCATGTTGGATGAATGCATACAATTCATCGAGTTGACAATCTCTCAACAATCTGAAACTGCCAGCAGGGAACTAAAAGACCTAAATACCATGCTAACGTTATGGCGGGATAGCTGGGAATACGCGCAGGCAAACCAAATACTATGCAGGCTGCTGGCAATTCAAGCCAAACAATGGTCCGGTCAGATCCTAGAGTCTTCAGGGCTATTAAATGTGTAGCTTCCCTGTGAAATGGATCGGGGTCGGTCCCAAACGGGATGCGACGATACGAAGATAAATGCAGAAGTATGAATGATGAATGATGAAAAATAAAAGAGGAAACATGAATACAACCCTAACCAAAGAACTAGAAACCCAAACCCAGAAATTCACACCCTTGATCACAGAGTATTGCCGCTTCGAAAGTGTCGCGGCACAAAACCGCATGATGAAAGAGACTGCGGACTGGGTAGAGAAACTGCTCAAAGATACCGGCTTTGAAACCCGACAGCTCGAAGTAGACGGCGCGCCGAATTATGTGTATGGAACGATCAAAGGTAAAAGTGATTTCACGCTGCTGCTGTACAACCACTACGATGTACAGCCCGAGACACCGATCGAGTTATGGAACAGCTCGCCCTTCGAAGCCACCGAAATAGACGGCAAGCTGGTGGCGCGCGGCATCTGTGACAACAAAGCGGAATTGATCTCGCGCATTTGCGCCATGCGAGCCATTCTAGCCGCACAAGGTGAACTGCCCATCAACATCAAATGGATCATCGAAGGCGAAGAGGAAATTGGCAGTACACACTTCGACGCGATGACCCGTCAATATGGCGATCTACTCAAAGCGGACGGAACGCTCTGGGAAGGCGGCGGCTTCAACGAAAAGGGCCAAGCGGCCCTGGCATTAGGTTTCCGCGGCATGTTGTATGTAGAATACAGCGTGGAGGTCATGAAAGTGGATGCACATTCCGGCGGTGCGCATGCGCTACCCAGCGCAGCCTGGCGCTTGGTGAAAGCCTTGTCGAGTCTCAAAGACGAGAACGGACACATCCTCATCCCCGGCTTTTATGATGATGTCCGCCAGCCAACCGAAGCTGAAAAACAGACCTCGAAAGATAACGTTGACCTTGAACAAGAAGCCCGGATGAAAGCGATGTACGGTATCGATTCGTTCCTGCATAATCGCAGCGGCTTACGATCTAGAATTATCAGTGTATGAACCGACCGCCAATATCGCCGGATTTTTATCTGGCTACACTGAACCGGGTGTAAAGACTGTGTTACCCGCGAAGGCGATGGCTAAAATGGACTTCCGCCTTGTGCCGGATCAACGCCCCGATGATATTTTGGAAAAACTCAAAAGCCACCTCAAGGCGCAAGGCTTCGAAGATATTCAGGTCAAAAAGATGGGCAGCGGTGACCCGGTCGTCACACCGATCGAAGGTGCATTCGTACAACAGATGTTGCAGATCTGCAGAGCGTTCACTGAACAGGAGCCCGAGATCACTCCGCTAGTTGGCGGCACGCTGCCCCTCCTCGGCGCGATGAAGAATAATGTCGGTGTGCTGGGTATCTCCACTTCAGGCAACCCGGCGTATTACGGCAGCGGCGCCCATGCGCCGAATGAGCATATCCGTGTGGCAGATATTCCGCGCGCCATTGAGTTCAATGTGTTTATGTTCACGAAGCTTGGAGAGTCAAAGCCGGGCTAAACTCTTCCATATGGCTGGAAGATACACATCAACTTTCCGAAACTAGCAGAACCATCGAGCTTGGATAAGTGATATACTTTAAATCGTCAACCCATTTGTCTGGAAAGATTAATTCAGACAAAAAGAATTTCTCACATGGAGGCAGGAATGAACTTTCTAGTATGGATCATCTTTGGCGCCCTCGCAGGCTGGGTCGCAAGCATCATCATGGGCAGGAACAGACAGATGGGTGCAATTGCCAATATTGTGGTTGGCATCATCGGCGCCTTCCTTGGCGGCTGGATCATGAGCTTCTTTGGCGGGGCGGGTGTGACCGGTTTCAATTTTCCCAGTTTCATTGTCGCACTGATCGGCGCGGTTGTCCTGCTCTTCATAGTTGGTATGTTCCGCCGTTGATAATTACATAAGTTCCTATACAAAGAGCCGCGCAATTTGGTGCGCGGCTCTTTGTTATTTAATCTGAATTTAAATTCAATCTGGCAGCAGACTTTCGGACGAAACACCGATGCCCGAATTAAGAGCGGTCAATGTTCACTCATATTTACTAGGGTCCTTGCACCACGACAAGCTGTGGAGTCGCCGTTCCTTCGCGTGAAGAAAATGTAACACCGTCATTGCCATCGGCGATCAGCGCAAAAGCATACGTGCCGTCACCGGTCACGAGCGCCGTTACATCATATTCAACCCATGAATCCGTTGCGAAGGCACCTTTGTTGTCGAAGGCGCCGCTCAAGAGGGCGGGTTGGGTATCCCATGTGATTCCTCCAATCCCTGATTCAGTCCAACCATTACTTGCCAAATATGCAGCTGGTCCGTTTGCAGTGCCATTCGTTGTGCAATAAACACGCAGTTTTACACTTTGGATGGGGGTCCGGTGCTGCCGCTTACCGTAAAGCGGATATAGCTAATCTGCGCGGCTCCGGCATCCCCATCCGCTTGAATATTGGTCGATGTACTAAAGTTTGTCGTTGGGGAGGTTTGAACTACACGCGCATCTGCCTCCGTGATAAATGTCAGCAAGTTACCTGAGCCTAAAGTAGGAGTCAAAGTTGGCGTATTACTGGGGGATATGCTGGTTGTGGCAGTGAAGGTCGGTGTATTGATGACAGTAACTACTGGGGTAGAAGTCAGCGTACTTGTGGGATTGGGTGCCCCCAGCGTTACGAATAGTTGAGGAGCTGGCATCCCTTCACGTGCTGAGAAAGTGATACCATCATTGCCATCGGCGATCAGCGCAAAAGTATAGTTGCCATCACCAGTCACGAGTGCTGTCACATCATATTCCACCCATGAGTTCGTCGCGATGGTACCTTGATTGTCCAATATTCCACTCAACAAAACCGGTTTCGTATTCCATGTAATTCCGCCAGTGCCTGATTCGACCCAATTGCTGTCTGCAAGATACGCGGCCGGTCCATTGATAGTGCCGTTGGTCGCGCAAAACACGCGCAATTTTACGTTTTGGATGGGTCCGCTGAGTCCGCTTACAGCGAAACGAATGTATGTTGTCAGGGCCGCGCCCGCATCTCCATCCACTTGAAGCGTGGTAGCTGTCCCATAATTTGTCGTGGGTGATGCTTGATTCACACGCGCATCTGCCGCTGGGGTAAATGTCAAGATACCTGGAATAGTTGCAGTAGGTGTAGAAGTAGGGGTGCGGGCGGATGTCACAGTTGGAGTAAAAGTACGAGTAGGCGTGGACGTTGTCGTTTGACTGGGAGTGGGGGTAATCACATTCGCCGAGGTTTGAATCACCAGTTGAGGTTTGTTCGAACTGGCATCCCGACTGTTAAAATTCATACCCAAACTGCTGGTAGTTGTGACCGCCAAATCGTATACGCCATTGCCGGCAATATAAGAAGTTACATCCACGCTGGTCCAGTTGCCAGAGGCAAAGTTTCCGGATGAACCAAGCGCTGTTCCGGGCGCAGGCGCATTGGCATAATTGATCGAGCCTTCTTCCCAGCTTTGGCTTAGAACCTATCCGAAAAACAATTTGAAAGAGGAGACGAAACCTGATAGAACAGGATTAGCGACAATCCATCTAGCCGAGGTAACGTCTGCATGTCAAAG
>JAYUGV010000404.1:0-6737 GCA_043767565.1 Anaerolineales bacterium
CAGAACTGTTTTATCCCCATTTTTCTATTTGGCTATTGATACAAGGGTATTGCTGTTGACGCTCCCTTGGAATTAGGTATAATTTCCTGACCGAATTGAAAAGCAACAACCTGTGCAGAAAAGTCTGGCTTGGCATTATGTGTCCAAAGGTTGTAGCTGATGAATAATTACTTTATTCAACGAAAGGAGGTCACCCGGGGAGAAATAAATACTCATCACACTCTGTACGCACGTCGAATTTGAAATTTCAATCTACTTTTTGAGGAGAAGAAAATCCATGAATAAGAATCGCATAATGCTGGTTCTCGGTTTGCTGGTCACTGTCAGCATGATCTTGACTGCTTGCGGTGGCGCTGCAACCCCGGCCGCCCCGGTGGAAGTGATCGTGACCAAGGAAGTAATTGTTACCAAGGAAGTACAAGTAGAGGTTGAACGCGCCGCCTTTACCACCCCGCACCCGATCCTCAGTGATCTTAAAGTGCGCCAGGCGCTTTCCTACTGCACCAACAAAGCTGACTTGCTCAAGTCGGTTTATCCGTTGATCAGTGACGAAGCCCGCGCCAGCCTAGTGATGAATACCAATATCCAAACCAGCCACTGGGCATACGCCGGTGATGCAAACATCACCATCTATCCCTTTGATACTGAAAAAGGCAAGGCTTTGCTCGATGAAGCTGGCTGGACCGTCGCTGAAGGCGCGGACTTCCGCACCAATGCGGCTGGTGATGAACTTGCTTTGCAGTTCACCACCACCACTGCCGCCTTCCGTCAGACCTGGGCGGCGATCTGGCAAAACCAAATGGCTGACTGCGGTATCCGCATCGTCCGTCTGCATGCTCCCGCTGCCTGGTGGTTTGGTGATACGACCGGTATTGCCCGCCGTGATTATGAACTCGGCGCGTTCGCCTGGGTCGGGACGGCTGATCCCGGTGGTCAATCTCTGTATGCCTGCGATCAGATCCCCCTGCCCACCAATGGTTGGGAAGGTCAGAACGCTATGGGTTGGTGTAATGAAGAAGCCAGCAAGCAGATCAAACTGGCGAACAACACCCTCGTGAAAGATGAGCGCATTAAGGCTTACAAAGCCTTCCAGGCTGAATTCACCAAGGATATCCCGAGCATCCCGCTCTTCAATCGCACCGAGACCTTTGCGTACAATGCCAAAATGAGCGGTTTCGCTCCGATGCCCGGTGACCCCTATTACACCTACAATGTAGCTGACTGGGAGATCGCTGGCGGTGATACTATTGTTTTTGGTTTCACGCAGGAACCTGCCTCCCTCTTCACGCTTGTGGAAGATGCGTTTGTAGCCAATCTGGCTTCCACGCTGATCGGTCCTAACCAGACCACCAGTCTGAACTTTGATTACAAGCCTGTGATGATCAAACAGCTGCCTACAATTGAAAATGGTGGTACCACTAATAACGATGTGGAAGTTAAAGAAGGCGACAAGGTCGTGGATGCCAATGGCGATGTGGTTGATCTCGCCGCTGGCGTAAAGATCAAGAACGCAGCTGGTGAAGAAGTTGAATACACCGGCGGTACCGTGACCATGAAGCAGTTGGTCTCTAAATTTGAGATCATTGATGGACTCAAATGGGAAGATGGTACACCGGTCTCCAGTGCCGATCTCGAATTAGGTCATAAGATCCAGTGTGATCCTGAATCCGGCGCGACCACCTTTACCACCTGTGATCAAACTGCCGGTGTTGAGTTCCTCACGGATGCAGTCGGTTATGTTCAGACCTGGTTACCTGGTGTTCAATCCCCGCTATACTTCCTGCCTGTCTGGAACATCTATCCTGCTCACCAGTTGGGTGATGTGCCTGCCAAGGACTGGGCGACCAATCCATTGGTTGCTGAGACCCCGCTCTCCTATGGTCCATATAAGTTGGTTGAGTGGGTCAAGGGTGAGAAAATGGTCTTTGCACCGAATGAAAATTGGGTCGGTGGGGCTCCCAAGACCCCGAACATCGTAATTCAGTTCATTACACCTGAGAGCCAGGAAACATTGCTGCTTGGCGGTGAGATCGATATCCTCGATTCAACCTCCCTGGTCGGTCTGACAGAGTCACTCGTTGCGGCTGAGACGGAAGGCAAGATCAAGACAATCACAAACCCAAGCGCCACTTGGGAACATATTGATATTGGTCTGTTCGTCCGCTAAACCATTTCGTGTTCGATTGAGTTAGAACGGGTAGGTGTGGTTCGCAAGGACCACACCTACCCCCTACGTAATTTTAATAAACGCACCCTAAGCAACTGGAGTGATGACCCCGAAGGGGTCAAATGATTATAGAATGACAAGTGTGGCGTGTTCAACCCCGAAGGGGTGTCAGAGATTGTAAAATTTATGTCATTCCTTCGGAATTGGAATTATTTCCTGTAATTTTCTATAATTCTGTCATCCCTTCGGGATTGTTGTCTGCATAAGGTCAGTTAAGAAATTATTTTATGATGTTCGGAGTTTAAGTATGGGCGCTTATCTTGTCCGTCGTGTGTTTCAAATGATCCTGGTCATATTTATCTCGGCAATTGCATCGTATGCATTGCTGAATTTGGCGCCCGGGGGACCATTGGCTGGTTTACGCCAGGTCCAACAAAGCGGACGCTTCAAAATTACGGAAGAAGATATCGCCCGCATCCGTGCTTATTTTGAATTGGATCTATTTCTGCCTTATCGCTTTACGCGCTGGCTGGTCGGTGAGCCGCGCGGACCACTCGTCATCGGCGGTAAGGAATATCTTTCTGACCTGGTTGTGGGCTGCCGCAAGCCCATCGAAGAGGAAGTATTGAATTCGAGCGGCAACTATGAGAGCCATGTGACCGGTTGCAAAGAATCTGTTGCCCTGAAAGATATGGTCGGGCGGCGTACCAGTCGCGGCGTCATATTCGGGGATTTCGGTTTGTCGTGGAAACTTTTGCGTGACCGCCCGGTCACAGATTTGATCGGAAGCCGTATCAACAAAACCCTGCAATTGATCGGACTTTCAACTCTTTTATCGCTTTTGATCGGTGTGCCATTAGGTATTTATTCTGCGGTCAGGCAATATTCCCGCTTTGATTACATTTTCACAACCCTGGCGTTTATGGGGTCAGCCATGCCCACATTCTTCTTTGGGCTGCTTGTGATCTTGGTATTTTCGATCCTGCCCAAAAACGCAGGTTGGTTTTATGTGCCAGCCGGCTTATCCGAATCTGTGCGTGGTTATACCGTTCCCGGGCTGGGGAAAGTAGCGGCCGGTTCAAATCTGGATCACATCTTGCATTTGATCCTGCCGGTGGCGGTATTGACGTTTGTCGGCATTGCGGGCTGGAGTCGTTTCATCCGTGCCAGCATGCTCGAAGTCATGCGGATGGATTACGTCCGCACCGCGCGCGCCAAAGGCTTGAGCGAGCGGCAAGTGATCCTGAAACATGCGCTCCGGAACGCGCTCATCCCGTTCGTGACGATCGTGGTGTTCACGCTGCCAGGGTTGTTTGGCGGGGCGATCATCACAGAAAGCATTTTTGCCTGGCCCGGCATGGGACGCCTCTATATCGATGCCCTGAATAATTATGATTACCCGGTTGCCATGGCGGTCTTTTTCCTGCTGGCAGTTTTGACCGTGATCGCCACCCTGATCCGCGATGTTTTATACACGCTTGTGGATCCCCGCATTCGCCTGACTTAAAAGTTCAGTTATGCAGAACGTCCCGAAGGCTCTCTTGAAAAACCTGGTTGAGCCATTCAAACCCTTCGACAAGCTCAGGACAACGCCTTCAGGACGGTGCGTGATATCAGTTAAAGGATAGATACTATGACCGTTGCTACTCCGCAAGTTGTTCAACTCCAGGCTGAGGCTGTCTCCATTGAGGAGCGCAGTCCCTTCCAGATCGTGATGAAGCGCTTCAGCCGCCATCGTCTGGCAATGGTGTCTCTGTTCCTGATGATCATTATCTTTGCGATTACGATCATGGCGCCCCTGATCGCCCAATTCAAGATCGATGAGCTTGCGGTGGGCGATTACTTCCTGCCGTGGGGGTCGGTCCACGAGGCAACCGGACGTGTCCATTATTTTGGCACAGATAACATTGGCCGCGATTACTTTTCCAGATTGATCTATGCGGGCCGCATCTCTCTGACCGTGGCATTGCTTTCCGTAATTATCTCTGAATTCATCGGGATCGTGGTCGGCGCGATCTCCGGGTTCTATGGCGGCTGGCTCGACAATGTGCTGATGCGCTTTGTGGAATTCATGCTGACCATTCCGCAACTGCCATTGTTGCTCATTATTTCATCCATGCTATTAAGGAATGAGAATCTGGTCCCGATCCCTGAACCCGTTCTGGCATTCCTGGGGAAAGTGATGCTGCTCAGCCCGCGTGACTCGCGCAATGCGGTGTTGATCATTATCGTGCTGGCCGGTTTTGGCTGGCTTTCAGCCGCGCAATTGATGCGCGGCACCATTTTATCCTTGCGCGAACAAACTTTTGTAGAAGCCTCCCGTTCATTGGGCGCCTCCAATTTTCGGATCATCATGCGCGATATGATCCCCAACGCCATGGCGCCGATCATTGTGGATGCGTCACTTGGGTTGTCGGGATATGTGGTGGCAGAAGCGGCGCTGGCATTTTTGGGCTTTGGTATTTCAGATCCCGTGCCCACCTGGGGGAATATGCTGGCTGCCTCCCAGCAGTTCATGCTGGATAAACCCTGGCTGCCCCTGGTGCCGGGTTTGCCGATCTTCATTTGTGCCCTGGCGTTTAATTATATTGGCGATGGCTTGCGGGATGCCCTCGACCCGCGCTTGAAACTTTAATCCAGCTTATGCAATGTCATGTTGAGCCCTTCGGCAGGCTCAGGATAAACTCCGCGAAACATCTCTACGATTGTCTCAGAGACCCTTCGCTGTCGCTCAGGGTGACATTCCTAAAAAATACAAGTCTGCGTAAAGTAACTCACCTTACGCACTCTCGCTCAAAGGCGGTCTGTGACCGCCGTGTTTTACAGGTTATTTCGCAGGGTCACAGACCCTGCGAGAGCATAAACTGCGTAAGGTGAGTAAAGTAAGTGAATTTGATATTCTTGTTTTTGGAGATACCTCGTGACTGAAGATAAAGCCGCCAAACCTCTGCTGGATGTACGGAACCTAAAGACGTATTTTTATACTGAAGACGGCACAGTCCGCGCTGTGGACGGTGTTGATATTGTCGTATACCCCGGTGAAGTGTTGGGTATCGTAGGCGAATCTGGTTGCGGCAAGAGTGTCACATCTCTTTCGATCATGCGCCTGATCGGTCAGCCCGGAAAGATCATCGAAGGTGAGGTCTTTTATGAAGGTCAGGACCTGTTGAAGATTCCCGAAAAAGAA
This sequence comes from Anaerolineales bacterium, assembly GCA_043767565.1. Taxonomy (GTDB): domain Bacteria; phylum Chloroflexota; class Anaerolineae; order Anaerolineales; family Villigracilaceae; genus Defluviilinea. Next base: position 5,355 of record JAYUGV010000404.1, read on the forward strand.
ATGATGGCGATCCGCGGGAATCGTATTGCCATGATCTTTCAACAGCCGCAAACATCGTTGAATCCTGTGTTCCGGGTGGGGGAACAGATCGGCGAGGTGCTGAACATCCATCAAGATTTTGGAAAAGAAGCCGCCCATAAGCGCACGGTTGAATTGCTCCAACAGGTGGGCATCCCCGAACCTGAACGGCGCACCCAGGCTTTTCCGCACGAACTTTCCGGCGGTATGGCGCAGCGTGTGATGATCGCCATGGCTCTGGCATGTGTGCCAGACCTCCTGATCGCTGATGAACCGACTACTGCGCTCGATGTCACTATTCAAGCCCAGATCCTGGATCTGATGCGGAACTTAAGGACCCAAATCGGCTCAGCAGTCATCCTGATCACGCATGATCTGGGTGTGATCGCAGAAATGGCAGACCGCGTCGCGGTGATGTATGCCGGGCAGATCGTTGAACAAACCAGTGTTTTCAATCTCTTTAAACAACCGCTCCACCCCTATACGGTTGGTTTGATCGGCTCCACCCCGGTGCTTGGGAGAGTCCGCGATAAGTTGGATGTGATCCCCGGGTCTGTGCCTAACCTGGTGAACCTGCCGGTGGGCTGCCGGTTTGCGCCCAGATGCTCGGCGCGCGTCAACCATAACCTGTCAATTTGTACCGAAAAAAACCCTGACCTGATCCAGGCTGGTGAGGGTCATCAAATTCGCTGCTGGCTGTATGAAGATTCTGATCAGCATACGGCGCCTTATAAAGACAAGCTCAATGAGAAGTGATGCTGCCATGCCAATAAACTCAACTAAAGACAATTACGAACTTGTGGTTGTGAAAGACCTCGTCAAATATTTCCCGGTCCGTTCCGGTATTCTGCAGAGGGTCAATGCCTGGGTGCAGGCAGTGGACAAGGTCAGCTTCACGGTCAAAGAAGGTGAAACACTTGGGATGGTGGGCGAATCGGGTTGCGGCAAAACAACCGTGGGACGGTCGATGCTGCGTTTGATCGAACCCACCTCCGGCTCGGTGTTCATCAACGGTGAAGACATCATTCAAATGCGCCCGCAATCGCTGAAGGCGGCGCGCCGTAATATGCAGATCATTTTCCAGGACCCGTACGCCTCGCTCAACCCGCGCGTGCCCATTGGCGAATCGGTGATGGAAGGTTTGCATATTCATAATATCGGGCACCCCAAGGAGCGTTGGGATGTTGCCATTGCCATGCTCAAGAAGGTGGGTCTTGAGGATTATCATGCCCGCCGTTATCCGCACGAATTTTCGGGCGGTCAGCGTCAGCGCATCGGCATTGCGCGCGCACTGGCTCTGCAGCCCAAGTTCATTGTCTGCGATGAACCGGTCTCGGCTTTGGATGTTTCCATTCAATCGCAGGT
>JAYUGV010000405.1:0-6737 GCA_043767565.1 Anaerolineales bacterium
TCACCCTGAGCGCCAGCGAAGGGTCTCTACTTCCGAAATCAGAGATTCTCACCTGCACTTGCGCCAGGTGCAAGTGTCGCTCCGCTCAGAATGACAAGCGAAAGTCCTAATATTAAACATGACGTCTCAATATGAGGCATCGTGTTTGTTTTATCCAAGAGTATAATTGGTAAAAAACAAGGATGAATGACATGCCGATCTCTGCCGGAATCCCTGCGCCTGAATTTGAAATGCCCGATGATACTAATGTGATTCGTAAACTTTCTGATTATCGCGGGAAGAACGTGGTGTTGTATTTTTACCCGGCAGATGATACGCCGGGCTGCACCAAGGAAGCCTGTAATTTCCGCGACGATTATTCTGCCTACGAAAAAGCGGATGTTGTTGTTTTAGGCGTAAGCCCCGATGATGTTAAGTCACATGTAAAGTTCAAGCAGAAGTTTGATCTGCCTTTTCCGCTTTTGGCGGATGAAGGGCATAAGATTTGCGATGCGTATCAAGTGTGGGGACCGAAAAAGTTCATGGGAAAATCTTACGAAGGAGTGTTGAGAACGACTTTTCTGATCGATGGTAACGGAAACATCTTAAAGGTGTTTGAGAATGTACGCCCGGCGGAGCATAGTGCAGAAGTGCTTTCAGCGTTGGGAGTTGCCAATTAAACGGAAGCAGGCTTCGGCTTGGTATTGAGACGGTTTTTGTCCGCTTTCGTCTATATTGGGCTTTGTCAATTCGTGACAAATATAGGAAAGTTTGGTAAATTTGGTCGGTTGTGACTCGGGAGGGTCCCCGTTCCATTTTTTGTTTGAGGAGAGAGAACGTATGCGACATTTTGTAGTTGTGGGAATCTTGGTCATTGCCATGGCATTTCTCACGTATACCGGCTTAACTGCCGCTCACTTGATGCCTGTTAATGCGAGCGCGCAAGCCACTGAAATTGACTGGATGTGGAATCTGCAATTGGTTGCTATGTCCTTTCTTTTTGCGTTGATCGCAGTCCCGATGTTTTATAGCCTGGTGGTCTTCAGGCATAAAAAAGGTGACACGACCGATGCAGAACATATCGAAGGGAATACTCCACTTGAGATCACATGGACGGTTATCCCCTTGTTCGTTGTAGTGATCTTTGCGTATTTGGGCGCGGGTAATTTGGCTAGAACAGTACGCAATACCCCAGACGCAATGGTTGTGAAAGTAGTCGGCAGCCAATGGTCGTGGAAGTTTGTGTATCCCGATTATGGTGTGACGAGCAAGGAGCTTTACCTGCCAAAGGGTAAGGCGATACTCCTGAAGATGGAATCAACGGATGTGATCCATTCATTTTGGGTGCCCGAGTTCCGCGTCAAACAGGACCTGGTGCCTGGGCGTGTGACCGAATTGCGTATCACTCCAACTTTGGACGGTTCCTATAAAGTCCGCTGCGCGGAGTTGTGCGGTACATCCCACTATAAAATGGAACAGCCGGTCATTGTTGTGGACGGCGCAGAATTCACTGCCTGGATTACAGACCAACAAGCTATTGCGGCGGCAGCGAATACACCGGAAGCTCGTGGTGAGTTGTTAGTTTCGGGAAATGGCTGCGCGGCTTGCCATTCGATCAATGGCGCGGCTGGTGTGGGTCCCACCTGGTTAGGAGTGGGCGGATCGACGATTGAGTTGGAAGACGGCACATCTGTACCTGCGGATGACGCTTATTTGATCGAATCGATCAAAGACCCGAAAGTCAAGATTGTTAAAGGCTTTGCGCCTGTCATGCCAGTGTATCCATTTACGGATGAAGAAATCGCGGATATTGTCGCGTATATTAAGACGCTGAAGTAGTTGGCGGAGGATTTTCAAAAATGATCAAAAAGAATACTGTTGGAAGTGGTTTGTTGCTTCTGCTGATCGCAGGCGCGGTGGGCTACGGGATTGGGTTTGGACTTGACGCCCTCATTTCGGGTGGCACTCCGAAATTAGCTGGCTCGGTCCCCTCGGCGTTTACGCTTTTATTTGCGGTATCAGCCTTCTTCTTTGGGTTGTATGGATATCGCGGTATCACGCGTGGTTTGGTTTGGCAGGTGGTGGGAACGCTCTTGGGCGCGTTATTTGTCACCGGGGTCCGTTTGTTGATGGGCATGACAGGCACCCAACTGTTCGAAGGCAGATTTTTCTTTAGTGAACCAGCGTGGGTGTTTGGCGCTATTGTCGGTGTGATCTCCTTCCTCGCTGGCGTTGGTGTGATGGATGACTGGATGATGTGGGCGCGCGGCATTGATACAAATGAACATCACGAAGATAAACCTGGCTGGGAAAAATATTTTGGTGTTTCACTTGACCACAAGGTGATCGGTATTCAATATACAGTGACCGCGTTGGTGCTGATCTCGGTGGGTGGTTTGTTTGCCTTGATCTTCCGTACCGAGTTGGCACAATCGGGTCTGCAATTCTTGAGTGCGGATCCCACCAAGTTCAATGTGTTCAATCAATCGGGTCCGCAGTTTTACAACACACTGATGTCATTGCATGGCATGATCATGATCGTGTCGATCTTGCTGGGCGTCTCCGGCATCATCAATTATGTGGTGCCTTTGTTAATTGGTGCCCATGATATGGCTTTCCCGCGCATGAACGCCTTCGCGTTTTGGGTGGCTGTCCCGGCGGCGGTGCTTTTGCTGATGAGCATGGTACTAGGCGGATTTGATACAGGTTGGACGGGCTATCCGCCGCTTTCCACGCGCGCTCCCGTGGGTGTGCAGATGTTCTTCTGGGGAGTGTTTTCGGCTGGTTTGTCGTCCATCCTGGGTGCGTTGAATGTGATCGCGACTGTGATCCGTATGCGCGCCAAAGGCATGAACGCCATGCGGATGCCGATCTTTGTTTGGGCGGCGATCTCCACGTCCATCATTGCGCTGACTGCGACACAGTTGATCGGTCTCTCCTTTCAAATGGTCAGCTTCCAGCGTCTATTTGGGATGGGTTTCTTTGACCCGGCCAAAGGTGGCAACCCGGTTTTGTTCCAGCATTTATTCTGGTTCTACTCGCATCCGGCGGTGTATGTGTTCGTGCTCCCCGGTTTGGGCGTGATCTCTGAGTTGTTGCCGGTATTTGTCCGCAAGCCGTTGTTTGGCTATCGCTGGATCGCGATGTCATCGCTCGGTATTGCATTGGTCGGCTTTGTAGTTTGGGCGCACCATATGTTCACTTCAGGTATGAACGAATATCTGCGTGTGCCTTTCATATACAGCACCATGCTGGTGGCTGTGCCGACCGGCGTGAAATTCTTCTCATGGGTTGCCACGATTTGGGGCGGTAAGATTTCAACGCCTACTCCCATGTTGTTTGTGTTGGGCGCCATTGTGGTCTTCCTGCTGGGAGGCGTAACGGGTCCCCCAAATGCGATGGTGGCTCTTGACCTGCACTTACATGATACCTATTGGGTTGTGGGACACTTCCACGATACGATCTTTGGCGGTTTCGTCTTCCCGTTTTTTGCGGCGATCTATTACTGGTTCCCGAAAACGACGGGGCGCCGCATGAATGAGTTCTGGGGCAAAGTCCACTTTTGGTTAATGACACCTTCCTTCCTCACGTTAACCTTTGGCATGATGTTCGTTGGGTTGCGTGGTATGCGCCGACGCATCGCGGATTATGATCCCGCGCTTGGGTTTGACACCGCGCATTTGGTCATGACCATCTGTGCATTTCTCATTGCGCTTTCTGTGTTGATCTTCTTTATCAACCTGATCTACAGTGCAAAGCATGGCGAAAAGGCGGAAGGTAATATCTGGAACTCGCGCTCTCCCGAGTGGCAGGTCCCATCGCCGATGCCTGCTCATAACTATGACATCCCGTTTGAAGTTGTGGGCGAGCCGTATGATTACGGTTTGGCTGGTTCGAAATATGTCGAGTTCTCTGCCGCTGCTGGCAAGAAACACTAAAAGGGGAGGACAGGATTCATGACACATAAACAGGAAAAATCGTCCATGCTCAGCCAAGGCGTATTCATCTTTGTCTACCTGGGTATATTGACCTTGATCGAGTTCGGGATCGCGCTTACTTTCAATTCGGCTGCACTGCTCGTTGCAATCGCTTTGGTTAAAGCTGTGCTGGTTGTGTACTACTACATGCACATTTACAAGCTCAACGCCGAACATGAAGGCGATGAGGATTCGTATGAGTATAAATCCGGCACAAACCGCATCGGGCTCTGGTTATTTCTGATCTCAGACTCGTTCGTGTTCGGCGGTATGATGGTCATGCGGATCAACCTGCTCGGTCTTTCTCATCCCCACCTGAATCAGACCCTCGGCTTGATCGTGACTGGTGTACTGCTGGTCTCATCCTTCTTCATGAACCGCGGTGAGACGTTGATGGAAAATGGTGACCGCAAAGGTTTTATCACGAACACCTTGATCACCTTTGTATTAGGCTTGGCATTTTTGATCGGTGTGGTATTCATCGAGTGGCCCAATGCTGCAAGTGAAGGCATCACTCCTGGAAGCGGGCCCGCGGGCGCCGCTTTCTATATGATGACCGGTATGCACGCCTTCCACGTACTGACGGGTTTGATCTTCCTGCTGATCGTGCTTAATAATGCGCGCAAGGGACTCTACGATGAGAAGCATTATCCCGTGGAAGCCGCCACTATCTACTGGCACTTCGTGGACGTGGTGTGGGTTTTCTTCTACCCGGCGCTGTACTTGATCGGCTCAATTGCCAAATAACACATCTTAAGTTTCTAAGGAAACGATTAGAAAAATGGAAATCGGGGCGACCTGCACAGGTCGCCCCGATTTTTGGGTGTATGATTAGTGTCGTTTGAAAATCTTGGTAATTTAACCCAAGTTGCCACCTTGATCATTGATGATCCCCTCACCCCGGTTAAGACAGTTTTTAATCAGGACGGTTTCCTTCTCTCCCGGTGGGAGAAGGCAGGCGCTGCACTGAGCCTGTCGAAGTGGTGAGGGTTCTCAGTCGGATAACGGCGAGAATCTATGGAAAGATAGCAACTTGAGTTGATTTAGGAATAGCATGGATAGAAAAACACTGCTCGTTGGGCTGGGTTCTTTTTTGATGATATTGATGGTAGGCGCGGCTGTTCTGTTGTTTGCAAAGCCTGCCAGTTTCCGCGGGACGACCTTTGGTGAGCCGTATCCACAGGCGTTAGAGTTTGAGTTGACCCGTTCGGACGGGACCAGTTTTCGGCTGAGTGAGATGCGGGGCAACGTCGTATTGCTTTTCTTTGGGTACACATCCTGTCCGGACGAATGTCCTACAACAATGGCAGTATTGAAACAGGTTATAGATCAGCTTGGCGAAGATGAAGTGGGAAAGGTGCGCGTATTGTTGATTACAACCGACCCTGAACATGATACGCCGGAAATGATGCAAGCTTACGTAGACCGCTTCAATAAATCATTCATAGGTTTGAGCGGTTCACAAACCGAACTTGAAAAAATCTGGGCTGAGTATGGTATTTTCCGTGAAGTCGTGAAGGATCAATCCGCTCTGGGGTATAGCATCAACCATACGGCGCGTGTCACGCTGATCGACCAGCAGGGCAACCTGCGCGTTTCTTTTGGTCTGGATACGCCGGTAGAAGATATAGTGCATGATCTAAAGTTGATCTTGAAATAAGAGCGACAGCTAAGTAGCCAGTCGAAAGTGTTTTTACAGAGTTCGTCCAGTAGTTGCACTGCTGGACGCCCACGCCTTCGGCAGTGCAACTGCCGAAGGAACAAATTTGTCTAATAACTTATGGCGCTTTACTTAGCGCGACATGTTGTATTTTTACAAATTAATCTGACAAAAGAAACTCGCGCTGAGCGGCGTAGACGACACTTGCACCTGACGCAAGTGCAGGTGAGCGCACGGTTCTTGTAAGACCTGCGTCTCGTCTGCGTGCCGCCAACGAACGGCACCACTCCGCTCGACGCGAGGATAGGTCAGGGTGGTAAAATAAATCGAAACGGTAGCAACCGCTCGTGAGTCTGAAGCGAATCTAAATCCAAAAGGATGGAAGTCATGGCGAATAAAGTCCTCCCCCGCAATAAGATCGATAAAAAATCCACCTGGAATTCAGAAAGTATTTTCCCATCCACCGCTGTATGGGAAAAGGAACTCAAGCAGGTTCTTGAAGATATCGCGAAGATCAAAAAATATCAAGGACAGTTGGCTGAAAGCCCCTCGGTGCTGCTGGATGCGCTGAAAGAGTTGGCGGATCTCGTGTCGCGGGCGCAGATCGTCTTTATGTATGGAGTCTTTTCATATCAAGTGGATACGACGGATCAAAACGCTGCAGGCATGCGCGGAAAAGCGCAGGGCATGTATGGGCAGGTGGCATCGGTGGTGTCGTTTATACAGCCTGAGATCCTGCAAATTGGAAAAGAAAAACTGGATCAGTGGGTGAAAGAAAGTTCCAAGCTCGAAATTTATAAACACAACTTCGAAGATCTTTTCCGCAAGCAGGCACATGTGCGCTCAGCAGAAGTGGAAGAGATTCTGGGCATGGTGAGTGACCCGTTCCAGAGTTTTCAAAGTTCCACGAGTATGCTGACGAATGCTGATTTTAAATTCAAGCCTGCCAAAGACAGCAAGGGCACTGTACTTGACCTCACGCAGGGCACGCTGAGCAATCTCATGCACAACCCGGACCGTAAGGCGCGCCGGGTTGCCTATGAAAACTATATGGATAAATATGTGGAACACAAGAATACGCTGGCAACCAATCTGGCTGGTTCCATCAGTGCAAATGTGTT
>JAYUGV010000406.1:0-6688 GCA_043767565.1 Anaerolineales bacterium
AGGAGACAAAGGGTCACGAAGGAAAAAGCAAAAAACATCCTTTGTGTACCATTGTGACCCTTTGTGGTAAGGGGTTTTCCCGCCAGAAACGGGAGAGCCAGAATTAGTTTATGGTGGTTGATCATATATGGATATATTATTTACAAAATGGGAAAACTCCTTGTATTCAATTATGCCGCGCCTACTCCTCAGAATCTCGAATCTCATTGAAATATGTTGAAGCTTCTTCCGTCACCTGCTTGCCTGTTCAACGAGGTAAACGATGGAACGATATTCCTTATTCGTCGCCACGGACATACCTATTTCGCAGGTGATATTGGACGAGTAATAGCCGCCATAGTTATGCAGGTTAACTTCTGCAGATTCTTTTTTAGTGGCTGAGGCGGTCAGTTCAGGGAAGAGAAATCCACGGTCGCCAGCAAATGCGCAACAGTCAAGTTCGAGCGGCACAGTCGCGGATCGTGCGCAACGCTTGGCGATTGCGGTCATTTTGGAGTCCAAGCCCAACTTGCGCGCGGAGCAGTTGGGATGCAGAATCACGTCCGTGGGGATAGGGTTGATATCAAGGCGGGGGAGCAAGATATCATGGATGAATTCAATACCATCGAGCAAGGTTAGCTGGCGGTACATATCTTTGTCAGTATCAGATAATGAATTCAAACAGGTCCGCAGAGTGTGGGTACAGGAAGTCGTGTCAATAATAATGGCATATTTACCATGTTCAGACCATTCCCAGAATTTCTCGATACTTTGATGTATGGTTGCCTGATAGGCAGCGTCGTAGCCTTTAGACGAGAAAGGCATGCCGCAACAAATGCCAGTAGTGTCAGCGGGAATCGTTAGCATTACATTCGCTCGTTTTGCAACCGCCATCAGCGTATCTGCCAGTGATGCTGGCTGATCATGATCTGATGATTTTGGAACCCCCAGCTGACGCGAGATACAGGATGGAAAATAGATAAATTGTTTCTCGGCGGTCTTCGAATCAATATTATGAATTCTAGATGGATAAGGAATGTAGGCATTCCATTTGGGCAAAGTCAAGCCGGTGATTTTCTCAGCGACCTTTGTGACGGAAGAAAGAAAAGACAGGTTTTCGTGTGTTGCCCTTTGTAGGCTTTTGCCCTTATAGCGGAACGGTGTTGGTAGGTTTTCCAGAAGATGACCTGCACGCACTGCCCATCCAACAGCCTGCTCAACCGATTTAAAATGTTCAGCCACCCAAAGTGCGTTTTTTTTCCCGCGCTTTGAAAGTGCTTGTGCGCGCAGACGTTTGGTCAATTCACCGGTGTTAATGCCGACCGGGCAAGCCGTAGCGCACAAACCATCCACGGCGCAAGTGTCAACGCCTGAGTATTCAAAATCGGCATTGAGGGAGGCGATCAGTTCAGAATAAGTTGCAGAATGAGCATCCGATCCCAAGGTTTGTAGATGCGAGATTTCCCGTTGAACGACGATCCGTTGCCGCGGCGTCAGCGTCAGGTTTCTTGATGGGCATTTCGATTCGCAAAAGCCGCATTCGATGCACTTATCCACCTCAGGGGAGACTTTAGCCATGCCTTTCACATGAGTGATGTGAGCCTGCGGGTTGGGGTTGATGATGACGCCCGGGTTAAGCATATTGTCGGGATCGAGCAGGGCTTTTAAGTCGCGCATAATGGCATAGGCAACATCGCCCCATTCGGTGGCAACGAACGGCGCCATATTGCGGCCCGTGCCGTGTTCAGCCTTGAGCGCACCATCATACTTGCCGCTGACCACCTGCACCAAATCGTTCATAAAAGCAGCGAAATGCTTGACTTCCGATTCTGTGTTGAACGATTGGGCGATGAGAAAATGCAGGTTGCCATCTTTGGCATGACCGAAAACAACACCTTCCGGATAATTATGTTTATCAAACAAGTTCTGCAAATCGGTAACTGCCTCAGCCAGGTTTGGCACCGGGAAGACGACATCTTCGGTGAGCAAAGTCGTTGCAGGCGGACGCATCGCCCCGACAGAAGCGATGATACCCTTGCGGAGTTTCCATAGCACAGACTGACGATCAGGATCTTCCGTAAATTCCGCATCGTGTAGTAAACGCAGACCCTTGAGTGCGCGCGCGGATTCCTTTTGGAAATGATCGATCTGGTCGGCGGTTTCTGCCTGGTACTCGACCAGGATCGCTGCGGCGGCCTCTGGCAGATCTCGCAGAAGGGCGGGCGCCCCGGAAACAGATTCCACAGATCGCAACGAGGCGCGGTCCATGATTTCTGCCGCACGTACACCGGACTCTTTCAGTGGCTGAATGGCGGAGGCGGCATCCTGAATGTTTTTAAAATATAACTGCCCTGTGTATTTGTATGAATAATTGGGCAATGTGTGCAGGGCGCCCTCAGCAATAAAACCAAGCGTGCCTTCCGAGCCGATCAACAAATGGATCAGAATATCGAGCGGCGATTCGAAATCGAGGAAGGCATTGAGTAGATAGCCATTGTTATTTTTCATTTGATAGCGTCTGCGGACCCGCACAGTCAGATCGCTGTCGAAAAGCAGCCGCCGCTTAAGTTCGAGTAGTCCCCTGGCGATGTGGGGTTGCTCACTCTCAAAAATATGAGCAGCATCTTGTGCATTGGTATTCAATGTAAAGCCATTGGGCAGGATGAAGGTCATGGAGTGGATGGTGCGGTAGGCATTCTCAGTTACGCCGCAGCACATGCCGCTCGAATTATTAGCCAGGATGCCGCCCATCATACAGGCATCCAGCGAAGCTGGATCGGGCCCAATGCGGCGGCCGTAAGGCTTCAGCACATTATTCAAAAAGCCGCCAACAATACCTGGTTGAAAACGGATGAGCTTTCCACCATCTTCTGTACGATACTGCCCCCAATGCTTGGAAATATCTACGAGAATTCCATCGGTCACGGCCTGCCCAGAGAGGCTGGTCCCGGCGGCGCGGAAGGTCATTGGGATCTGCTTTTGTTGACTGAACTTAAACAGTGACTGGATCTCATCAACCGAATTGGGTTGCACCACGGCCTGTGGCACAAGCCGAAAATACGAAGCATCATTGGCATACGCGATGCGGTCAATGGCGCGGGTGTGGACGCGGTTATCGGCGAGAATAGAGGTAAGCTCGGTCTTGATATCCATTTTATCGAAAAGGTCCTATTCTTATTTTCCAGGTAACTGCTCAGCCCGGCAGCATTTTCCGCGCCAATTGGATTGCACCCTCGGCAGGTTGCGGTACATGCCGAACCATAGTAAACGTCAATCCCAGAGTCTCACAGGCGCGGTGGAACGCAGTTTGAAGGTAGGTACCATGCAAAATCGTTCCGCCACTAATTACTAAGGGCGCAGTAGCAGTTCCAAGTTTTGGATAGACCACGGCAACGGTTCGCGACAACTCCCGGGCTGCTTCCTCCAAAATAGCGAGTGCCACGCTGTCACCTTGACTTGCTGCCTGCTCCACCAAATCAGACAGCGACGCCACTTCCAAGCGCGGCGAGCCAGCCCCATAAATACTGCGAACAAGTTCCGCAGGTGAACTCAACCCTCGCCGCTCCAACACCAACTCCGTCAACACTGTTGCTGGACCGCGTCCATCATATTCCTGTATCACTGCCCGCAGCGCTGCCACACCGATGGCATATCCGCTGCCTTCATCGCCAAACAAATATCCCCAACCTCCTGCGCGGATGAGTTCTCCTGTTGTCGTTCGCCCGTACACAATGGAGCCAGTACCGCAAATAAGCGCCAAAGCTGCACCGGTGGGTGAGCCGATTGCCAGCAAAATCTCGGCATCGTTGACTACCTTCACAGTTACACCGGGGAATCGATTGACCGCCCAGTATTGAAACTGCTCAATATCATCCGGTCGCCCCACTCCAGCCAACCCAAAACAGATTGCTGAAATTTCGCCGGGATGGTCTTTCTGCGCCAGGTCGATCGCTTCTTCCAAAGCTACACAAGCCGCCTCGAATCCCACAGCATTGTAATTGGAAGCTCCGCTTACGCCGCGCGCAATCACGTGACCATCTATATCACCCAAGAGTGCCAGAGTCTTTGTCCCACCACCATCAACGCCGATCACATATTTCATTTATCCAATCGCCTTCCGTACAAAGCCACCGGTTTCCCGCAATCTTTGGCGTGCCTCTTGCGGTGGGATATGAGACAGGACAGCTACAATTGCCGTTTTGACTTCGCCATTACTCTCTTGCAAAATCTTTGTTGCTTCTTCCAAATTTACTTCGGCAGCGTCGGCAACAATCCTCCGCGCCCTGTGACGCAGTTTTACATTTGTCGGCTGGACGTCTACCATCAAGTTGGAATAGGTTTTGCCCAAACGGATCATCACACCGGTCGAGATCATATTCAGTGCCATTTTTTGGGCGGTCCCAGCCTTCAAGCGAGTTGAGCCGCTGACTACTTCAGGACCCACGATCAGCGCGATCCCAATATCTGCCAGTTCTTCAAGCGGGGACGGACGATTACAAGCGATGCTGACTGTCAGCGCGCCGTGTTTTTTGGCTTCTTCCAATCCGCCAATGGCATAAGGTGTACGTCCACTAGCTGCAATACTGACAACACAATCATTTTCACTAACATTAAGTTCTGCAATCTCGCGCGCCCCACCAATCTGATCATCCTCCGCACCTTCGATGGCATCCGTCAATGCAACATCGCCGCCAGCGATCAACCCTACCACAAGTTCGCGCGGCGTACCAAACGTGGGCGGACACTCGGAAGCATCCAACACACCCAGCCGTCCCGACGTGCCCGCACCGATATAGATTAACCGCCCGCCACGTTGCATTCTCAAGGTAATGGCATCCACGGCTGCTGCGATATTATGAAGTTCAGCGCGCACCGCCAGCGCCACCTTCTGGTCTTCAGTATTGATCAGCGCCAACATATCAAGGGTTGGCAGGGTGTCGATATTGGTTGTTAGCGGATTACGTTCTTCAGTGAGAGACAATTCCATATATGCTCCAAATAATTCACGAGCCACAGATTTAAAAAGACAAACTATTTTCAGTACGTGATGCTGCCAAGCACAACTGCCCGGGAGGCGCCTGTGGCGCTTGGAACATTCCCGGGTCGCTTATGCCAGCTCTCATAAGCCAGCACTGCAAAAGCAACTGCTTCCTTGGCTTCGACACCCAAACCATAAGCATCAGAGATTGTTACGTGAGCAGGCGCCAGACGCTCAACCAGCATCTTCATCAGTGTACGGTTTCGAGCGCCGCCGCCACTGACAATAACTTCATCGGGGAAGGTCGGTAAAAATGTTCGATATGCATTCTCAATCGAGCGTGCCGTTAATGCAGTCAATGCAGCAACGATGTCATTTGGATGCAGACCATGTTCGATAGCTTGATTCCAATATTCAGCCGCGCGCTGCACACCAAATAGTTCGCGCCCGGTGGTACGTGGCGGCTTTTGATGGAAATATGGTTCTGCCAGCCATTCCATCAAAATGGAATCATCCACGTGCCCTTGTGCTGCCAGCACGCCATCGTGGTCATAATTCCATTCGCCGTTTGTTACCAGCCGCGCGGCTTCATCGATCAGCATATTACCCGGACCAGTGTCGAATGCCATCACAATATTTTTTGAATCGGTCGTGGCTGGCAAATAGGTGACATTCGCGATCCCGCCAATGTTCTGCGCAGCCCGTGTCCGTGTAGCATGGGATAACAACAACCGATCGGCCAGCGGAACAAGCGGAGCGCCCTGCCCGCCCACCGCCATATCGCGTGTGCGGAAGTTGCTGACCACCGGTACACCGGTCATCTCGGCAATGATGGCTGGTTCACCCATTTGAAGAGTTGAACCCATTTCATTGACGGGCGGTTCATGCCAGAGAGTTTGTCCATGCGAACCGATCAAGTTAATTTGGTTTATCATCAGTCCTGCACCATGCGCGGCATCTAACGCTGCTGCGCCGAAGGCTCGTCCGAGGGCGAAGTTCAAACGGCACAGGCGGTCGACCGAACTGCTGTCAGGATGGAAACAGGCAAATATTTCAGCACGCAGCTCCGGGGTAAATGAACGATGCGAATGTCCAAGTATCGCCCATTTCAACGATGGCAGAGTCCCTCCAGGAGGAGCATCCGGGGCTTCGTCGAGCCGCACTACTGCCGCATCGATCCCATCTGCTGAAGTGCCCGACATCAACCCAATCACGATCATGCTGCATCTACACTTTCCACAATTGCCTGGTGGATTTGCACGCGTAGGTCTGCGATGCCGCGCCCCTCGCGCCCGCCGTAGACATCATTGGTTAGCAGTGCAACGACTAAGTTACGCACTGGATCAATCCACACGCAAGTGCCCGTAAAACCAGTGTGTCCAAACGTGGCTGGACTGAATGGATTACTGCTGGCTTCGGGATCAGGACTCCACAACGCAAAACCAAGCCCGCGTCGTACGCCATTGAACTCCGCTTGCAGGCGAGTCATCGCGGCAATCGTCTCGCGTTGTAACCGCGACGCATCTAAAAAACTTTGACCAAACGCCGCTACATCATGCGCATGTGCGAACAGCCCGGCGTGTCCTGCCGCACCGCCCAAACGCCAGGCACTCTCATCATGGACTTCACCAATGATGCGCCGCCCGCGCCATTTGCAAAATTCAGTGGGTGCAATATTTTGGATGGATTGAAGCGGGGCAGCCAGCTGGAAGTGGGCACTCAGACCCAAAG
>JAYUGV010000407.1:0-6641 GCA_043767565.1 Anaerolineales bacterium
GCAGGAATATATCACTGGAGCAGGCATTGAAATAGGGGCATTACACCATCCTCTCCCGGTTCCAGGAAATGCAACTGTTAGTTATGTTGATAGGCTAAGCGTCCAACAGCTGCGACAACAATACCCGGAACTTGATCAATTGCCGCTTGTTGATGTGGATATTATTAGTGATGGCGAAACTCTTGAAGCTATTAATGATTTCAGCCAGGATTTTGTAATCGCCAATCATTTTTTGGAACATTGCCAAAATCCGCTATTCGCCATTGAGAATATGTTACGCGTATTGAGACAAAATGGCATTGTATTTATGGCCATCCCTGACAAACGATATACCTTTGATATTGCCCGTGCAGTAACCAGCTACCAGCATCTGGAAAATGTTTATGCCCATGGGGGCGAAATTTCAAAAAAACAACATTTTGAAGAGTGGGTAAAATTGGTTTATCAGATTACAGATGAGCTTGAAGTAATAAGACAGGTGAATACTCTCATGAGCATTGACTATAGTATTCATTTCCATGTATGGACCCAGGTTGAGATGATCGAGATGATCTTAAATCTAAAACAGAAATTGGGATTTGAAGTGGAATTAATCTGTCGTAATGGCAACGAGGTAATTTTTATTCTCAGAAAAAGTTAGAGGAGTTTAGTCAAAACCTGTATTGCCGTACTCAGAAACTGCGCAACCGAGCAGACACCGGAGGCTGTAGCTTCGCCCCGCCAAATTGCACTTCAACATGCCTGATTTTGTCTACTTATCACTTGATTATTTTGTTTCAGTTACACTTGGTGGATGGTCACAAAATATCATGTTCAATTGTCCAAAGTAGATCGCCAAGAACTGGAGACACTGATCCGTGGCGGCGAATCGTCGGCTCGCACTCAAACCCGTGCCCGAATTTTGTTGTTGTCCGACGAAAACCAAAAGAAAAAGATGGGCACCAAAGAGATCGCCTCGGCATTACTATGTTCATTGCCAACCATTACCCATATCCGCCAGAAATATGTGGAAGGCGGAATGGAAAACGCGCTCTATGATCAGCCGCGTCCAGGCGTAGCGCCAAAGATCACAGGCGAGATTGAAGCCCAATTAACGCTATTGGCTTGTAGCGTGCCGCCTGAAGGCCGAGCCCGTTGGACATTGCAATTACTGGCAGACAAACTGGTCGAACTCAAACTGCTAGACAGTATTAGCGATGTGGCAGTGATAAAACGGCTAAAAAAAATGAACTTAAGCCTTGGCTCGTAAAGTCCTGGGTGATAGCCAAGCCATCTGTGCAGTTCGTGGCGAAGATGGAAGATGTGCTGGCGGTTTATGAACGTCCCTATGACCCGCAACACCCTCTGGTATGTGTAGATGAAACCAGCAAAACCTTGCCTGCTACGCCGCGCGGCACGTTGCCAATTGAAGCAGGGCAGCCGCCACGCCAAGATTATGAATACGAACGAAATGGCACAGCCAATATCTTTATGACGGTTGAACCCTTGATCAGCAAACGAAAAACTTTTGTAACCGATCAACGTACTAATCAGGATTTTGCGGAGTTGTTACGTTACCTATCTGATGATGCATATCCTGACGCCGAAATGATTGTGTGGGTCACGGATAATCTCAACACGCATTCACCGGCGTGCCTGTATGAACGGTTTGAGCCTGCAGAAGCGAGACGATTGACGCAACGCTTTGAATGGCATTACACGCCCGAACATGGTTTTTGGTTGAACATGGCTGAAATTGAATTGAGCGTACTCAGTCGCCAATGCACAAACCGAAGGACTTCCAACAAGAAAACTCTTGCGGCTGAAGTCGCTGCGTGGGAGAAAATCCGTAATAAACTAAAGGTGCAGATCAATTGGCAATTCAAACCTGACAATGCTCGCATTAAGCTTAAGCGGCTTTACCCTGTCGCTGTTGTAAAAATTCAAGTTAGCAATGTACTAGGCTCTCTTCCCCTGACAACCTTTGCGTGCACACTCCTTGCGTTTCCAAGTCTCCCTGGAGATCATGCGTGATACAATTTAATCATATAAGGAGAATATATATGCTCAACAAAAAGCAACAAACCACCGTTGTAGATTTATCTGGATCATTCAAGGAATGGCTCAAGGCGCAGGTAACTGCCGAAGGTTATTGGTTTCACCGGATTGCGCTGACTCCTGATCTTATCACCCCCGGTTGGTCAGACCCTCAAGTTGAAAAAATGCCCTTCTTTGGTTTGCCAGACGATATGACCGGCATGCGTGTACTTGACGTTGGTTGTGCCGAGGGTTTCTTTTCGTTCGAGGCTGAGCGCCGCGGAGCCAGGGAAGTAATCGCCATTGATTCCTATCCGGACTCAGTCCGGCGCTTCAATATTTGCCGCAGCGCCTTTAACTCGAAAGCTACGGCATTTTTGTGCAATGTCTACGATTTAAACGTGCGGGCATTTGGCACATTCGATATGGTCTTTTTCTTTGGAGTGCTGTATCACTTGCGCAATCCTGTTCTGGCTTTGGAAAAAATTTTTAGTGTGTGCACCGGTACGCTGTTAATGCAAACAGCGGGCATGGTGGAAATCCCCAATCAAGAGAATATTGCTTTGGCCCAGTTTCACCCTAGGGGTATACAGAGCGGTACGGCTGAAAATCCGATGTTTGACCCAACCGTTTTTTGGCTGCCAAATGTTGAATGTACTCGTGCGCTGGTTAACCATGTGGGCTTTCAGAATGTGGATGTGCTTTCCACCGATAAGGCGGGTACAATCCTACGCGCGCAATCTCCCACTAAATTGCCCGGTCAGCGCCCTGATGAGACGAAGGCGCCGTGGTCATAGGGAAAGCAAAAAGTTTCTGCTTGATCTTGTAGATGGCGACAAACAAAGATGCAATGGAAGATACCTATCTTCCATTGCATCTTTGTGTACCATGAAGATTGGTTATTTCAAGAACAGTAATAAATCAGCCCGGCTATGGTTTTCCATCCCAGTTACCGGCAATTGGCATGTCACCCGGGACTCCCAACGCGAACACCAGGTCTGCATAACCGATCGTGTTGGAATCCCGCAGATAGAAGACGCCATTGCGATAGATGCCAATCGTATCGATCCCATCATTATTCCAATCCCCGGTCACCGGCTGATCTCCACCTAATCCATAATTAATTTGGATATCGGCATAACCCGTCGTGTTGGCATTCTTGAGATACAGCGCGCCATTGCTGGGACGAAACACGCCGGTGGTGTCCAAGCCATCCCCGTTCCAATCGCCAGCGATCCCCACATCCCCCGGACTACCCAGCGAGAAACTCATGTCCGACGCCCCAGCAGTATTGCTGTTGCGCAAATAAAAAGTAATCGCCGAATTCCGGTAGACCCCAACAGTGTCGATACCATCGCCATCCCAGTCTCCGGCGATCGGTTGATCGCCAGGTGCCCCAAAGGCGAACACGATGTCGGCAAAGCCAATCGTGTTGGAATTGCGCAGGTAGAAGACCCCGTTGCGATAGATACCGATCGTGGCGGTCCCGTTACCGTCCCAATCACCGGTCACGGGATAATCGCCCGCAGTGCCATAATTGATCGCGATATCGGCAAAGCCAGAAGTGTTGCTATTCTTCAGATACAACGCTCCATCGCTCGGCCGAAAAACTCCTACAGTATCCGCACCACCGCCTAGTATTATATGGAATTTTAAATTGCCCCCTGTTGGTGTAGTGCGACTACCGCTTGTGTAGTAGCCATTATATTGTGCAATTTGAATATAATAGTTAACTCCTTCTGTAGCGGAAAACACCAACAGGGAGGTCTGATCGTTATAAGTTTCATCATCACAAGCGACAAGGGCGAGGTTATTTAGTGCAGTACCGGTCCATACAGCGATGTAGGTATCGTAGTTAGTTCCTAAAGTGTCCATAGATATTGTCCCGCTCGTTGTTGGGGTGTATTGATACCAGACAGTCTTATGTCCTAGATAAAGAGAGTGATTGTCTTCAGGAACGCTGGGATTGCAAGGAGTTGGGATACCCTGCTCACCAGTTTCGCCTGCCGTGGTTGCGGTGGTGGTATCAACATTATATTGATAAGGAACGCTGAGAATTGGCGTGGCACCACTAAAAGTGTCGTTTGATGGGGCGGCATAGGCGATGCTAGCACCGATGGTTCCAAATTTTAGGAAGAGGATTGCAAACATCATTACGATCTGTAGCCCTTTTTTGATTTGGTTTGAAAATTGTATATCTTTCATGGCTTTCTCCATTTCTTTCTTTTGGACTTGACAAGATTTATGCAAGATCAATTGAGATGATATTAAAGATTTCTTATCGCACTTCATGGGGGGCGAAATCAAGTCAAGACCTGTGCAATTGATTTACTGAATTATATCCCTACTTTTTGTTTGAAAAGAACAATCTGCATAATTGTAGATTACAAAGACGTTAGTACTTTGCTGTGGTTGATATATTAATGCCGCTTCGGCCTGGACGGGTGAGGATGGTTCGTCAAATTTTCTTTCTCTGTGCTGATCGTTGGCTTTTAACTCCCCCCAGGATGTTGCTCTTATCAAAGAAACTATCTGGTCATTGCTTGTTGTAAAGATTCTTCCCAACCTGGTAGAGGCAGATTGAAAGTTCTTGTGAATTTCGTGCAATCGAGCGCAGAGAACAAAGGGCGGGTGGCGGGCGTGGGGAATTCCTCGCTCAGAGCAGGCTCAATGGTCTGAACCAGCTGCTCGGTCGGTTTTGAATCGAGAGTCAGGATCCGTTTTGCCCATTCGTAACGGGATGTATATCCACTGCTCGTCAAATGATAAATGCCGCAGCTCTCCTGGATGCGATCCAAAAGATCTGCTTTATGCGCGGTGATTGCATTACAGGTGGTTTTCGCCAGCATAGTTGCCCAGGTGGGACTGCCAACCTGATCGCTGACGATCTTCAAGGTCTTGTGCCTGCGTGACCACCCGAGCACCTTGTTGACAAAGCTATTACCACGCAGGCTGTACACCCAACTGGTTCGCAAAATGAGATACGCCGCACCTGACTGTTCTATATTTTTCTCCCCCGCCAGTTTGCTTTTGCCGTATACGTTCAATGGGTTGGTTGGGCTTGTTTCTGTATAGGGGGCGGTGCCTTTGCCGTCAAACACATAATCGGTTGAATAATGGATGAATACGGCGCCAAGTTTGCGGGCTGTCTCTGCCATTACCCCGGGCGCGGCGGCATTGATCTGCATTGCCAGGTCTGTTTGGGTTTCTGCCAGATCCACTTCGGTATACGCCGAGGCGTTGATAATCAAATCTGGCTTGAGTTCGACCAGCGTATTTTGAAGCGACTGAATGTTTGCAACATCCAACTCATTCCGTCCGAATGCGATCACTTCTCCCAGCGCTGGGAGCGCTTGCTGGAATTCCCAGCCAAGTTGTCCGTTTTTGCCTAACAGTACGATCTTCATTGCAGGGTTACTCGAATACTTCTGCTTCAGATAACATTTTCCCTGCTGTATCTTTTGGCGAAAGGACAGGGGGATTTCCCTGTAGGGGCCAATTAACATGGATGGCGGGATCGTTCCAAAGAATGGCACGTTCCCATTGCGGCGCATAATAATCTGTGGCTTTATAGATCACCTCGGCATCCGGGCTGGTAACATAAAAACCGTGTGCAAAGCCGGATGGCACCCACAACATTTTTTTATTTTCAGCAGAGAGGTAATCGCCCACCCATTTTCCAAAAGTTGGTGAATGTTTTCTGATATCCACCGCCACATCGAATATTTCGCCGGAGATCACCCGCACTAACTTCCCCTGCGGTTGCTGGATCTGATAATGTAAGCCGCGTAACACACCCTGCTGTGATTTGGAATGATTATCTTGTACGAAGTCAAATGGAATTCCTGCTTCAAAAAAAAGTTGTTTCTGATAACTTTCCAGAAAAAAGCCGCGCTCATCGGCAAAGACTTTGGGTTCGATCAAGATCACATCGGGAATTGTTGTAGGGCTGAAACGCATGCGGTCACCTTGTTTTCTATAAGCTTTTCAAAGTTTACCATACCAGACCAGCCTCAGACCTCGATGC
This sequence comes from Anaerolineales bacterium, assembly GCA_043767565.1. Taxonomy (GTDB): domain Bacteria; phylum Chloroflexota; class Anaerolineae; order Anaerolineales; family Villigracilaceae; genus Defluviilinea. The sequence goes on from JAYUGV010000407.1 coordinate 6,044, forward strand.
AGTTTTGACGATTCTCAATTGACTTTTCCTCTCTCCTCGTCTACACTCCCCGCATGTTAGCGCGCGTATTTTCCTGTGCTGTCGTTGGGCTCGAAGGCGTTATTATCGAAGTCGAAGTGGATTACACTAACGGCTTGCCTGGTATGACTATCGTTGGCTTGCCTGATGCCGCCGTTCAGGAAAGCCGCGAGCGTGTGCAGACCGCGGTCAAGAACGCCGGTCTGCATTTTCCTCGTCATCGCATCGTTGTTAACCTTTCGCCCGCCTCCATCCGCAAAGAAGGTCCCGCCTATGACCTGCCCATCGCGCTGGGCATCATTCTCCTCTCTGGTCACCTGCCGCAGAATGTCGTTGAGAACACCCTCGTGGTCGGCGAGCTTTCACTTGATGGCGTCGTTCGCCACACGCGCGGCATTCTTCCAATGGCGGCAACTGCGCGCACCAATGGATACAAGCGCATGTTCGTCTCTGAAGGCGACGCGCCCGAAGCCGCCTTGATCCCTAATTTGGAAGTCTATCCCGTCCGAACGCTTGCGGATCTTTACAACCATCTGGCTGGGCGCCAATTAATCGAGCCTTATCAACCCTCCAGCAATGA
>JAYUGV010000408.1:0-2667 GCA_043767565.1 Anaerolineales bacterium
GGCAGCACGTTGATTGGTACATTTCTGAAGTCATTGATGTAGGATGCAATACCCGCGCCCGCCCATTCATGGGTATTATCCATGGTTCTGCCGTCAGGCGTGAATTGAAAGAGATAAGCACGGTCGATGTGTGAGAATTCCCCGATAATTTGCAGGGCGAGGTTAATTTGGGCGTCCACCTCATCCGCGCCCACGTTCACGAAGCTGGATGATATTTGGCTGATCAAGCTGTCAATCGCGGCATTGTATTGGGTACTTTCGAACAAGCGCGCGTTTTCAATGGCAACCGCAGCTTGCTGTGCAAGGTTGGATAGGAAATTCAATTCGGTTTCGATGAAGTCTTTGCCCTTGCCTGTTCGCCAGACAGCCATCAGACCGGTAACTTGATTGAGGGAAAGGATCGGAACACCCATGATATGTTCAAAATCTTTATTTTCGGTTCCGGCGACTGTAACTGAACCTGGCTGATTGGATGCATCGTTGACCATCGTGCCGGTTTTGGATATTATGATCTTCCCAAGGATTCCCCGCCCTGATTCTAAAGGATCACTTTTGATGTTGTCTGTATCTAACCCAATCGCCGAGATAGCCTGCCATTGTGAGGATTGAGGAGTCGGTAAATAAACAGCACTGGTCTCGGCTTGCAGTAAGTCCTTCGCATATTCTGAAATTTTATCAAGTACTTTAACCAGATTCAACGTGGCAGATACCTCACGCCCCACCTCTGCGAGTGCGGACATTTCCTGGGCGCGACGCTGTGTTTCTTTGAACAGGCGGGCGTTTTCGATGGCAATGGCAGTTTGGCGCGAAAGGTTGGTTAGAAATTCCAATTCGGTTTTTGCAAACTCGCGGCCTTCGCCAGTACGCCAAATAGCCAGCATACCTGTTACCTGCTTGCCTGATAACACCGGAGTGCCCATCAAATGCTCAAAGGCATCCACCCTGTTTGTACCGGCAATCATGATCCCTTCGGGGATTTGATCAACATTGTTCATGATCGCGCCGTTTTGCTGCATCACGATCTTGCCAAGGATGCCCTCGCCTCGATTGACGGAATCCATCATAATTTCTTTCGCATCTAGGCCCACGGCTGCGATCGCGCTCCACGTTTCACCTTGTCCATTTGGCAGATAAGCCGCGGCTGAGGTGGCGTTCAATAGGTCAGAGGCATAGACCGTGATCTTCTCAAGCACGGTTTGAAGATCCAGAGTGGCTGAAATTTCGCGACCCACTTCCGCGAGTGCAGTCATTTCCTGGGCGCGACGTTGTGTTTCCTGGAAGAGGCGGGCATTTTCGAGCGCCAACGATAATTGATCAGTTACCTGTTTGACAAGTAGTTGTTCTTCTGTGCTCCACTTACGATCGGTTATTTCATCATCCATCACTTGCAGGGTTGCCCAATTGTTTTGCCCGGCCTGGAATGTAAGCGACAAAACTGTATCGGTTTGGGTGATGACCGCTGGCCGCGCCTCATTGGAATGGGCGTGTTTGACAACAGGTTTCGCCTCAGGTGCAGGTTGTGCCTGTTCTGCCGGAGAGCTTTTGCGAGCGCGGGGTTTGGCTTCCGAGCTCGGCTCTTCGTGTTTGATATCCTCAAACAGTTTATCAAGCCGCTTGGCGACTGGCTTCTTCTTTGGCATATTCGATCAACTCCTGAGCAAGAACGCGATATTGTTGTGACCCGCGGCTATTGGGTCGGTAGTGCGTGATGGGGATACCTGCGATGGGACTTTCGCGCAGTTTGGTATCCACCTCGATCACGGTGGTAAAGACACCCTGTCCAAATGTGTTTTGCAGTTGTTCAAAGATATTGCGATGGGTGCGGTTACGGCGGTCCAGCAAGGTGACCAGGATACGGTACGCCAGATTCGGATTTTCATCCTGTCTGATGCGGCGAATGGTGCCCATCATATTGCGGAGTGCATATGCCGAGAAGTATTCAGCCTGTGTGGGAATGATAAGCAAATCGGCGGCGACAAGCGCATTGAGTGTGATCGCGCCCAGGGCGGGCGGGCAATCGAACAGGATATAGTCATAAGGAAGCGTATCAGCTTTCAGCGCGTCATGCAGCGTGCTGAGATAATGCGTCCGCATGGGCAGGAATTGTTCAGCGGTCTCGATGCGAAAACTGGAAGAGATCAGGTCGAGATTTTTTATATCTGTTTTACGAATGGCGCTGCGCACTGAGGCGTTTTCGATCAAGATATTTGCCGAGGTGACGTTTGATTCGCCGGTCTCCAAGCCCAACGCCAGAGATAAATTCGCCTGCGGGTCGAGGTCAATTAATAAAACGCGATAATTTAATTCAGCCAGCGCTGCGCCTAGCGACAACGTGGAAGTTGTCTTGGCGACGCCGCCTTTTTCATTTGACATTGCGATCGTATATATCATATTGCACCTATGCTTCGTTTCTTTCAGCGCCCTTGATGGATTGCGGAATGACTTCCACCCGAGAAGCTCCCAGGGCGCTGCGGAGTTCTTCGATCGCGGTTTGGATCATTGATTGGGCATCGGTATGACTGCGGATCTTGCTGGAGATGTCCGAGACCAGCTTTTCACGTTCTGCGCGAGCGGTGGTTTCTTCAAAAAGCCGCGCGTTTTCGGCAGAGAGCGCCACTCGTTCAGCGACAGCCCGGATGAGATCAAGCTGATCTTCGTTCCATTGAC
>JAYUGV010000409.1:0-16987 GCA_043767565.1 Anaerolineales bacterium
CTGGTAGGCATGACGCAATATTATCATGTCACTCTGAGGGAGCGTTTGTTGCGACCGAAGAGTCTTGGGTGCCGTAGTAGAGACCCTTCGCTCTGCTCAGGGTGACATATAAAAGTAACTGCTAAAGCCGTTTTATATAAATCTTCAGATCATCCCCCGGCTTATAAAAATCCTTGATGGTTGCCTCGTTGACATACCCCATGCGGACATAAAACTCCCGCGTGGACGCATACTCCGCCGTCCCCGATGTCTCTGCGATCACCATCCGCCCGCCCTCTGCGCGCACCGCATCTTCACAGGCAGTCAACAACGTGCGACCAACACTCTTGCGGCGGGCATGCGGGTCAACGGCGATCCAGTAGAGGTCATAGACTCCATCCGTCAGGTCGCGATAACCATAAATGGCATAACCCAGTACTTGATCCCCTTCGCGATACACAATGAAGTGATAGCCACTGCCTTCTGCCCCCAAAGTTAGATATTCATTGAACATCTGGGGGACGGAGGCAACTTCTTCCTGATTGAACACACCCGCCCGTGCTGTGATGTCGTGGATTTGCGTGCTGTCTGTTTCGGTGGCTGTGGAGATCATGAATTCTGTCCTGTGGCTTCTATGATGTGGGTAAATTTATTCTTCGAGTTTTGCCATTACGGCATTGATTACTTCTTTGAATCCTGATTGACGATGAAGTTCGGGCGTAAGTGTATTCATGTCTTTGAGAATATCGGATAACTTTGGAAGGTTATCTCGAATTTCATCATAGAGATCAATGTCTTCTCTGAATCCATCCATATTTGCCGCAGAGACGCCTTTCATCGCGTTATCTAATTCCTTCAATTGTTTTTCCCAATGTTCAACATATCGAATGCGATCGATAGCTTTATAAATACGGGCATCTTCCAAAACGATTGGGAAAATTCGATCAGTGAATTCACCGTTTTTGGCAACTTGCAGTAACTCAAACATACAGTTTTCTGATTTTAGGTATTTCTCGCTGATAACGAGAATTACAGCTTTTCCCTGCCCAATTGTTTGCATAAACTCTTTGATGCGACCCTTATAACCCAAATCCCTTTTGTCGCGCACAATGATAACATCTTGAGTTTGAAATGCTTTGTCTAATTCATCTACGATCTTTTCGCTTTCACCTCCCCAAGCGTAAGAGATATAGAATTCCCCATTGTTCATATTGGCAAGAGATTGCTCCCATTGTTGTTGTAATGATTCCCGTAGTTGTTTAAATGCAGGATGCTCTGGTGGAATAGCATATAACTCTAACAATGTGTTGAATAAGCCCACTGCATAGCGAGACTCAGGCTGGAAATTACCCAATTCAGGTTCACGTTTGCCATCTAAATCAGGTTGCTTTTGTACCCGAAGGCGCAACATTGATGGTTTTAGACCTTGATCTATTCGAGCCTTGCCAAGAGCCATATCTGCTTCAATTGGTTTCGAGCGATACTCAGGAGTGTCTACGTACAAAATCACGTCGTCAATTTTGACATTTCTGCTTTCTTCTATAATTTGTACACCTGCCTCGCGTAAATCTTGGATAAACTGTTCTGACCAAACAGAATCTTCTTTGACATAACTTACATAACATCTAGGCGCGGATCGGTCTCTTCTAAATCCTTTTACACGTACAAGATAAGTTTCATAGGTGCGCCGTAATTGCGCTGTAGCTTCACTTCTGCGAATCTTTCGTGATTCTTCTCTTTTAAATCCACTTGGTTTCTCAATTTCTGGGAGTATGGTCTTCTCGCCGCATTCATCACAGAACATGAAATTCTTGCCTTCCAACACACGTTTGATTACTGCGGAACGTTGGAGGAGGTGATTTTGTGGACAATGAACTGGTGGAAAACGTGTAATATCAACATCACGTTTGTATAAAAATGACTCAAACAAACCTTGGAACATTGTGCGACCATATGGAGGCATGATTGCGCCGTAATACAACACGAGTTCCAGTTCACCCTCCCTTTCTTCAATGAGTCGAAAGCCACAAATTTCATCTTTGCCCATTTCATATTGTGCTTGGTTTTGCCACTGATTGATGCGCGTGAACATTGATGTATATCCAAGCAGAACAACAAGCGATGCATAAATGTTTTCTACACGTCCACGCAAAATATAGGAAACACTATCAATAGACTCAAATTCATCCTGTAATGGACGCTTTTGTTTAATAAGGTTTGGGAAAATCAGTAGATTGTCATTGCCTAATGTCTCACGGAAGCAGAGACTGTGTTCCAAGAATCGGACAACAGTCGCATCAAGTAAAACATGTTGTTCTTCCTTTTCCAGCCCTTTGAATTCATCAATAAGATATTCTCCTTGCAATAGAGCAGTTTCGTTAATTGCCCCCAACTCACGCGGATGCTTATCTGCGTGCAAGAAAATAGATGAAGCCACACTTGCCAACAACTCTGGCACAAGCAAAACATACTCTTCGCCAGAAGAATTATGCAAAATGCTGACATATCCATGATTCGCAAGATGACCCACTGCCGTCATCATTTCAGCATCACTAAATTCCCAATCTTTATCGGCTGATTGTAATTGCTCACGTAGTTCTTCCGGATGGACAAGTACACCCTTTCTATCAGTCTTTTCCTTAAGTGATAAAACATATTCCTTGATTCTCTTGAATGTGACCGTCGTAACCGTCGTCGTCATCTGATCCCAAGGGATTTGCCCCTTGATGGTCTCCAGTAAATTATCCATCCCCTCGCCACTCTTTGCGCTTGTGCCTATATAACCGCCGCTGATGCCATACTTCTGGCAGAACTGATCGAGTTCCTGTTGCGAAAGAACAGGTGCGCCGCGATCAAGCCGTGCACCGACTAAAACACTTGGCGGCAATTGCTTCTTGCCTTTCAATTGCTCGAGCCAGAATTGCGCGCCTTTGAGTGGCTCCTGCCGATTGGTGGGATCGAATAAAACTAGCGAAGCATCTACATCATCTAAAAAAATGGAATGTATCGAGCGGTAAATATGTTGCCCTGCTAAATCCCACAACACGGCTTCGCATTCTGTGCCATCCTCGCGTGTTTTCTTCAATTCAGGGACAACCCAAAACTGTTGCCCGTGAGTAGATGAATGTTCTTTGAACTCACTATGTGCCAACCGCCAGCCTAATCCGGTCTTGCCAACGCCTGAATCGCCAACCAGAATTACTTTAGCGGTGGTATAAAGAAGGGAAGTTTTAGGTATGATCTTGTTTGCTATTTCCTGTTTTTCAACATTCCATATACGTATTATTGTATCAGCACCTACTGGTCCACTTCCAAGAGTTGCCAATATGTTTTTACCTGGATGAAATGCTAATCCTGCGTGCCAATTATCTCTAGCATTCAACTCGATCAATGCGCCAATGGTTTCCCAAGTTGTGGTATTCCATATCCTCACTGAGTTGTCCCAAGATTTCGATGCCAACAATGTACTATCATGCGAAAACGCCAATGCTCGGACTGTGTCAGTGTGTCCCTCCAACACAACCTTCGGGTCACCTGTTTTTAAATCCCAAATGATAATTGTCCTATCAGCAGAACCTGAAGCAATATACTTGTTGTTGGGAGATATTGCTAAACTAACAACCCTTGCTTGATGCCCGATCAACGTTAATAGTTTTTTATTAGTCTTTGGATCACATAATATTGTATTGTTGTCATCCGATGCAGAAATTAGAAATGAGCCATCAGGTGACCAAGCGACATTTGTAACAACATCAACATGGTGTTTCAACACATTTATTGATTCTGATTTTAAAGGATCGAATATTTTTACTGTGTAGTCTGCTGAACCTGTTGCAATCAATTTGCCGTTTGGGGACCAAGCTATAGATCGAATTTTTTGCGCGTGTGCATCTATTGTTAATGGATCAGAGTCAAGTTTGTTAATATCGTAGATACGAACTTTGCCGTCATGACATCCTGTGGCAATATGTTTGCCATCTGGAGACCAGGAAACACAATAAATCGTTGATAAAATTTTTATAGTCTTAGTTTCTTCCGTTTCTAATTGGCAGATATCGACTGTTCCATCCATAGAAGGTGCAGCAATTTTAGATCCATCAGGAGACCAAGCTAATCGCGTGATGTAACTCTTGCGGGCAGGGAGAATTTGGTGCAAAGAAATCCCTAATATAGGCGAGCCGCCGATTTCCATGAATTCTTCGATTTTTGGTTCTTCTTGCTCTTCTTCAAAATCTTCAGCCATAGGAGGATACTCCCGCTAAACGTGGATGTTACCGCTTGTGCGGTACTATGTGATAACAGTATAGCAACACTTCATTCGGAGTACAATACCATCATCATCCCAATTAGGAGCCTGTCCATGTCCATCACCCTCAACGGATCATCCCTCACGGTTGAAAAACTTGTTGCGATTGCACGAGATAACGAGAAAGTAGAACTTGCCCCCGAAGCATTGGAGCGCATCAAAGTCTGCCGCGCCATGTTGGAGGATAAACTAGCCAAGAAAGAAGTCATGTATGGCACGAACACCGGCATCGGTGAATTTTCAGAGACGATGCTCAACGATGAGCAGGTGAAAGAATTCCAACGTTATCTGGTCTATAACCATGCGGCGGGCATTGGCGACCCCGCGCCGATCGAACATGTCCGTGCGGCGCTGGCGGGGCGCATCAATGTCCATGCGCATGGGAATTCCGGTTGCAGACCTGAGATCACACTCACACTGGTGGAGATGCTGAACAAAGGCGTCACGCCCGTTGTTTGTCAAAAGGGGTCGGTGGGCGCAAGCGGCGACCTCGCTCCGATGGCGCAAGCCGCGCTGCTGCTCATGGGCGAAGGCGAAGCTTTCTATAACGGCGAACAGCTACCGGGTGCGGAAGCGATGCGGCGGGCTGGCATCGCAGTCCCGGGCTTGCAGGCGCGCGATGGACTAGCCACGATCAACGGCTCCAATTTGCTGACCGCCATGTCCGCCATCCACATTTACGATATGGAACGGTTTTTGAAACAGGCTGAGATTGCGGCGGCGATGTCGATTGAAGCGCTGCTCGGAAATCTCAAACCCTATAACACCAAACTGCATGAGTTGCGCGGCTTCAGCGGCTCGATCACGTCCGCAGAAAATATTTTGAAGGTGCTCGCAGGTTCCGATCTCACCACGGGCAAAATGAAAACCAAAGTGCAGGACGCCTATTCGATGCGTTCGACCCCGCAGGTGATCGGCGCGGCGCGCGATGCGATTGCGTATGCGCGTTCGCAGGTTGAGATTGAATTGAATGGCGTGGGCGATAATCCGATTTTTATCCCCGCAGATAATTTGACATTGACCGGCGCAAACTTTCAAGGTTCGCCCGTTGCCTTGCCAATGGACATGGCGGGCATCGCCATCACGATGGTGTGTGTGCTATCTGAGCGACGTTTGAATCGTTTGACGAACCCGGCTCTTTCTCAGGGACTGCCTGATTTCCTCGCCCACGAGCCTGGATTCTACTCTGGGATGATGCTCAGCCAATACACCGCTGACCACTTGATCGTGGAGCAAAGAATTTTATCTGCGCCTGCAAGTATTATGTCCATCCCCGCCGCGGCAGACCAGGAGGACTTTGTCTCAATGGGCATGAATACCGCGTTGAAGAATGGACAGATTCTCGATAACGCTTTTGGAATCCTTGGTATTGAATTCATGGCAGCTGCGCAAGCGCTCGACTTCCGCGAATTCACGCCGGGTAAAGGCTCACTCAAAGCCCGCGCAGTGATTCGCAAATATGTCGATCACCTCGAAGTGGATCGTCCGTTATATAGCGACCACAACAAGATGAAGAAGTTGGTTCAGTCTGGAGAAATACTTGTTGAAGTGGAAAAGGTGGTGGGGGAGTTGAGGTAATCCGTCTTTGCGAGGAGCGAACGGCAGTGAGCGACGAAGCAATCTCCAGTAACTTGCAACAATATGGTTGCATGAAATCATGAGATTGTTTTGTCGCCTTGGTCTCGATACGCCCCGAAGCGCACGGGGCTACTCGACCAGCGGTTCAGATCGTTACTACTCATGCACCTTGTGTTCCGAATCAAATACATGCGAATGCATATTCGCGATCCACTGTTTGCCGCTTTCGGTCAGGCGCAGGTAGACGAGCGCATCTTGAATATAATCGTCTACGCTATTCCAATAGAACGAAGCGTAATTCTTGCGCATGTCATTCGGGGATTTGTACCCAAGTTTTTCGTTGATCCCAAGTTCGTGAAATTCATAGAACAAGGCGGGGGTCTTGCGTAAATAATCAGGGTCGCCCAACTGACCGATAAAATCGGCGGCGCGCACCAAACCGCCATAGCTTTTGGTTTCTTTGTACATTTCGCCAGCTGGGGAGGGGAAGCGGGTCATCTCGATATAGGATGCGATCAGATCTGTATCCAGTTGTTTCGGCGCATCCTGTAAGAGACCTGTCCCAAAGCGTTCCTTCACGAATAACTTACTGCGGTCCACATGATAGGATGTGAGTGCAACGTCCGTGCCTTCGGGTGAGATGTAAACTGTCTCGTCTCCCACGCCAGTCGCAAACCGGTCATTCGTGTCATTCCGGCAGACGCCCTTCACATATCCTATATCATGACATAAGACCGCGATCATAAAGTGCATCCAATCACGGGGAGTCACGCCGCCTTCGCGCAAATGTTTCCCCTCAATGATCGCCTGCCCAGCTAATGAAACCATGATGGTGTGATCCACATCGTGGAAGAGCATATCCGAGTTCGCAATGTTCCCGAGCGCGAGACGTCCGCACCAGGCAACAATGCGACCGAAGCTCTGGTCAACATCGCCATATGTGCGTTGATACACTGTCCTTAATTGTTCAACAAAAACGTCAATGGTAAGTTCCTGCCAACTGATCATAGTTTCACCTCAATTCATATAAAACATGAAGCCGAAATCTTTTTGCATTCGGTGGTTAGAAAATTAATTGGCGTGCGGTAAAATGAAATGCACATTCACCTTTCCGGAAGTTTACCAGAAAGGTGAATGATTTCCGTAATGACATCTAGTCGATCACACCTAGGAATTGTCCAAACTCACGATTGAGCCATTCGAATGTTGGCGGCTTGGGTGGTTGATGATAGGGATGTGTGAACTTCTGGGTGGTGATGTTTTGAAAATGCCTACGCACGATCTGTTCGGTGATATCGTAATCTAATATATCGTCGTTAATTGACATGCCGAAATAACAGGGATTGTGAAATGGCGTGCCCGCATACTGATACTCCATCTGGAAAATTTCATCCATGGTGTGGGCGAACACATCCAATGTGGAAAGCGGCATGCGCAGGGCGTGCTTGCTTTCCAGAATCCTTCTGTCAACTTTGCTGATCTTGCTGAGCGCATAGGTCAGGGGCTTTTCGAGATTCGGCGCGTTCATTACATAGTGAGCTCCCTGTAAGAACGCTGCGTTTTTCATGGCTTTGATCGAGGCTTTGAACGCCCATTGCCTCAGCGTGGACCACTTCAATGCCCGGCGGCTGACAGCGGGGGAGAGCAGAATGACTTTCTCGATCCGATCCTGCAAATGTTCCAATGTGCGTAATGCCAGCAAGCCCCCAAACGAGAAGCCCATCAAATTAAATTTATCATATCCCAGGCTGTTTACAAATCCTTCCACCGTGTTAGGCACGAGCTGGCTTTGAAATTTTTCGAGATACGGAGTCGAGCCGCCATGCCCGGGCAGTTCAAAAAAATAACTGGTGAAACGCTGACCCATGAATTGCGTCAGCGGCAGCCACTGCCGAATAAGAGAAACAGTTGCCGGGACGATGATGAGCGGCGACCCTGTCCCGGCTTTGACGTAATACAGGCGTGTGTTTGGTAATGCCACATCGCCAAAGGCGGCTTGCGGCGCGAGGTTGTTGGGCCTGGAGCTACGGAATTATGGATGTTGCCGCGAGTCTCTTTTGCGCGGCGTTCCCAGCCAGATACGCCAGCACGGAACCGATCGCAAATAGCGCGATGTTCAAGATGAACGGCATTACTTTATCAATGGCAGAGAGATTTCCAGCGATCCAGCCGAACGGTGAAGTGATCAGGATAATGCCCACGTACATGATGGATTGGATGCGGGCGCGTTCTTTGGGGTTAATAGTGAGTACGATCATCTGATCTATCAGCGGATTGATCGTGGCAAAACAGCAGGCTTCCAAAAATACGCTCACGATCAAAAATAGATAGCCTTGATCCGGCGCGGTGATCAGAATCAATTGACTGACGATAAAGCCGATAAAGCCGAACGTCAGAGGCAGTTTGAAATGCAACTTATTGAAGCGCGGCATGACCATGAAGAAAAAGAATAACATTACCGCTGATTTGACAAAGGGAAAGATCGCCAAATTCTGGGCAGGGATGTGCAGCCGCTCGGTCACGATGATGCCCCAGAAACTGCCTGAGATGACATTTGAAATGCTGATGATCAGCATGATCCCGGCAGTGTAGATGGTTTGGGGTGTGCGCAGCAGATCTTGCAAAACCCCGCCATATTCACGGAATACACTCATAATGCTCTGATGGCGTGTCTCATGCATGCGGATCTTGCCATGCCCGGTCTCTTCTGTCATCAGATACGTGACGACCGCTTTCACTGTGAACATGATCGCCGCAAAAATATACAACCCACGGACAGTCGGCACCAGATTGAATATACCGATCAGTAAGCCTGCCAGTGGTGCGGCAAAACCGACCAACTGATTGGCGATGTGGATCCACGTATAAATATCCACCAACTGGTCCTGTTCGGCATCTTCCACCAGCAGGCAGGTCCAGGAATTGTGGGTGATCTGCCAGACACTGTTGATGATGCCCGCCGCAACAAAATACCAAAAGTTTTGTGCGATGGCTGAGATCACTGCGGGAACACTCCAGGCTATGATATCGAAGATCAGTGTGGTGCGCCTGCGTCCCAGCTTGTCGGTAATTACGCCGCTCAACAGCGCGAAAACGATCTGAAAGCTCCAACTGATGCTGATGATCGAACCGATCTGTTTATCAGATAAACCCAGAGCAACCATGTAGATCGAAACATACGGAGCGTACAAGTTAAAGGGGATGCCCCACAACGGCTCGGTATAAACACAGCCGCGCGGGTTTCCGCGCAGGCTTTTGAGAGTGGTGATCAATGAGTGATCTTTCAAAGTGCGGGCTCCAAATTCAAAAATGTGTAAGATGACGATTTATTGTGGATTTTCCTAACCTGAAGTTTCATGATTATACTCTTTGGATGATATAGCCCCGCCTCCGCCTTCGGCGTTAGCCGATACTTGTTCCTGCTCACAAGCCTTTATCGCCCATCAGCCTTTTCCACCCAAACAAAAAGCCCGATGCATGTCTTTCGCATCGGGCTAGGGGAGAAGATGGGTATCCTCGATCATGATTTCTTCTCGATACCCATGTTGCTCAACTCATCTGAATTGATATCCGAGATGAGCAGGTTCGCGCCCGCCAGGGCGACAAACACGAGCACGCAGACTGAAACTGCAAGGACGAACATAGGCCACACTCCTTTCTTCATATATCTATTTAACCTCGTTCGGTTCGAAAAGTTATATCCCCTAACAGTACTGATATTTGATTACATTTCATAAGTGCAAAGGTTATATCTATGACGTTGAACAGTTTAATTTGTTTCAAATATTTATACGATTCTGTGCATGAGTTGTTGCAAAGCGATAAAAGTCTTTTTCAAGCCGCAAATTTCTCATCAGGTTGACAAAACCCACCTTTGAGATAAAATTCAACCCGCAACAAAACTAGCCGAAGTGGCGGAATTGGCAGACGCGCCACGTTCAGGGCGTGGTGAGAGCAATCTCATGAGGGTTCAAGTCCCTCCTTCGGCACACAAGACGACTCGCTGAAAGGCGAGTTTTTTGTTGCCTGCGAACCGCTCTCAAATGAGATCAGTTTTGGGGTGTGGAGACAGGTTAGGGGTCGGAGTGACGCGGAGTTTTATCCATTAAAAAGGTTGTAAGCGCGGTATAATTAGAGTAAATCAGGCATAGTTCTTCATTAGTTAAGACGCGGAGTTGAAAAACCCAATCTTCGTGTCTTTTTTATGCCGATATCCCATTTATAGAGAAAAACATGGCTGAAGAGAAAATCTCAATCGCTGGAAATATCGAAAACGTTGATATAGACGCCCAAATGCGGACTGCCTATCTTGATTACGCCATGAGCGTAATTGTGGCGCGTGCCCTGCCGGATGCGCGCGATGGTTTGAAACCCGTGCATCGCCGCATTTTATTTGCGATGCATGAACTGGGTATGCGTTCGAATACCGCGTATAAGAAATCGGCTCGTATTGTGGGTGAGGTGCTTGGTAAATTCCACCCGCATGGTGATTCAGCCGTGTATGAGAGTATGGCGCGTATGGCTCAGCCTTTTTCCCTGCGCTACATGCTCGTGGATGGACAGGGCAACTTCGGCTCGATTGACGGCGATGCGCCAGCCGCCATGCGTTATACGGAAGCCCGCCTCCAAAAGCTGGCTGAAGAATTGCTGGCTGACCTCGATAAAGACACCGTTGATTTTGGTCCGAACTTTGATGACTCACTTGAAGAACCGCTGGTTTTGCCGTCGCGTGTGCCCAATATGCTGCTCAATGGCGCATCTGGTATCGCGGTCGGCATGTCGACGAACATCCCGCCGCACAATTTGCGTGAACTCACCGCCGCTCTCTCGTATCTGATCGATAACTTTGAGCGCATGGATGATATTCCGGTTGAAGAGTTGATGAAATTCATTCACGGACCGGATTTCCCGACCGGCGGTATTATCATCGGCCGTGAAGGCATCGAATCCATGTATGGCACGGGCCGGGGACGTATCGTTGTCCGTGGCGTGGCACATATTGAAGAGACAAAGAGCAACCGGCACGAGATCGTGATCACGGAAATTCCGTATCAGGTCAATAAGACGACCCTGATCGAACGCATTGCTGAACTTGTGCGTAGCGATAAGATAGACCAGATCTCAGATCTGCGCGATGCATCAGATCAACGCGGTATGAGCATCGTGATCGAGCTTAAACGCGGCGCACAGCCCAAGAAGGTGTTGAACCAGCTTTATAAGTACACGTCTCTGCAAACTACCTTTGGCGCGCAAATGCTCGCCCTGGTGGATGGCGAGCCGCGCACGTTACCGCTCAAGCGTGCCTTGCAAATCTTTATCGAACATCGCCAGACGGTCATTGTCCGCCGCACGAATTTTGAGTTGGCGAAAGCCCGGGCACGTCAACATATCCTCGATGGGTATTTGATCGCATTGAACAATATTGAAGCAGTGATCAAAACCATCCGCGAATCAGAAGATTCCGATACAGCCAAGACAAATTTGATCGCCCGTTTCAAGTTGAGCGAATTGCAGGCACAGGCGATCCTTGATATGCAGTTGCGCCGACTCGCCGCGCTTGAGCGTTGGAAGATCGAAGAAGAGCACAAGCAGATTACTGAACAGATTGCATATTATGAGGATTTGCTTGCCCATCCCAAAAAGATTCTTGGGCTTATTAAAGATGATATGACGGACCTGGCTGAAAAATATGGCGATGACCGCCGTACAAAGATCGCCGCAGAAGCCAAGGAAGAACTGCATGAAGCCGACCTCGTTCAGGATGAGGCGGTCTTGATCAGTCTCACTGCACGCGGATATATCAAACGTGTCGCAGCGTCCGCTTTCCGTTCGCAGACGCGTGGCGGGCGTGGGGTCATGGGGCACACGACCAAGGATGAAGATGAAGTTGTGGCGCTCATCCCGGCGCGTAGTCTGGATACGATGTTGTTCTTTTCAGATCGCGGCAAAGTGTATAGCGAAAAAGTCTACCAAATCCCCGATGCCGACCGCACGGCGAAAGGAATTCCGCTCGTCAACGTGCTGGCATTGGATGCGAACGAGCGTGTCACGGCTGCGATCGCAGTTTCGGATTTCTCGGCGCATGGTTTTTGCGTGCTGGCAACCGTTCGTGGCAGAGCGAAGCGCGTGAAAATGGATGAGTTTGCAGCGGTCCGGCCCTCGGGCTTGATCGCCATGGGCTTGGATGAAGGCGACCAACTTGGCTGGGCGCGTGTGACCAGCGGCAAGGACGAAGTGATCTTCGTCACCGAAAATGGGCAGGCGTTGCGCTTCAACGAAACCAAAATCCGGTCGATGGGGCGGCAGGCTTCAGGTGTTGGAGCGATCAAACTCAAAAAGGATGATGCCGTCACGAGCATGGATGTAGTTGAGAAAGATGGCGCACTGCTGGTTGTAACAAGCGGCGGCTATGGCAAGCAAACACCGTTGAAGGATTATTCTGCCAAGGGACGCGCCACCAGCGGCATCTCCACGATCGATCAGAAGGCCTTGAAAGAGATCGGCAAGATCGTCGCGGCGCGTGTTGTTCAGAAAGAGGATGATTTGACGATTATCACATCCAACGGTGTTGCCATCCGCATCAAGAACAAGGATGTGAAACAGGCTGGACGCGCCACCAAGGGTGTGCATCTCATCAAGCCGCAGGAAGGTGATTATGTCGCCTCGGTTGCCCGCATCGCGGCTGAAGATTTGAAGAAGGCTGGAGCTCAGATCACTGATGATGAAAAAGTTGAGCCACAGCCGCAGCTGATATAGAAATATTTCCACAAACAAAAACAGCGACCACTGCAAAGCGGTCGCTGTTTTATTATTTCACTATGGCATGGGCGACATAAATGTCGCGTTACGATTTAGAACACAGGCAGGGACATTTTTCCCAGCATAAGCATTGCCACTGTGCCCATCATGCAGACTGTGAATAGCAGCATAAGCGAGACAATGAAACGCTGTTGAGCCGTCATGCCGAGAAAACGGGCGTTATTGCTCCGTCGTTTTTGGGGCGCCGCGGCTGGTTTTTTGCCGGGTTTATTGGATGGGGCAACAGGCTCTTTATAGAGATCGTTTGGATCTTCTTCGTAGAAAGATGAATCAGCCGAGTCGCGTAAATTATCAAACATATTTTTTACCTCATTGCCGAGTATATCATGCGAAGGGACGCAGGCGCACATCCCCGAATCGTACTGTTACGGTTTTGCCATCCTTATCGCGCAGTTTCAAACTACCGTCCGCTTCCAGCCCGAGCACCTTTCCGGTAACGGATTTTTCGCCGCCCATCTCTACCCTGACCTGCCTGCCGTAATACGCGAGGGACTTTTCCCATGACCTCATGAAAGCATCTGAGTGCATATGCGGGCGTAGGGAGATGAAGGATGCCAATATATCGTGCAGTAACTTGGTGCGGTTGGGTGCGGCTCCCAGCACATGTTCAAGGCTGGTGGCGGGGAAATGTAAGATATCTGTGGATGGAACGGCAGTTTTGGCAACATTCACTCCAGCGCCGACCACCAGACAATCCACATCTTCGCCTGACCAGACCAACTCAATTAAGATGCCCGCCACCTTGCGCCCATTCAGCAAAATATCGTTGGGCCACTTGATCTGCGGTGCGAGTCCCAGCATCCCGATGGTATTGGCTAATGAAAGCGCAGCCAGGCCTACGGTCCGCGAGAGATGCGGCTTTTCATCCGCAGTGGGGCGGATGATCAGACTAAAAGCCAGAGCAGTAGATGGGGGGGTGAACCAGGGGCGGTCGAGGCGTCCACGACCTGCAGTTTGTTCATCCGCGATCACAACGGAAAGGTCTTGCGCATCATTTGCCGCCCATGCCAGCGCCTCGTCATTGGTCGAGCCAATTGAATCGAAATAGCGTATCGTGCCCAACGGGAGTTTTGAAAGAGTCGCTTTGAGTTCTTGTTGATTCATGGAAAATAAAAAGCCCAAAGGCTTGAAAACCTTCAGGCGTTGAGATTACGGTAATACAAACCAGGGATTGATAAACCCGCCGTTTTGCCGGACTTCAAAATGCAAGTGGGCGCCTTCTGAGTTACCGGTGTTTCCAGCTGAACCGATCCATTGACCTGCGCCAACGCTGGCGCATACACCCACACCGATCGCGCTTAAGTGAGCATAAACTGTGGAATAGCCATTGCCATGATTGATCTGGATTACATTGCCATAGCCATAGTTATAGCCGCCCTGTGCCATGGTGACTACGCCGCTATCAGCCGCATACACCGGTGCGCCTTCGCCCGCGGCAATATCGATGCCAAGATGCCCGGACCAGAAATCATTCCCGGAAAGCGAATGAGCGTCGGCGGGCCACACAAATCCGCCATCGCCAACTGCGCCGCCGGGACAAGCACTCTGACTTGTACCTGATGTGCCCGATGCGCCCGTTGCCACGGTGGGTATAAGCCATTGTACGAATTCACGTTTGCCGCCGGGGATCATCACCCATGAGCCTGATGGAATTGTTGGGTCTGAAAGATCAATGTCATTTCCAGGATAATTCAGAATATCATCCAAATTCGCTTTGAATTCACTGGCAACCGTATCGAGCTTGTCGTTCTCTTTCATTTGATAATAAATGCCATCAGTTGGCGGGATCTCTAGAACCTGACCGGGTCTGAGGCTGTCGGGGCTGTCTTGCAAAACATCATAGTTAGCCCACAAAACAGTTTCAGGCTTGAGCTTAAATGATTCGGAGATCGCAAAGATCGAATCGCCGCGTGTTACGCGATATTCTTCGATGCCATAGCGCGGCTTATCAGCGGGGATATTGGTCTTCAGTTGGATGCTGCGCCCAATGGACAAGAACGATTCAGACGCCCCCAAAGCTGGCATGGACACATCAGGCTGTTTCTGGTCTGGAGCCGCGGTCGGCTGGGGGGCAAGAGCTGACACTGTGGATGTAGATTGCCTCCACGAAAGCGCGCCGAATACCAGCCCTGCCACAAGCGCCAATGTGACAAACCAACTAACGATATTAAATGTATTGTTACCGATTAATGTTTTAAATTTAGTCATTCGTAAAAAATATTTATGCTCAAGCCGCCGTCCTCGGCGGCGGGAAATGCTAGGTATCTCTGCCGAGATTTTCCAAAAATTCCTGATTGTTACGCGCGCGGTCCAGCCGTGTGACGATCGCTTCGGTGGCTACTGATTGGTCCATACCTGCGCCTTGGGGCTGCTGGGTGATCATTTGAATGTACATGCGGCGCAACAGCCAGACACGTTGCAACAGGTCAGGTCCGAGCAGAAGGTCTTCGCGGCGGGTGGACGAACGTTCGATGTCCACGGCGGGGAAGATGCGGCGCTCCTGCAATTTGCGTGACAGGATCAATTCCATATTGCCGGTGCCTTTGAATTCTTCGTACACAACATCGTCTAGGCGGGAACCGGTATCCACAAGACAGGTCGCGATAATGGTCAACGAGCCGCCTTCTTCAATGTTACGCGCCGCACCAAAGAAACGTTTGGGCGGATACAAGGCTGAAGGGTCCATGCCGCCGGAGAGCGTACGCCCGGAGGGGTTCACCACCAGGTTGTAGGCGCGTGCGAGACGGGTGATCGAGTCCATTAAGATTACCACGTGACGCCCGATCTCCACCAATCTCTTAGCTCGGTCTAATGCCAACTCCGCGGTGCGGACGTGGGAAGTAACCGGCTCATCGAAGGTGGAAGCCACCACTTCAGCGTCTACAGAACGGTCCATATCGGTCACTTCTTCGGGGCGCTCACCGATGAGGGCGACGATGAGATGTACATCAGGATATTTGGTTGAAATTGAATTTGCAATTTGCTTGAGAATGGTTGTTTTCCCCGCCTTGGGAGGTGAAACGATCAAACCACGTTGTCCGCGACCGATGGGAGCAATTAAGTTGATCAATCTGGGAGCGAGTGTATCGTGGTCGGTTTCGAGATCAAATCTTTTTTCAGGGAAGATCGGGGTAAGCTCTTCAAAGACTGGGCGGCGGGCGGCTTCTTCAGGTTCCATACCGTTGATCGATTCCACTTTGAGCAATCCAAAATG
This sequence comes from Anaerolineales bacterium, assembly GCA_043767565.1. GTDB lineage: Bacteria > Chloroflexota > Anaerolineae > Anaerolineales > Villigracilaceae > Defluviilinea. Next base: position 15,897 of record JAYUGV010000409.1, read on the forward strand.
TCTTTCGCTCTCACGGGGTGGACGAACCTGACCGATCACAAGGTCGCCTGCCCGTAGATCGTGACGTCGAAGCTGAGCTTGCGAGACATACACATCCTGGTCGCTGATCCTGTAGTTGGTGGCACGCAGGAAGCCGATGCCTTCGCTCATGATCTCCAGGATGCCGCCGCGCAGTTCAATGCCTTCCTTCTGCGCTTCTGCCTCGCGGATCATCATGGCAAGCGTCTCTTTCTTCAGGCGGTTGGCGTTGGGAATATTCAGGGTCTTTGCCATGCCGCGCAGTTTGGAAAGAGGTTCGTTCTCAAGTTCAAGTATTTTCATTTTTATTTTCTCATTTGGATGTGGAGTGATGGAATGTAAATCGAACCAGCAAACCCAGTGGGGGGCAGGCTGGGAGAGTCCCTTAGTTTGTGAGTGAGTGCGGAGTTTCGGTCAAATTCGGCTTACGCGGAACCCGTGCAGGTTAAATTGCCGTGCATGCGGATTGCGCAATTAATGTGTTTGTAAGTATCAGGGGATTTTCATAGATTATAGCATGGTCAAGGAGGCGGTGCAAGCAGTTTATCTCTTTTCGAGTCTGAATTTCAGGTTTGTGAGCAAGGCGCGCTGGGCGTTCTTTGCCCGGTTGACCATGATGCTTTCAAGGAGTTTGTTCACTCTTGTAAATTGCACCGTTTGTGTGACCTGGGTCCTTTGATCGTTAAACTCCCTGAATGTGTATTTGAAAATGAGTTCTGTTTTCAGCGTGCTGTAAACGCGGATTTCCAATTCGTCTTTCGGTTTCGTCAAATGGATCACGGCATAGATCTTATTCCTGAACACAGCCAGCCCCATCCAGCGGAAGGTCTCCACCATGTAGAAAGGGCGCAGAGTGATATTGTTCTCGTCTTTTCGTTCTTTCAACACATCAATTTGAGTCAATAACGGCTGCAGCCCGTTCATGTTGAGCGGTTCGGCGATCTGATCGTAGGCATCAGTTTTTTTGACAGTTACGGCTCTCCCGTAATTGACGGGAAAGAGCCTAAACACGAAGGACACCAAGTACACAAAGGGGGAAAAGGCGGTAATTTTACAGGCGTTTTTCCTTCGTG
>JAYUGV010000410.1:0-6615 GCA_043767565.1 Anaerolineales bacterium
TTTCAAAGCGTTCACAGCAAAGTAGCTGCATCCTTCCAGTAATCGTTTTTAGCCGAACGACTAAAGTCGTTACTACGTTTTCGTGATCTACTGATACTATACAGTTTTTCACAACAAAATTCAAGCCCTTGCTATTTCTCTACATTCACCCACATTTGCGTGCCATTGGTCGTGACCTCGATCCAGCCGCTTTCATCGGTACGCAGCAGCGAATACCCCTTCACCGCATCCAACACCTCGCCGTCGGGCATGCCGTTCTCATCAGCGGCATCAACACTTAAAACAACCAACTCGGGATTTAGGTTCGTGATCCATTCAGGCGGGTTCGAGGTGGCATACCCGGAATCTGCCAGCGCCAGCACACTAACCGGACCCACCTCTGCGCCGCTGCGCAGTGCATCCAGCGCTTCGAGACTCATGCCCACCGGCAGCAGCGCGCGGAAGTTTTTATACTCGATCAACAAAACCGCGCCACGCGGACCCACGGTCAGCACCTTGAGCGTGCCGCCATCACCCAGTTCCAACACATCGCCCGCCTCCGCATTCGTCACCGAAACATTTTTTGTAACAAGATACTCTTTCAGCACCAGCGACGAGAACGACGCCTGCGCATTGCCGCTCCACAAAACTTGATCGGGCGGGTAACGTTCCAGAACACGCGGCAAAGCAGCCACCTGTTCTTCGTCGGTCGCGGCGACCACCAGCCAATCCAGTTTGCGGTTGAAGATCGGCATGCGCCGCCCCAACTCATCGGATAATTTCGTCACACTCGGTCCGCCATTGACCAGCACATGTTTCCCTGAGGGCGTTTGGATGAGCACTGCATCCGCCGACCCAACATCCAAAAACGTGATGTGTAAGAGTCGATCGGGAAGTGATGTCGCCGCGCGCCACACCAATAACAAACCGATCACCAGGATGACGAGCACGCTTCCCACGCCAACCGAGCCTGCCCGTTGTCCGAGCGACCGAATCCACTCTTTGAAACTGGACCAACCTAAAGTCACAGAAAGAAGCGCTGCGTAAAATAGGATCACGAACCAGATGGAAAGATTTCCAAGGAACAAAGTCCCATGCGGCACGCGGTCAAATAATTCCACCATGCGGATCGTATAAACGACAAAGGGCCACGTGATCCACGCCACGATCTGTCCACCCAAAAACCAAACGTGACTCAACAACACGGATAAGCCGCCCAAGATCATCACCGCCGGTTGCGGCGGCAGAATGAACGGATTGGCGATAAATGAAACGAGCGAGATGCGTTGGAAATGATATGCCATGATGGGAATTGTAGTCAATTGCGCCGCCAGCGTAAGGAGTACAAATTCTGAAAAGAGTTCGGCAAATTTTTCCGCCGCGGAAGTTGGGAAATATTTGACGATGATCTGATTGGCAGCTTCTGAAAACGGCGTGGCATATAAGATGAGACCGAGCGTCGCGAAGAACGAGAGTTGAAAGCCCACATCCCAAACATACAGCGGATTCCAAATGCACATCAGCGCGGCGACGACCAATAAGGTATTGAGTCCTACTTGACGACGCCCCACTTGCCTTGCAAAAAGTGCGAGGGTGCCCATCAATGCCGCGCGCACCACAGCGGGGGTCGCGCCAACGATAAATGTATATAACGCGATCCCAAGAATGGCAAAGAACGCTCCGCGTCGATCCCCAAACATTTTGCTAAAGAGCATAAAGAAGATGCCTGCGATGATGCTGATATTAAAACCAGATATGGCAATGATATGGGCAGTACCAGTGTTCTTGAAAGCTTGTTGTAATTCGTCTGTGAGACCGGCAGGCACGCCGAGCAATATACCTGCAAGCAGGGATGATTCAGGGTCTGGGAACATACGATAAATGTTATCGAGCGATCTCTGTTTGAATTTATATAACGCCGCGATGATCGAGATGCCTTTGTTGCCCGGCAGAACTGTCACTTTGCCATTCGTCATATACGAGTAAACGTTTTGCGCCGCTAAATAATCACGATAGGAAAAATCCTCGTTCACAGGCGGGGTCTTCAATTTACCGCGCATACGCACCACATCGCCATATTGAAAAGTTTGATTGTTTGGGACTCGCACCAAGATCAAGCCGTGTACTGGCAATTCAGTGTCGCCAGTATCCACAGCAGTGACATTCAGCCGCAGGTTGGTGTAAGTATCGCGATAGTCAGGCGGTTCGATGAGTGTGCCAGTGATGAGCAGGTCATAATCCCGGTCATTATAGAAGGCGATATGGAAGGCGTCGAATTTGGGGATCGTTCGTTGATAACGCGCCGCACCGAGGGCGAGAGCGAGTAAAAGGATGAAGGAGAAAGGATGAAGGAGAAAAGAAAAAGACGAAAGGCGAAAGCTTGCACTGAGCTTAGTCGAAGTGAGGCGGGCAAGTATGGCAAGAATGAGAAAGAGTCCAGCAAGTCCCAGCCAAATCCAAATGGATAAAGACGCCAAACTCCCCAAAACGATCCCTGCAAGAAAGACAAGCGAAATCCACATCAGCGGGGGCTGTGTGGTCAATTGCTCGCGTAAGGATGTAGGAGGATTAGCCGCCTGCATAGATGTCTTTTATCATAGCATGGAATTGATGGGTAGGATACAATTTTATCGATGCCGCAATCTAAACTCATTCTCGTTACTGGCGCAACCGGCTATGTTGGCGGACGGCTCGTACCGCGCCTGCTCGAAGCCGGTTATCGCGTGCGCGTCCTCGTCCGCGACCCTGCCCGTTTGCAGGGACGTTCGTGGTTAAACAAAGTGGAAGTGGTTAGCGGCGATGCACTCGCCGAAAGCACACTGACTGAAGCGTTGAAAGATGTTGTAGTTGCCTACTACCTCATCCACGGCAAGCAGGGTGGAAAAGACAATGCGGACAGCAACCTCACCGCAGCCCGCAACTTTGCCAACGCCGCCCACAAAGCCGGTATCGAACAGATCATCTACCTCGGCGAACTCGTTGACCCTACCGCCGATCTCTCCCCCTACTTGCGTTCGCGCCACGAAACCGGCTACAGCCTGCGCGCGAGCAGTGTGCCCGTCACGGAATTCCGCGCAGGCATGATCGTCGGCTCGGGTTCGGCATTATTCGAGATGATCCGCTATCTAACTGAACGCGAGCCGCTGCTTATTTGTCCAGCATGGTTCTATTCACTGGCGCAGCCCATCGCCATCCGTGATGTGTTGTCTTATCTCATCGCCGCACTCGAAACATCTGAAAGCATTGGCAGGCTGATCGAGATCGGCGGACCGACCCGCCTCACCTACGCTGCGATGCTGCGCGAGTACGCAAAAGAAAGACACCTCACACGTTACCTCATCCGCACGCCGTTCAACGCACCGCGCCTTTCAGCCTATTGGGTGCATATTGTCACGCCCATCCATTGGCGTCTCGTGTTACCGCTGATCGAGGGTCTGCGCGCCCGCCTCATCGTCCGCGATGAAGCGGCGCGGAGATTATTCCCACAGATCAAGCCCATTGATTTCCATACCGCTGTCCATCTCGCGCTCGGTCGCATCCAAAGAGATAATGTCGAAACCAGTTGGTCAGACGCGCTCGTCACCGTGGCGGGCGATATCAAGCCCTATACCTTCACCGTCGAAGAAGGCATGTTCATCGAAACGCGTCAGGTACTGCTTGATCTCAAACCTGAAACTGTCTATCGTTCCTACATGGGCATTGGCGGTGAGCGTGGCTGGCTCTACATGGATCGGGCTTGGGCGATGCGCGGCTGGATGGACAAAGTCGTGGGCGGTGTGGGCTTGCGGCGCGGTCGTCGGCATCCCGATGAAGTCCATGCCGGGGAGGCGCTTGATTTCTGGCGCGTTGAAGCTGTGGAACCGGATCATCTTTTGCGACTGCGCGCCGAAATGAAACTGCCCGGTAAGGCCTGGCTCGAATTCAGATCTGAACCACAAGATTCAAAAACGCTTTTCACAGTCGCTGCCTATTTTGCGCCACGCGGTCTTTTCGGTTTTCTTTACTGGTACGCCATGTGGCTTCCGCACCGCTTCCTCTTTGATGGACTCACGCGACGATTGGCAAGCCGTGCGCGGGTGCTCGCTCATTCAATAAGGTGACAGTCACTTTTGCGAAGCGGGTGACTGTCACCTATTTTCCCCTATGGACAAACTCATTCTCGTCACCGGCGCAACAGGATACATTGCGAGCCGACTCATTCCGCGTCTCTTGGATTCTGGCTACCGCGTCCGTTGTCTGGCTCGTAACCCGCTTCGACTCACAGGGCGGGCTTGGTTCAACCAAATAGACATTATCCAGGCTGACGTCACTTCCCCTTCAACGCTTGCGCATGCATTCGATGGAGTCCATACTGCGTATTACCTCATCCACAACATGTCTGCGGGGCATGGCTACACCTCCCTCGAACTCGATGCCGCGCGCAATTTCACCCAAGCCGCAGAGACTGCGAATATCAAACACATCATCTACCTCGGCGGACTTGCTGACCCCGAACAACACATCGCGCCGCACATGCGCTCGCGCATTGAAACGGGAAAAGTTTTACGCGAAGGCAAGGTCCCGGTCACAGAATTTCGCGCAGGCGTTATCACCGGTTCTGGCAGCATTTCATTCGAAATGATCCGCTTCATGACCGAGTTATTTCCCATTGTGCCCGGTCCTTTATGGATGAAGAATAGATCCCAACCGATCGCCATCCAAAACGTGATCGACTATCTCTTCGCCGCGCTCACCAACCCCAACGGGCGCGGCGCCGTCTTCGAGATCGGCGGACCAGACATCCACACATACGGCGAACTGATGCAGCGCTACGCCCGCGCCCGCGGACTCAAACGTCAGATATTCCTGCTCCCCGGTATTCCCATTTCCTTTATGGCATTTGGTGTGGGATTGATGACACCGGTGCCCTACCCCATCGCCTATGCCTTGATCGGCGGTTTATCCACAGACAGCATTGTCAAACATCCAGATGCTTTGAAAATATTCCCTGAGGTCAAGCTCATTGATTTTGATACCGCAACCAAAGATGCGCTCGAGAAAACCCATCCAGCACACATCGAACGCGTGTGGGTGACTGGCAGAGACTTCGGAAGTCTACAGACTTCCGAAGTCTGGTCAACCCTCAAACACGAAGGCTGTTTCATTGACCACCGCGAAATGAAGATTGCTTCTTCACTGGAAACTGTATTTCACAATATCACACAACTCATCGCGACCTATGGCTGGCAGGCTGAGATCGACGAAACCAGGTCACGAGTCATCACGAAGCAGCACCAGCGCTTCGGCGATCAATGGATCGAATGGCGTATCGATCAAACCCACTTCACTCAAACCAGCTTCTTCTCTCCGCGCGGTTTGCCCGGCTTCATTTTTTTGTACAGCCTGATGCCGCTTCATAAAACACAACTCCGCGGTCTCATTAAACGTCTTGCCCGCTAGATCGCAGGTTGACGTCCCTACGCTTGCGTCATACAATACAAACAATTAAAAACGATCAGCAAGCGGCGAAGCTGGTGGAATTCCGGCACTGTCGCGCAACTGTGAGTTAGCTGTCAGCTAACAAGTCAGGTCGCCCGCTCTGGTCGGTTCGCCACACTCTCGCGAAAAGGAGGTGGATGACGGCACACTCGGACTGCCTCTCCAACCTCCCCGGCTTCGGCTGGGGATTTTCATTTGCGGTAACGCGACATTTATGTCGCCCTGCCGCTATATGCGATATGAATATCGCAATACAAAAACATTCAGGAGAAACCATGTTACGCAAGACTTTACTAATCACCCTATTGATCGTTTTGTTGACGGCCTGCGCGCCTCAAGCCACACCGACAACTGCTCCCGTTTCAACAAGCATCACCCTCACCGACGGACTCGGGCGCGAAGTCAAACTCGACGGTCCCGCACAGCACATTGTTTCGCTCGCACCGTCCAACACGGAAATCTTATTCGCAGTTGGAGCAGGCTCACAGGTAGTCGGACGCGATGAATTTTCCGATTATCCTGCTGAAGCCAAATCGGTCGCAAGCGTCGGTGGTTCCATGGGGCAATATTCTGCCGAAGCCATTGTCGCGTTGAAGCCTGATCTCGTGCTTGCTGCAGAGATCAACACACCCGAACTTGTGAAGCAGCTCGAAGATTTGGGATTGACCGTTTACTACTTGAAGAATCCAACCACGCTTGAAGAAATGTATAACAATCTCGACATCGTCGGTCAACTCACCGGACATGATGTCAGTGGATTGGTCGACTCGCTCAAAGCGCGCGTCGCCGCCATAGACGAAAAGATCGCGCCGCTTTCATCCCGCCCAACTGTCTTCTATGAGATCGATGCGACCGATGCATCCAAACCTTATAGCTATGGTCCCGGCACGTTCGGCGACCTGTTGATTCAGCGTGCAGGCGGGGCGAATCTTGTGAATCTCGCTGGTATCACAGACTCCTACCCTCAAGTAAGTCTTGAACAAATTGTGAAAACCGACCCAGCTATGATCTTCTTGGGCGATTCAAATTACGGAGCAACACCCGACGCCGTCAAAGCTCGCGCAGGCTGGGAAGGTATTGCGGCCGTGAAGAATAATCAGATCTTCGCCTTCGACGACAACCTCGTCAGCCGCCCCGGTCCACGCCTTGTGGATGGGC
>JAYUGV010000411.1:0-2637 GCA_043767565.1 Anaerolineales bacterium
CGTATTTGCGCAGTAATTCCTGGTGTTGTTCTTTGGATATCATGATCGGAATCCCTTCGTTTGTTTTTTTCAAGTATAGCATGAACATCAGATCAAGGATCAATGGCATAAAGGAGTATATAAGTAGACAAGAAAACAGGTAGACATGTCAGAGATTTACCTCAACCTGTCTACCTGTCTACATATTTACGTGTTTACTTGTATCTTGCACTATCCGATCTGTGTTTTTATTTCCGTGCCCACCATAGTCTCTTCCTTGGCGAGTGGCAGCATCACGTGGAACTGACTGCCGGGGAAGTTGACTTCATCGTAGCCCGTGCTTTCCACCCAGATATGCCCGCCGTGCGCCTCCACAATGCCTTTGGAGAGCGCCAATCCCAACCCCGAGCCGCTGCCTTTGAAGCGCGTCTTACTCGTGGAATGTTTGGTGAGCTCGCCCGGTTGATAGAATTTGCTGAATATGATCTCGCTTGCATCAGGGTCCACGCCCACGCCGGTATCGCTGACGGTGATCTGCACGCCGCCATTGGGCAGGTCGGTATTGTGGATCACGGTCTTGGCGGTGATGGTAACTTTGCCGTTGTTCGGGGTGAATTTGATGGCGTTGGTGAGCAGATGCTGGAATAATTTATTCAACAGGTTCGGGTCAGCTTTGATCTGGGGCAGGGGCGGGATATCGAGCGTGAGGGTTTGTTTGCGTTCCTTGAACGATTTTTCTAAATTGCGCCCAACCTCCTTGATCAAAATGGAAGTGTCAACGGGCGTCAGATGCAGTTGCAATGTGCGTGTATCGATCTGGGCGATGTCGAACATCGAGTCCATGATCTCGTGCAGACGTTTTGTCCCTTTAGAAATGCCCTTGAGCATGATCAGTGCATTTTCAGGCAGGGAAGTATCTTCCACCAGCATTTCGGTGTAGCCGATCATGGTGGTGAGTGGGGTGCGGAGCTCATGCGAAGCGATGCTGATGAAATCGGATTTGGTTTGGTCGAGGCGTTCGAGATCGCGGTTGGCTTTATCGAGGGAACGATAAGCCTGACGCAGTTCCGTGTTAACCACCACCAGGTTATCAACGAGCCGCGCGTTCTCAAGCGCCACCGCAGTTTGGTTTGCCATGGCAGAGAGGGTAACCAGATCATCGGCGGTGTAGCGATTACCGCTGATCTTGGCACCGAGCGCAAGCAGACCGATCCATTCGCGTTTGGAGAAGATCGGAAGATATACTTCGGATTCAAGCCGGTTGAACCACTCTCTATCAGCCGCCGGAACAGACTTATAAGCCGGGAGCCGGTCCAGGTCATATTGCAGAAGCGGACGTTGATCCGTCAGAAAAGATTTGACGATGGGATTCTCTTCGGTCACCGTCACCACTTTGATCTGCCGTTCCCCAATTGCCCGCACCGCATGGACTTGATAAGTCCGGAGAGTGCCGCCGTTGTTTTCCTTATCCACTAAAAAGAGAAAACCGCGTGTGATGTTTATTCTCTCGATGATGAGTCCCACCGCCACGTTCGCGAGTTTCTGCATATCAAGGATGTTACTGATCTGTTCGCTGTAGGCATGCAGGGTGCGGCTCGCGTGGAATTCATCGAGACGGAACCAGCGGTTAACCAGCCTGCGCACGAGCGAAAGCAAAGGCGTAAAGATGAATGACAGGACCAAAGCAATGCCCGCGCCCACCAATACCGGATTGAAATTCGGCAGGGCAATAAAAATTCTTTGTGAAGCAGTGGTGCCTGCCAGATAAAATGCCACGATAACAAGCGTGGTAATAATGTAGGTGAGCACACGCCGCGCTACTTCGCGCAGATCGGGCGGGTCGTGGGTAACGATCACAAATGCCGCCAATGCAGCGGCGAGCAAACGCAATGGGTTGCCTGGCAGTTGCCGATTGACGATCAATAGAATATCGCTAATCGCGATCAAAAGAAAAACGGGCGTCCAATAATTCAAGCGGTTCCGTAACAATGGCTGGCGGGATTGCGCGTGCGCCGAACGCACGATCACAAAAGCGCCGATCGTCAGCACCAACCAGCCGAGGGCAGACCAAGCCGATGCCAGCCCTGCGCGGGTAAGCGTCACGGCGTTGTTCGTCCAAACTACATCACCAAGTCTGAAAATATTCGTGACGATCGCCGCAGTCACCAATCCCCAGAAAACGCCGACTCCGAGCCATGTCCATAGTTCGCGGCGCACAAAAAGCAGCGCCGTCAACATCATCAAAACAGCCAGAACCAATGCGCCATAGATCTGAATATCGAGGGCGGTTTGATCTTCCACCTGCCAGCGCCCGCCATAGCGCAAACCCTCGACCAAAGTCAAAAATAATGCGCTGACCATGTACATAGTCAGCAGCGTAGAGGCGGTCTCTTGTCCTTCACGACGGCGCAAAAGCGTCCCGATCACTGGTAGGTAGAGCGCTGCCAAAATCAGGAACAAGATCAGGCTAATATTCTGGGATGACATCGCGCAAAGTATACTCGAAATCATCAGAGTTGTATTATCATTGCGGGTATGCACCTCACAAAAAACCTTCACAAAGTGCTCTGTTGCAAACATGTGCTGAATGTGGTAAATCCAAGGCATGAAAAACCGAGAAAGCCGCTATGTAATTGTTGCCAAGATAGCCTATCGTTT
>JAYUGV010000412.1:0-6522 GCA_043767565.1 Anaerolineales bacterium
ACGCCACCCCGCCGCTGTCCGCGCCAAAAATCGAGCGCTTGATCGACCTCGGTCTCGCTCTTTCTCTCAAAAATTGATTTTTCGACAGTCTCGTTAGGCGCTTACCAAGCATCTTTGCATATTTTAGGAGAACTATGCTTCTTGCATTAGAAAATGACGCACCATCCGATTTTGATTTTGAAATTGGCAATTGGGTAGTAAAGCACCGCAAGCTAAAGGAAAGACTCAACAATTGTGATGAGTGGATTGAGTTTGATGGCTTGTCTTGCACTCAAAAAATATTGGGTGGCTTTGGTAATATCGAAGATAATCAACTCTTCTTGCCAGAGGGTCAAGTTCGAGCAGTTGCTCTCCGCTCATATAATTCAGACACTGGACTCTGGTCAATCTGGTGGCTGGATGGTCGTAACCCGGGGCGGTTGGACGTGCCTGTTGTCGGTCAGTTCGCTGATGGGGTCGGGCTCTTTTATGCAGACGATATTCTCAATGACAAATCGATAAAGGTTCGCTTCATGTGGAGTACGCCCAGTCCCAACACTCCACGATGGGAGCAGGCTTTTTCAGTAGATGAAGGTGCGACTTGGGAGACCAACTGGGTAATGGATTTCTCACCAGAAACTAGCGCCTAATACATGAAAAAACTTATTGTCGGGCATATAATGCCCATACCCTATGAAACCAACACAGAAATTCTCAATCACGTTTATCTTCCTCCTGTTTGTTGGAGCAGGAGCATTCGTATTTGCGTTTTGGCTAATTGACCATCGTCAGGCAAGGTCAGACTCGGGCATCGTCTTGGCGATGCTTGTGGGGGTGTTCTTTGTGTCCTTCGTTTGGGCATTTCTGCTGCTTTTGCGCTGGAGAGATGGAAGGCGCGTAATGAGCACAAAGGTTACCCATTGCCACCTGCCCGCCCAGATTTGAAAGGAACCATCTACGGGTTGTTGCCGGGGCGTCAATATCGGGTAATGCAGCAGTTTATAGACTTTTACGGAAATTCATTTAAGCAAGATGAGCTGCTTAAATTCAAAGAGCGCCACTTCCTACCTTACGATGGCGGACATACAGTGATGTTCAATGAGCGCATGCTCTATTTGCAAGAAGACAAAAACAAGGAAATACTAGAAAAATTTTCGGAGTATATCGCTCAGGTCGAGCTAGATCCCCATATCTGAAACGATCCGATATTTTTCCATATAAGCCTACCTAAGAATTTCGGTCAAAAAGTGATTTGGGTCATGAAACCCAAATCAAACAATCTTCACCTTCTTCCAATATCTTATTAACCCATCCGCGCTCATACCGAGCGGGTTGGCAAGTTCGTAGGCTTTCACGACCTCCGCATCCAAACCCATCTGCTCCCCCTCCGCCATCATCCAAGCGGTGAAGCTTTGGCGCATTTGTTCAACGGGCGGATCGGCGGGCATCACCGACGTTAAAATCAGTAGAGCCTGGTTAAGTCAGTCATCCAGAATAAATGTCACCCGCAATTGAACCCGGTACTCGGTAATTTTTCCATTTTCACCGAGTATAACCTCCTGATTCTCTATCCAGGCTGATTTAACGTTCCTCAGGGTTTTAGAGGCGCGCTCAACACCTAACTTGAGAGCATCATCGAAGCTCTTGGGCGAAGTGGCTTTGATCTCAGATATACTTGCGATGGACATGGGCGATCTCCTTGTCGGAACTTCCTTGGAATGTGTTTACTTGCTCTCTGCACTTACAGGCGGAATGCTAAGGCGTGTTGCAGGCGGTCATATCCCCAGTCTGCAACCCGGCTTTCAGCGCCGCCACCCGTTGAGCAGACGATCCATGGGTCCATGACTCAGGCGAGACGTAACCTTGCGTCTCGCTCTGGATACGGTCGTCACCTACCGAAGCCGCAGCGTCCAGGCTCTGAGCGATCTCCTCATCCGTCAACTGCGTCAGGTAGCCGGTTTCGGTGGCGTGGTATGCCCAGACGCCGGCCAGACAGTCAGCCTGGAGTTCAATTTCAACTGACGCGCTCTGCGGCCCTGTAGCGCCCGAGCCGCCCGTCGTGTCTAATACACCGAAGAGGTCCTGTATATGATGACCGTACTCATGAGCCAGTACGTACGCCTCGGCAAACGGTCCACCTTGAGCGCCAAAGCGCGTCTGCAGTTCGTTGAAGAAGGCGAGGTCCAGATATACTTTCTGGTCTTTCGGACAGTAGAACGGTCCTACTGCTGCGGTAGCATATCCACATGCAGCATCCGTTGACCCAGTGAAAAGCACTGTCTCGGCTGGGGTGTACTGACCTCCCTGGCGAGAAAATTCGTCAGTCCAGAAAGCCTGGATACTGTTGACGAAGCCCACGATGCGGCAATCCTCACGGGTATTTGCGTCCACGCCCGTCTGGCACTCCGCCGCCAGGTTATTGGTATTGCTGGTATTCTCAGTTGTTTCCAATGGCGCCTGTCCGATCACCTTCCCCAAGTCGCCCAGATTCACGCCAAATAGCAACGACACTAGCAAGACAATCAGGCCGAGTCCCCCGCCCCCGACAGCCACTGCGGTCCCTGCCCCTCGGCCACGCCGATCTTGAACCTGGGAGGGATCCAAGCGAGATTTATCGTTGAATGGCATTGGTACGTTCTCCTCTCGATAGATTATTCTCTGGAGTGCACAACTGGTGCACCCGGAGTATTTCAGCCTGCCCATCATTCATCATACTGCTGGCACAGCCAAGTCCTATCAGTAAAAGTCTGACTTCTTTAGTAGGTGAATAGCTCGTTCGTCTGTCAGTTTTGTCCTACTACTTCAACTCTGCGGCAGGAATAGAGTGAACTTTATCTTCTATCTTACACAAAGCATCCTCAACTCACATCCATCCAGTAGTGGATATTCTGCTCCCCCATGTGGGGGAACAGAATAGAGGGCTGAATCTCTTGAATATAAAGGGGCTGTCTAAAAAAGCAATAACAGACAGCCCTAAAATTAAGAAAAAAACTCAAAGTGAAGTTGACGCAAAAAAACTGGCGGTTATTGGACCGCCAATCTGGCTATATTATGGGCAATGGAGAGCAACCCCCTCAGTTTTCACCTTCTACGATATTTTTCCATATCAACCTACATGAGACCTGCGGTCAGAATAAGCGATTTGGGTCAGAGACCCAAATCAAAACCAGATTACCCTGCGTTCCTAACTTTCTTCCAATACCTCATCAATCCATCCGCGCTCATGCCGAGCGGGTTGGCGAGTTCGTAGGCTTTCACAGCTTCTGCATCCAAACCCATCTGCTCCCCCTCCGCCAGCATCCAAGCGGTGAAGCTTTGGCGCAATTGTTCAACGGGCGGGTCGGCGGGCATCACTTCCTCAAGCCAGCGCGCGGCGCTATCCAGTCCCTTTTCCACTTCGCGCAGATGCCATTCTACGTTATCGAAAATCCCAAAGTGCGTCGGCGCGATGCGCGCGACATTTTGTTTTCGCAGGCGCGCAATGCTTGCATGCCAGCGCTCAAGATGTAACTCCGGCGGCGGCATCGGCACGCGCAAATATGGATAGCCTGGGATGCGCACGCCACCCACATCACCGCAAAAAATAATATCTTCAAACAAATAGGAATAATGATGCTCGGCATGACCGGGTGTGTTAAGCGGAATGAATTCCGCGTTACCGATCTTGATCGTCTCCGCGTCATTCGGCACTTTGAGCTGATTCTGCGGAACAGGCAGGAACTCGCCCCACAGCGACTCCATCCGCTCGCCGTAGATGCGCGCCGCGCTGGCGATCAACTTTTCAGGGTTCAACATGTGCGGCGCACCGATGGGATGCACATAAATTTCCGCGCCGTGATTTGCGAGCCAGCCCGCCGCACCGGCATGATCGAGATGAATGTGCGTGAGCAGTACGTGCGTGACGTCAGCGGCGGTCAAGCCTTCTTTTGCCAGACCAGCTTGAAGGGCAGCCAGAGTCGAGCCGGGTCCGCTTTCGATCAAGACAACCGCGTCGCCTTGTCGAATCAAAAAGGCGGCAATCGCGTGCGGACGTCCTTGAAAGTTTAAGTCAAGTGTGACAATACGGGTCTGCGCCATACATGTTCCTAATGCTCCCCGCGCCGTCCTCGGCGCAGAGTTTACTTGGAAAACGCCGCCGAGGACGGCGACTTGAGCAACTCTACAAGTGTGACAATACGGGTCTGCGCCATGATCGTTCCTGTGAGTTAGTTGATGAATAAAAACTGGAAAGGGTTTCAGAAAGGTCGGCATCGCAATAGATGCGGCAGACCGGCACATTGCGTTCCGCCAAAGATTTGGCAAGGTCTTCGTTGCTGGCGCGTGTGCCAAAGGATTGCAGCATCAGCAGCACAACCACCGGGCGCAAACTGCGGCGCTGCAAACTATCCACACCCAATAAAAGTTCGGGCGAGATCGTCGGCGTCACAAGGATCGCGCTGCTGCCCTGCGGCAACTGTCCCATTTGCGCGGTGACGAGAGTGGAGAGCGTGAAGGTGCTTTCGGCTTGAAGGAACGCAAGCTCTTCCAGAATTTTTGCTTCCTGCCGTTCGCTGCGTTCAGCCGTGATCACTTTATACGTGCGCCCCGAAGCGGAGACAAATCCCACCGAGCGGCGCTGCTGAAGAAAATAATGCGCGAGCGAGGCGGTGATTGAGATCGAATACTCCAAGGTCGATGGCGCCAATTTCGGTTTGCGGCGCCTCAGCAAAAACAGATCGTCCACTGGCGGCGCTTCATAGAGTTCACCGGGCTTTGCAAAATGTACACTCTTGCTTGTATCGAGAAACAACCAGACTTCCGCTTGCGGGTCTTGCTCAAATTCTTTCACCATCAACTGATCGCGGCGAATGCTCGTGGGCCAGTGGATCCGTTTAACAGCATCGCCGGCTACATACTCACGCACACCCGAGGCATGCGGCGTAATATCCTGCGACTTGCGGCGGATCGCTTTACCGCCGGGCAGCAAACCGGGCGGCGAAAGGAACTCACTGACATTCACCATCATCGGCAACACCACCAGCGAGTCTGTGCCAGGAAAACTTTTCGAGACCCGAAAGATCCCAAACGGATCACCGGAAGTAATTGTAGTGGGACCCAGCAAAAATCCGCCGCGGCTGGTGAGCCAGGTACGGGCGGTGTATGAACGTTTTTGTCTTCCGCGCAAGAGCGTGATCACGCGTGAACCCGTGGCATGCGGCATGGTCGTCTCGTTGGAAACTTCCAACCACAACTTCGGGATAAAACTTGAATTGATGATCTCGTAATGCTCTTCGAAAATATCACCCACTGCCGCGCGCAATGAACGCGCCTTTCTTTCCACTTTGATCCCGCGCAGTGAAAAGATCGTCAACAGCCATGCCAGCACGATCAGCAGCACACCCAAATATAGTATGCGGATGTAAAACGGCGCGCCGTTGACAACCGAACCCACCCCACCCACCCCCAGGATCAACAAAACAAAAATACGACCCGGGGTCACTTGGCTTTGTCCTTCGCTTTCACTGCTTTTTCAGTCGTCGCTTGATAATCGCCGCCGGGTACCGGCGCGTTGTACACAATTTCCTGCACGATGCGATCTGCGCTCAACTCGCGCAAACGCGCGGCTGGCGAAACGATGATGCGATGTCCGAGCACCGGGATGGCAAGCGCCTTGATATCGTCTGGCAACACATGGTCGCGCCCGGATAGCGCCGCGCGCGCCTGCCCCGCCCGAAACAACGAAATACTGCCGCGCGGACTGGCGCCGAGATACACATCCGTACTTTGGCGGGTGCGCCCAACCAGGTCAATAATATATTTTTGGACCAGCGGCGAAACATAGATCTGACGGATGCCATCGATCGCGTTCAACAGATCCTTGACCTTGACCACGGACTTCAACGCTTCAATCGGGTGCCGAAGCTGTTGCCCATTAAGGATCCTTGCCTCCTCTGAAGCCGATGGATATCCCATCCGCACGCGCAGGAGGAAGCGGTCCAATTGCGCTTCCGGCAGCGGGAACGTCCCTTCATACTCGATCGGGTTCTGCGTGGCAAGCACCATGAACGGTTTCGGCAGTGGATGCGTTACCCCATCCACTGTTACCTGGCGTTCTTCCATCGCTTCGAGCAGCGAAGCCTGCGTCTTCGGCGTGGCACGGTTCACTTCATCGGCGAGTACGATCTGTCCGAAAATAGGTCCTGACCGAAATTCAAAATCACGACTCTGCTGGTTATAGATCGAAACGCCGGTCACGTCACTAGGGAGCATATCCGGCGTAAATTGAATACGGTTAAAAGTGCAATCCAACGACTTCGCTAGACTGCGTGCCAGCATGGTCTTGCCCACCCCGGGCACATCCTCGATCAACACATGTCCCTGACACAACAAGCCGATCACAACCAACTCCAACGATTGCGACTTGCCAACGATCACCTGCTCCAGGTTCCCGATAATATTCTCGCCAAATTTTTTGAGGTCGCTCATACCGATCCCTTTCCCGTACTGTGTGATGGTAGTTCCAATTGCCGCCCTGATTGTACGAGGGTTCATAGCCGTAAGCAA
>JAYUGV010000413.1:0-6519 GCA_043767565.1 Anaerolineales bacterium
GTCCAGTTGTTGAGTGAGTCAAGTGCGCCGGGATACACCTCTGGGTCTGGTTCTATCTCTCCGGCGGGGAAGGTGAGCGCCGCGCCGCCGGTTTTCAAATGTGCCGAGACCTGCCGGACGGCGCGCATGCGTCCTGACGCGTCGTCGCTGATGTAAAACAGATTACGGGTCACATTGACCAGCGAAACCAAGAACGGACGATGCAAAGCGATGATGTTGAGGTCAGGGCGGTTGATCGCGGCGAAGAGGCTGATGGTGTCTGTCATCCCAGCATGGTTCGAGAGGAAGAGCGCAGGTCCGTGGGCTGGTACGTTTTCACGTCTATGCACGCGCACATCATGTACATAATGTGCGCGCATGAATTGACGTGCTGTCTGGCTGAGATCTGATTCCCCAACCGTGTTGTCAAAGTCCACCATTTGTTGAGCGAATTTGCGCGCGGGACTCATGAAGAGTCTTCGCAGAATCGACGCGAGCAGCGGCTGTTGCTCCCATCCAAACGAGGCGACCAGGTCATCGAGGTTGATCTGGGTGAGAGTATCTAGTTGGGAAGGCATGATGGGAAATGATGAATGATGAAAATTGTAATGCGACATTTATGTCGCCCTCTGCAAGATAAATCTTGCGTTACTCTGGCTCTATTGTGAAATGCAGCGGGTAGCCTGGGTTATGCGCGGCGGCGTGTGCCTTGTTGATGCGTTTCTCTGCTTCGGACTTGGCAAGCGTCTGCACGTAGGCGGTGCCGTACATGTGGGCGGTGAACATGATATCTGCCGCTTTGTCGTTGGATAGATAAAAATGATTCTTCAGCACGTGCACGACAAAATCCATTGGGGTGACGGGGTCGTTGTGGATGGTGACGCGATAGAGCGGTTCAAGCTCTGTCTCGGTCTCTTCGATGATCTGGATTTCGGGGATTGCCTGGAAATACATTTTTACCACGAAGTATCACAAAGGGTCACAAAGGAAGAAGAAAAGTTTTTCTTTTAGTTCCATGCGCTAGAGAGTTGCGACATTTCATCGTCGCTCAATTTAATATCTGCCGCGTCGAAGTTCTCCTGGATGTGCTGCGGATTGAACGACATGGGAATTGTAATGACGCGCGGCTGCTGCATGAGCCATGCCAGCGCGATCTGATATGGCGAAGCGGAATGTGTCTCGGCGATCTTCCCCAGGGTCTTGTTAGTGTTCATGCTATGGAATTTGATGGGCGAGTAGGCTGTGATGAGAATATCGTTCTGCTGACAGTGTTCGAGAACGCCATTTTCCACATAGGTTTTATCTGGCAGGCTGTATGGAACCTGGTTGGTAATGATCGGCGTTTCAGAAAGTTCCTGCGATTGCTTAAGGAGTTTGAGTTTGAAGTTGCTCACACCCAGATGCCTGACCTGTCCATCGCGGACAAGTTTATTCAAGGCGCGGAATGCTTCTTCATATTTCACGCCTGTGCCGGGCCAGTGGATGAGATATAGGTCAATGTAATCCATTTTCAAATGGCGCAGGCTGTTTTCGCAAGACCTGAGGATAGCCTTATAAGCAAGATGCTCGGGCGAGACTTTGGTGGTGATGAAGAGGTCTTCACGCTTTGCGTTCGTCTCGCGGATGGCGCGTCCCACCAATTCTTCGCAATGACCTGCCGCGTAATATTCCGCGGTGTCGAAGTGGGTATAGCCAACTTCCAGCGCAGAGCGGAGCGCGGTCATCGAAGCAGGATCAAGTTTCGGATCGGCAGTTGAATCGCCGCCGAGGCTCCATGTGCCGAATCCGATTTTGGGGAGAGTCAAATTGGGTAGGGTTTCGTATTTCATCCCATGATTGTACCTAAAAACCTTCACAATCCTGTGACCTTTCTGCACAAATTCTGCACATACTTCCGCTATCCTTAGGAAAACTAACAAGGAGAAATAACTATGCTTAAAAATAAAACTATTCGAATTTGGGGTATTGTCATTATTGTTGCGATCGTCGCACTTTTGGGAGCGTGGAGCTATTCTTCTGCCAAGGCGAGTACGTCAACAGTGAATTCTGAGGGGAGGGTGGTTTCCCTGACGATCGCAGAGACGATCGAGGCTTCAGGCTCTTTGGCGGCACAGCCTTTCGCGGCTTTGAATTGGAAAACGGGCGGCGTGGTGGAGAAGGTCAATGTGAAGGTCGGTGATCATGTCTATGCCAGCGATGTGTTGCTGAGTTTACAAGCCACCAGCGCAAGTTCAAATATCATCTCAGCCCAGTCAGACCTGGTGAGTGCCAAGAAAAACCTGGATGATGTCAGGTATTCAAATCTGGCTTTGGCGCAAGCCGAGCAGGATCTGGCGGATGCCAAGCAGGCGGTTGAGGATGCCCAGAAAGATGTTACCAAGTTGGATTATCGGCGCGCTTCGGATGATCTGATCGACCAGACCGAGTCTGAAATTACCCTGGCGAAACAGCAAGTTTCCAGGGCGGAGGGTATGTATAATTTATTGAAAGACCGCCCCAATGGTGATGCTCAAAAAGCGCAGGCGGAATTAAACCTCGTGAATGCCCGTCAGAACCGCGATAAGAAAACTGCCACTCTGGACTGGTACTTAGGCTCGCCCAGCGCAATCGATGCAGCAAAATATCGCGCCGCGCTGGCGGTTGCTCAAGCGCAAGAATCGGATGCCCAGCGTGAGGTGGATCGCCTTAAGAATGGTCCGACAGCAGAAGATGTGGCTGCAGCGCAAGCCAAAGTGGACGCGGCACAGGCGACGGTCAACTCGTTGTTCATCATTGCGCCGTTCGACGGGCAGGTGCTTTCCATAGATAATGTGGCTGGCGATCTGGTGAGTGCAAATGACATCTCTGTGAATATAGCAGATATGGATCACCTCTATGTGGAAGCGCAGGTGGATGAATCAGATGTGGCGAATGTCAAAGTGGGGCAGCAGGTTGAGGTCGCGTTGGATGCGTTGACCGGGGTCACGTTCAAGGGTAAAGTGGCATCGATCAATCCAGTGGGTAAAGTTGCCTCGGGTCTGGTGAAGTATGCGGTCCGCATCGATCTGGATAAAGTGACCGATCAGACTTTTATTCCTTTGGGGACGACGGCGAATGTGGTGATCTATGTGAAAGATGCGACTGTTTCGCTGGCAGTGCCGGTTACGGCAATCCAGAATGACAGTAAAGGTGAATATGTTTGGGTGATCCAAAGCGATGGCTCCACTAAACGCGTTGATGTTGTCAGCGGTTCGATCGTGGGTGATCTGGTGGCAGTGACTGGTGATCTGAAAACAGACGAGCAGTTGTCGTTGGTGCAGGCGAGTAGTTTCGATGCGCCGAATCCTTTCGGTGGAGGCGGAAAATGATCCACGCGGAAGCATTGACGAAAATTTATAAAATGGGCGATAGCGAAGTTCACGCGCTGGATGGCGCCAGCTTCACCATCAACAAGGGCGAGATGGTCGCGATCATGGGACCCTCAGGTTCAGGCAAAAGCACGTTGATGTCGATCATTGGATGCCTCGATGTGCCGACCGGCGGCAGTTATACGCTGGATGGTGTTACGGTTGAAAATGTAAGCGAATCAGAGCTCGCTGAGATCCGCGGGCGTAAGATCGGATTTGTCTTTCAGCAGTTCAATTTGCTGGCGCGTACGAGCGCATTGGAAAATGTGATGCTGCCGTTGACGTATGCAGGCGTTTCGGGAAAAACTAGAAGCGACCGTGCCATGAAAGCACTGGAACGCGTGGGGTTGGGAGATCGAACAGGTCACGCGCCCAACGAACTCTCCGGTGGACAACAACAGCGCGTGGCAATTGCGCGGGCACTGGTCAATGAGCCAGCCATTTTATTGGCAGACGAGCCGACGGGCGCTTTGGACAGCAAGACCGGCGTGGAGATCATGCAGTTGTTCCAAAGCCTGCATAAGGATAACGGACAGACTGTGATTGTAGTGACGCATGACTCGTATGTTGCCCGCCACACAGACCGGATCATCAAACTCTCGGACGGGCGCATTGTTTCAGATGAAGTCAATCGCAACCCGATCAAGGCTGGCGCGCCCCGACCAGAAGAAGTGTTGTAGTTTGAAATATTCGGTGGTCGAGTAGTTCCAAGCGAAGCGAGGAGTGTATCAAGACCACCTGTAAGCGGAAGTATTGTTGTTACAAATTTATTTTTGAAACTTGTTGGTTTCGATACGGGCGAGAAAAGCGCTCGCCCTACTCAACCAACGGCATTAGGAGATTTACATGTTATTTTCAGAAAATTTCAAGATCGCTCTGCGCGCCCTTCGTGCCAATAAGCTGCGCTCGATACTGACCATGTTGGGAATTGTCATCGGCGTGGCGACAGTAGTGGCGCTGCTCTCGATCGGCAAGGGCGCAACCGCGAGTATCACGAGTTCCATTCAGAGCAACGGTTCCAACTTGTTGACTGTTTCGCCCGGCAAACAACAACGGGGCGGACCCAACAGCGGACAATCGCAACAGGCGAGCCATTTGTATTACGCCGATTATCAACTGCTCCAGCGTTCGTTGGTGAATAATGTGGCAGCGATCGCACCCAGTTATCAATCGTCTTACCTTGTGAAATACGGCAGTGAAAGTTTCAATGCGAGTGTGACCGGGATCACGGAAGATTACAAGGACACCAATTCTTATAAGGTCACGGCGGGACGTTTTATCAAAGATGGTGATAACAAGTCGCAGTCATTGGTGGCGGTCTTGGGCTCGCAGACCGCGGAAGATCTGTTCGGCGGACTGACACCGATCGGAAAGACGATCGCGGTCAACGGCGTGAAGTTTGAAGTGATCGGCGTGCTCGAATCGAAAGGCTCTGGGGGCTTCGGCTCTTCAGATGATGCGATCTTTATCCCGTTGGAAACCGGCTACAGCAAACTGTTCGGGTCCAACGCTGTGTATAACGACAAGAAGATCGTCAACAGTATTTCGGTCTCGGTTGCCACTACCGCAGCCATGGACACAGTCTCGGCGCAGATCAAATTTTTGGTCCGCCGTGCCCACAAACTTGCCGCCACAGACGAGTTGGACTTCAATGTTTTGAATCAAGCCGACCTGTTGAGTACGCTGACTTCGGTGACGAATATCCTCACGACCTTTCTCGGCGCGATCGCAGGGATCTCCCTGCTGGTGGGCGGCATCGGCATCATGAACATCATGCTGGTTTCGGTGACGGAACGCACCAAAGAGATCGGTCTACGCAAAGCCGTGGGCGCGACGAAGAATCAGATCCTGGTCCAATTCCTGATCGAGACGATGACGCTGAGCGTGTTGGGCGGTATCATCGGTATACTGCTGGGTGTTGGGATCGCCCTGGTGTTTGCGGCGAGCGGAGCGATCGCATCGGTCATCACCGCCGATTCGATATTGCTGGCATTTTTCTTTGCCATGCTGATCGGCGTCTTCTTCGGGATCTATCCCGCCTTCCGCGCGGCGAACCTGCACCCGATGGTGGCTTTACGATACGAGTAAAGAATATTCACCACAAAGGGTCACGAAGGTACACGAAGGAAAACTTTAAAACCTTTGTGTACCTTTGTGACCCTTCGTGGTAAAAAGGTAAGTATGCCCAAGAAGATCCTGCTTGTGGACGATGAACCCGAGATTCTCGAGATCTGCCGCGATTATCTCAAAGCCTCCAGCTATGACGTGGTCACAGCCAAAGACGGCGTGCAGGGCTTGTTATCCGCGCGGCGTGAAAAGCCAGACCTGATCGTGCTTGATCTCATGATGCCCGAAATGGATGGTCTCGATATGTGCCGTACCCTGCGCCGTGAAAGTAACGTGCCGATCATCATGCTTACGGCGCGCGTCGAAGAGACCGATAAACTGATCGGGCTCGAACTTGGCGCTGATGATTACATGACCAAACCGTTCAGTCCGCGTGAGTTGGTGGCGCGTGTCAAAGTGGTACTGCGGCGCGTCAGCGGCGACTCGACTGCTGAAGTGATCAGAGTGGGAAAAGTTTCGTTGGACCGCACCCAGTATGAGGTCCAGATCGGGAAGCGTGTTGTCGCTTTGACGCCCACCGAATTCGAGATCATGGCAACGTTGATGAGTCAACCGAGTCGTATTTTTTCCCGCAGTCAATTGTTAAACGCCGCGCATGGTGTCGCGTTCGAAAGTTACGAGCGTGCCATCGATTCGCACATCCGCAACCTGCGCCATAAACTCGAGCCTGATGAATTGATCATCACTGTCCATGGTGTGGGTTATAAATTTTATACTCCCGAAGGACACCTCTTCGGGACGGTGTGAGCAAGGTCGAAGTATCGAGGCTTGATATGCAATCATCTGTTCGTGAAATTCGCTGGCGTTTATTATTCTTGTTATTGCGTGCGTTCGTCGCTGTGCTGTTCATATCCTTTTTGTTTTTCACCTTCGTCATCGGATATTTTTTGACATCGTCGCAAACGCCTGTGCCGTTTCCGTTCGTGAGCACGCTTGAAGGTTATTATCTTGCCAAAGGAAATTGGGACGGCGTTGAGGCGGCTTTTGATTCGATCGAGGGTTTCGACTCGATCAGCACGATCTTATT
>JAYUGV010000414.1:0-6515 GCA_043767565.1 Anaerolineales bacterium
CCACAAAGGGTCACAATGGTACACAAAGGATGTTTTTTGCTTTTTTCCTTCGTGACCCTTTGTCTCCTTTGTGGTTGAGAAAGAGATTCCCGTTAAAAACGGTAGAGCCATCTTTTTTTGATGAACAAGAATGTGAAAACGCTGACCGGAGTATGTTGCCAATAAAAACCCGCTTGCCCTGAATGATTGTTCCTAAAATTTGAAGTGGATAAATATCCGTCCGAAATTCTTATCGTCTTTTTCAACCCGATGATATAACTTCTTGATGTGTCCCTGATTGAGAAAACGCAGGACTTTTTTCTTGAGTTGCCCGCTGCCTTTGCCGGGGATGATCTCAACGAGTTCGATCTTTTTATCAATCGCTTCTTCAACGATGCGATTTAATTCCGCGTCAATTTCTTTGCCGCGATTATAGATCTCGTGCAGGTCTAGTTTTAGCTTTGCCATTATTTCTGCTTCCCTTTCGGTAAAAAATCGAACGGCGGGCGTTGATTCAGTTTGATCAAGTTCGCACTAGACTCGCCGACATGCAGCGCGGTCAATGAACCAGTGTCACAACCGAGGCGTTGAAAATGATCGAGCGGCATACCCAGAAAATGTGACACCGCTAGCTTGATCGGGTCCGCGTGAAAGACCACAGCGATGATATCCTGCGGCTTGTGATGCTTTTGGATGATCCGTTCCAAGGTGCCTACATAGCGCGCTTGCGCCTCGGTGAACGATTCGCCTTCCGGGAATCGAAACCGCGACGGCGCGCTCTGCACGATCTTCCAAACCTTGGTCAGCCTCAGCATCTTCAAAGACTTGCCCTGCCACTTGCCGATGTCTGTATCCATCAGATCGGATTCCTGGATGATCGTCAGCTTATGAGACTCGGCGATAGGAGATGCCGTCTCCATTGCCCGCTCCAGCGGACTCGAATACACGGCTTTGATGGGAACTTGAGTCAACGCTTCGCTCAAAGCCTGAGCCTGCTTCTGTCCCTTTTCGTTTAGATGTACCCCAGGCAGACGTCCTGCCATCTTCCCTGTTTTGACATAATCGTTCTCGCCGTGTCGGATGAGTAATAATAAAGGCATAATTTCCTTTGTAAGTCGAAATTTATTTCGACTTACCCATTCTGATTAATATACGTAAACTTCCATTCCTGCCATTTTTCAACAAGCCCAGCTTTTACCGGGTTATTGATCGTATACCAAACGATACGATCGTATTCGGTTTGATCACGGACCACATGATCGTAGCTTTCATGATTCCAAAACTGTCCGCTTCGCCGCAGTGTTTGATTGCAAAGCCGGGAGGTGCGCCCTTTGATGCGTTTTAGCGTATCTGCCAATGGATACGGCGCGGTGACCCCGTCGTGTGTTGGCTTGTGTTCATGTTCGGCTGTATCAATGACCAAATGTCCATGATTAGACATGCGACAGCATGCAATCAGGCGGTATCGTTCTCCATCCAGCGCGTGGATTTCGTCCATCACAATGCGCGCAATTCGTTCCTCTGCCAGCCAACGAGGACTACCTTCAATGCAACGGTCAAGCCATTGATCAAAACGACCAAAATATTTTTTATCAAGTTTATACAGTTCGTCTTTTTGTCGAGCGCCGTTGAATTTCAAAATGATTTTTTGCTGCTCCTGTTCGCGCTCTGCTTTCAATTTCAAAACGATTTGAACGGGTAGGGAATGTGCCAGGCGAAACGTAATGAAAAACATTTGCCCTTTGGGATGCCAGTGGGGGAGTTTGCGCCGGTAACGATCATTCATGGGTTGTTGCTGTTAAGTCGAAATAAATTTCGACTTACTTGATCTATCGCTTCATTTCTTGAATTTGTTCCTCGCTCATATCGGGGATATTTTCCACCTTGGTGATTCCGAGTGCTTTGCGTTGCGCCTCGCGCCACATCTCGAGTCGGGCCGTCACTTGCGCTTCATAGCCTTCTTGTGAGGGTGTGTAAAAATAAGTACCCAATAAGCGCTTGGGTAAATACTGCTGCGGCGTGAAGTGACCTTCCTGCTCGTGCGGATACACATAATCCTTGCCGTGTCCCAGCGCGGCTGCATCGCGATTGCCATCCTGCAAATGGCGCGGCACGGAGACTTGTCCCTCATCTTCGATCTTTTTCATCGCTTTGAAATATGCACCCGCGCTGTTAGACTTGGGTGCTGTAGCGAGATATAGAGTCGCTTCGGCGATGGGGTAGATGCCTTCGGGCAGACCGATAAATTCATAGGCTTGCATCGCAGAAGACGCGACAACGAGTCCCATCGGGTCAGCAAGACCAATATCTTCACCCGCGAGAATGATCAGACGGCGGATGATGAACTTCGGGTCTTCGCCAGCGTAGATCATCTTGGCGAGCCAATATAGGGCCGCATCCGGGTCCGAGCCGCGCACGGACTTTATAAATGCGGAGATTGTATCGTAATGCGCATCACCATCTTTGTCGTACAAAACTGCACGGCGCTGGATTGATTCCTGTGCGACATCGAGTGTGATGTGAATAACGCCGTCTTTATCTGGTGACGTTGATTCCACGGCAAGTTCAATGGCGTTGAGGGCGTTGCGAGCATCACCAGATGCAACTTCAATTAAATGTGTGCGTGCATCTCCATCGAGTTTAATGTTTTTGTTGCCATATCCACGTTCCTTGTCAGTGAGGGCGCGGTCAATCAAGATGCCGGTCTCGGCTTGGTTCAGGTTTCGTAATTGAAAAACACGTGAACGCGAGATCAGTGCTTTGATGACTTCAAAGTATGGATTTTCGGTGGTTGCGCCGATGAGCGTGAATGTCCCATTTTCAACGTGGGGGAGAAGTGCATCCTGTTGGGCTTTGTTCCAGCGGTGGACTTCGTCTACAAATAAGATCGTGCGTTCGTTGTGGAGTCGTCGACGTTCCAGGGCTTCGTCAATCACCACACGTAAATCTGCTTTACCCGCGAGGATGGCAGAGATCGTGACAAAGTGACTCTTGGTGCTGTTCGCGATCACCTGCGCGAGGGTCGTCTTGCCTGTGCCGGGCGGTCCCCATAAGATAATGGACGAGAAAAGTTTGTCCGCTTTGATGGCGCGCTGCAAAAGCTTACCTTCGCCGACGATATGTTCCTGCCCAATGTATTCATCCAGTGTGCGTGGACGCATCCGCGCGGCGAGCGGGGCTTCAGATTTCATTCTTTCCTGCATGGCATGGTCAAAGAGATCAGACATGAGACATATTATAAGATATGTCCTTCGACTGCGCCGCACAAAAAAGTGTGCGGCTCCGCTCAGGACGAGGTTAGTGAGAATCAAAAAAAGGCACCTCGCGATGCCCTTTGAAACAGATTCAAGTTCCGGCTTAGAAAGAAGCGACGGCTTCCGTCATATCGGTATGGGTTTCGATGAACATGTCAAAACCGCTGAGCTCGAAAGCTGTCTGTGTATCCTTGGAGAGGTTGAGCAGTTTTAGATACGGTGACTTGTACGCGCCTCTGCCGATTCTTTTCTTGAATTCAGTTTCGCTGAGATCGGTGTCTGGATACAAGGCGCGCAGTTTTTTGAAGATGCCGTGCATTGCGCGCAGACCGGCGCTGCTGATGAGGGGCGCCTGTGAAAGATCTACAAGGATATGGCGCGCGCCGTCCTGGATAAGCTCAAGCGCCTTGGTAGTAAACGTTTCGTGCGAGGTCGAGTCGATGCTGCCGATGATATGCATGACCGTCACAGGGATGCGGCTATTTTCAATTGAGGTTTTGATCTCCATGTTTAACTCCTCTTTACACCAACGCCCAGCGCCGAATATGCAAGCATGGATTTATTTTACTTGAAGCTTATCCAGGATCGCTGGCAGTTCAGAGAGCGACTTTATGCTCGCATCGGGACTCACCGCTTCCTGCTTCTCCATCTGGGGGCCTACGCGGCGGCTGATCCAGACTCCGTACAGCCCGACGTTCTGCGCACCTTGAATATCGGCGGTGAGGTTATCGCCCACCATCACGGCTTCAGCGGGGAGCAGGTACCAGTTGGAAAGCGCAATTTCAAAGATGCGTGGATGCGGCTTCCGGTAACTGCAGGCGGCGGAGGTCAGAATAAAGTCAAAGTATTGACGGATTTTGAAGCGACGCAGCAGTTGCTGAACATCCTGATCGTCACCGGCGTTCGAGATGATGCCGAGACGGTAACCAGCTTCCTCTAGTTTTTTCAACATGGGGACCGCATCTTCCTCGAGCGCCCAATTGGATTGGGTGACCTTGAACAAGGCATCCAGCGCGCTGCGGATGGTTTCGCTGGACACCTCATCATAGCCCTTGTCTTTAACAACTTCGCGCAAGACCTGGCTATAAGTCGATTCGAGCAGGTCGTTCTCGCGCTGTTTGAAGTATTCTTTCAGCCGTTTGCGGAATTCGCTGGGGAAGGTGCTGATATTTAAGTCCATGCCATGTGAGCATAGATGGTTTGTCAGCGCCTCATCAGCTTCAGCGACGACCGGTTCCCAGGCGTTACGCCCGTACATGAGCGTTCCGCCAAAATCAAAGATGACTGCGCGCAGAAAATTATTTGGCATAGGCATACAGAAAAAATTAAGGGGCTGCCGACCTGAGCGGCAGAGTCATTACGAGCACCTTGTCCACGCGGCGTCCGTCCATATCGATCACTTCAAAGCGTAAACCATTCCATTCGAATTGGTCTGCCGTTTGCGGCACGCGTCCGAGCGAGACCATTACAAAACCGCTGAGGGTTTCGTATTCATCCTCATGCGGCAATATTTTTAATTTAAAGATCTCTTTAAACTCGTCCACTTCCAGCATGCCATCGAGCAGCCAGGAACCATCCTGCCTTTGCGTGGCTTGGGGTTCTTCCATTTCGATCTGGCCCACGATCTCTTCAAGGATATCGTTGATTGTCAATAAGCCTTGCAAGCCGCCAAATTCATCAATGACCAGTAGAAGCTCAGTGCCTTTTTCTTTGAAGATTTCCAAGGCGCGCGAGGCGAACATCGTTTCAGGGATAAAGAATGCCGGTTTCAGCAGTTCTTTTAGTTTGATCTCTTCGCCGCTTAGACTGCGCAGTAATAGATCGCGGGCTTTGACAATACCCAAAATCGTATCCAGTGAATCCTGTCGGACCGGGAAGCGTGAGAACTCACATTCTGCGATCTTCTGGCGGATCTCTTCGACTGTATCGTTGATATCCAGATACACAATATCAGTACGCGGGGTCATGACCGAATAAATGCGCTGGTCGCCCAGGCTAAAGATCCCTTCCACCATATCCTGTTCGGATTCTTGAAAGACACCTGCTTGTGTGCCCTGATCGATCAGCAGATGAATTTCCTCTTCGGTGACGGGCGGCTCAGTCCCTGGTTTGACGCCTAATAAGCGCAACAAGGTGTCTGTGATGCGGGAGAACATCCAGACTAGCGGTGTGAAAATCTTCGAGATCAGGTTCATTGGCGCCGCGAGCGCAGATGCAAAAAGTTCCGGGTTGTGAAGCGCAAGTCGTTTCGGGAGCAGCTCGCCAATGACGATCGATATGATCGTAATGAGCACAACAACAACGCCGAGGGCAACTGATTCGGCGTAGGGACCGAGGCTGGGAACGCGCGCTAGAACCTGGCTGAGCGGTTCAGCAAAGGTCGCGCCGCCAACTGCGCCAGTCAACACACTGATCAAGGTGATGCCGATCTGCACGGTGGCAAGGAACATATTTGGGTTTTGATTTAATTCCAAGGCGGCGTTGGCGCGTTTATCCCCATCATTGATCCTCTGTTGCAGGCGCGCCTTGCGAGAGGATGCCACCGCCATTTCAGACATAACGAAAACGCCATTGATCACAATGAACAATAAAATAACAAAGATCTGGCTTGCAATATTCATATATTTATTTTACCTGATGCTGAATAAAGTTTATCATATCCCTTATTGTATTCGCACACCCCATATCATCAGGATATCTCAATTCCTTTTCCTTCATGAACTTTACCTACAACCCAAACAACTTGCTCGGTTTCCTTTGCGCGCGCCAAAAATGATGGCAACTTCTCTTGAGGCACGCCTAACAATAAGCCGCCGCTGGTCTGCGGGTCGAACAATAACATTTGATTCTGCTCATCAACTGAATCTGCAAAACTGACTTTTGACTCAAAGTGCATTTTGTTATCAAACGCGCCGCCAGCAAAACAGCCCTTTTCGGCATACTTGCGCGCGCAGGAAATGAATGGGATGTTCGCAAATTCAAAATTTAACCTGACATCCGATGCATCTGCCATTTCCATGGCGTGACCTAATAAACTGTATCCGGTTATGTCTGTGCCGCCACGCAAGTCGAATTCATTTGCCAACTGACTGGCGGTTTTGTTTAATTGCTTCATCCAGCCCACCGCCTCAGCGACATCCTGTGCTTCGGCTTGTTCCCGTTTCAGGGCAGTAGTTGTTACACCGAAACCGAGGGGTTTGGTGAGCACGAGTGCATCGCCAACTTTGAGTCCGCCTTTGCTGAGCATCTTGCGCGGATCAACAAAGCCGATCACGACGAGTC
>JAYUGV010000415.1:0-2613 GCA_043767565.1 Anaerolineales bacterium
CCCGGCTACATCGATTCTGACTACTATACCAATTTCTGGATGCCCCTCCCTCAACATGCCTGGGAAAAATTCACCCCTGCAGATCTGCTGACTGTGGATGTATCATCCAAAGCGCCGCTTGGCTGGGGACCCTATATTCTTGATGAATGGAAGCCCGGCGAAAGCCTGCACTTCATCAAAAACCTCAACTACTTCCGCGCTGATAGTGGCCTGCCCAAGTTTGATGATCTGACCTTCCTCATTTACCCCGATCCCAACGCTGCCATCACCGCCCTTGTAGATGGTAAATGTGACGTGCTCGATCCCTCCGTCCGCCTCGATGGGCAGGTGGGCTTGCTCCAACAAATGCAAAAGGATGGGCAGGCTAAATTGATCACCGCCCAGACCAACACGATGGAATGGCTCGGCATCGGCATCGCACCCGCAGCCTACGATAATGGCTTCAATCCAAAAGATAAACTGGACCGCCCTGATCTCTTTGGCGATCAACGTATGCGCCAGGCAATTGCCTTATGCCTTGACCGCCAGAAAGTTGTGGATAACGTGCTCTTCGGGCTTTCGCAGATCCCCGATGATTATCTGCCCGCCGATCATCCGCTGCATAATGGTAATGTCCAAACCTATGCATTCAATCCCGCCTCCGGCAGCCAAATCCTTGAACAGATCGGCTGGCTCGATCACGATAAAGATCCAGCCACACCGCGCCATGCGCTGGGTGTTACCAACGTTCCCGGCGGCACACCGCTTGTACTCAACTATGTCACATCCTCGGCTACTCAACGGCGTCAGGTTGCAGAAATATTCACCCAGTCGCTGGCACAATGCGGCATCGGCTTGAACGTCACCTATGTCGACGCCTCAGACCTCTACCTGCCTGGTCCCGTCGGACCTCTGTTCGGTCGTCAGTTCGATCTCGCCGAGTACGCCATTGGTGTTAACAGCATTGAACCACAATGCAGTTGGTTTACCACTGCCCAGATCCCCACCGCAGCCAATAACTGGGTCGGCACAAACCTCAGCGGTTACAAAAACCCAACCTTTGATACTGCCTGCCAATTGGCATTGCAATCGCTTCCCGACGACCCCACCTACACATCGCATCAGGAAGCTCAAGCCATCTTCGCCTCCGAGCTCCCCTCCATCCCGCTTTATTTGCGTCTCAAAGTTGCCGCCACACGACCCGATTTCTGTGGACTCGTGCTCGACCCATCTTCGACGTATGCACTCGCCGATCTCGAAGCCTTTGATTATGGCAAGGACTGCAAATAGACGCTGCGCCTCATACGCCTTTGAGCCTGCTTCTGTATAAAAGCTTTTGCCTTATCCCGAAATTTTTTGGTGATGGTATATGTTCCAAATGCTTTGTAATCAGCAAGATCAATTATTTATTCACCTCACGCAGTGATACCAGTAACGCGAGATTTATCTCGCCTTTCAGGTGACTCTTGAGCAAGAGCGACATAAATGTCGCATTACAGTAAACCGATCTTGCCTGATCTGCGTAAGATGAGTTAGTGAAATTTATTCAACTGCCTGCATAAACCGATCAATACTTTGCTATAATGCAGCCATTCCTGCATATTGGAGAATGAAGTGCTGAACAACACGAAACCTCTATTGGAAGTAAAAGGGCTCAAGACCTATTTCTACACTGAAGACGGCGTTGTTCGCGCGGTGGACGGCGTGAACTTTGAAGTCTATCCTGGCGAAGTGCTTGGCATTGTGGGCGAATCAGGTTGCGGAAAAAGTGTCACGTCGCTTTCCATCATGCGCCTGATCTCCAGACCGGGCCGGGTGGATGCGGGGGAAATATTATTTGAAGGTGCAGATCTGCTAAAACTCTCTGAAGAAGAAATGACCAAGATGCGCGGCAATCGCATCTCGATGATCTTTCAACAGCCCCAGACCGCGCTCAACCCGGTCTTCAAAGTTGGCGACCAATTAGCTGAAGTATTGAATGTTCATCAAGATATGGGCAAGGAAGCGGGCCACAAGCGTGCCATTGAATTGCTGAAAATGGTCGGCGTGCCAGACCCTGCGCGGCGCGTCGAAGCGTATCCGCATGAATTATCGGGTGGCATGGCACAGCGCGTCATGATCGCCATGGCGATTGCCTGTGTCCCGGACTTGTTGATCGCCGATGAACCCACCACCGCATTGGACGTCACTATTCAAGCCCAGATCCTTGATCTGATCCGCGATATGCGCAGAGAATTGGGAACGTCGGTCATTTTGATCACCCATGACCTTGGTGTAGTGGCAGAAATGGCGGAACGCGTTGCGGTAATGTACGCAGGCGAGATCGTTGAACAGACGGATGTTCAATTATTGTTCGATGAACCGTTGCATCCATACACCCAGGGCTTGATCGGTTCGATCCCAGTTCTTGGTGAGATCAAGGATAAGTTGGATGTCATCCCTGGTTCCGTACCCAACCTGGTGAACTTGCCGTCTGGTTGCCGTTTTGCGCCGCGCTGCCAGGCGCGCTTCAAGCATGCCCTAACAATTTGCACCGAAACAAAACCGGAATTACAGGAAGTAAAACTCGGTCATCAGGTGCGTTGCTGGCTATATCAAAACGCGGAGGGTCACACCGCTCCGCTCAAAGTAAGT